>JAYTLO010000308.1:0-20850 GCA_043729385.1 Akkermansiaceae bacterium
TCGCGCTCGACTCAAGGCAAGAGCCGTATGAGGTAATTCTTCACGTACGGATCTGCGCGGGGGGCCGCCGGTAACGGCGGTTCCTACCGCAATCCCGACGAGGGGCGCTGGGACGCGCTGGTCAGCAATCATTTCACCGCCAACACCAACTGGGATGGGATTTGGGACGTCCGCTGCCGGATCGATGAAAAGGGCTGGACGGCGGAAATCGCCATCCCGTTCAAGTCCTTGAGTTATGATCCCAAGGGTCAGGTTTGGGGCTTCAACTTCTCGCGGAGTATTTCCCGCAAGGGTGAAAGTGGTCGCTGGACGTCCCCGCGACCGGAGACCAAAGTCCACTACGCGGGGAATGCGGGGACGCTGACGGGACTTCGCGGGCTGCCCGTGAACCTCGGCCTGGAGGTTGCGCCCTACGCGCTCGCCCGCTTGAACAATGAAAAGGGAAACAGCGGCAGCGTCGGCGGAGATGTGGGTCTCGATTTCCGCTGGCGGGTCAATTCCGGGCTGACCGCCACCCTCAGCCTGAACACCGACTTCGCGGATACCGAGGTGGACCAACGGCAGATCAACTTCACCCGCTTCCCACTGTTCTTTCCTGAGAAGCGGGATTTCTTCCTCGAAGACTCGGGGATCTATCGCTTCGCGGATTTGAACGAAGATCTCCTGATTCCCTACTTCACCCGCCGGATCGGATTGTCGGAATCGGGCGAGCAAGTCCCGATTATAGGAGCGGGGAAATTGTCAGGCCGGGTGGGAAACTATGAAATCGGCATGACCACCGCCTACCTCGACTCGGCGAATGACGTGGAAGCCAAGCCGGTATTCGCAGGGCGGATGACACGCCAGGTTTTCGGCGAGTCCACGGTAGGTGCCATCGCCACGGCGGGCGACCCGAATTCGGATGGCGACAATGCGATGCTCGGCTTCGATTTCCGCTATCAGACCTCCCAATGGCTCGGCAATGAAACGCTGGTCGCCAACTTGTTTTGCCTCAATTCACAGACCGATCCGGTGGCGGCTCCGGATTACGACGGACATGCCTACGGGATCGGACTGAGCTGGCCGGGCGATCGGATCAACATTGAACTTAAGGCGGCGGAAATCAGCGCGGGCTTTGATCCGGCGCTCGGCTTCATCAAGCGCAACGACGTCCGTTACTTCGCCAGCAACTCGCGTTACCTGATCCGTCCGGACAACCCGACTTGGTATCAATGGTTCAGTTTCATTTATGCCAACCAGATTTACACCGATCTCGACAACGAATTGCAGACGCGCAGCCACAGCTTCTATCCGCTGGCGGTGCGGTTGGCGGGCAACGATGAGATCAGCTTCGGGATCACGGATACGTTTGACCGGCCTTTGTATGACTTCACCCTGCCCGGCAATGTGGTGGTTCCCGCGGGCAGCTATGACATGCTCACCTACGAGTTGATCTGGAAACTTGCCGAGCGCCGTGCTTTGAGCGGCGAGACCGGTATGCGCGGCGGCAGCTATTACGGCGGTGATTGGCAGTCCGCTTTCGCCAACCTCTGGTGGATTCCCGGAAGTCTAACGGCCTACGGCGTGAGTTATGACTTTAACCATTTCGACATGCCTGGCGGAGAAATCGACAGCCACCTGATGAGTCTGTGGCTGGTGCTCCGGTTCACGCCGCGGGTGCGCTGGTCCAATCTGATCCAATACGACACGATCTCCGATTCCATCGGCTTCAATTCCCGCTTCTCTTGGGAATACCAGCCCGGTCGTCAAATCGATGTCGTTTTGAATCAATCCTACTGGGATAGCCCAACCAGTTTCCAACTCACGAATTCCGAGTTGATCGCAAAACTCGCCATGCAAATCCGATTCTGATTTTACCTCCACCAACCATGATCGCGAACACCCTCGCCCCGCAGAAAACAATCGCAACCCCCTCGCCCGTTAGATCGAGCCCCGTTCTCCGACCCCAAGTGGACGGAAAATTCCTCACCGTGAATGGCGAGCGCTTTTGGATCAAAGGCATCACTTACGGCAGCTTCAGCGCGAATGACGCGGGCGAACCTTATCCGCCGTTTTCCAAGCTGAAGGACGACTTCTCCCGGATGCGCGACGCCGGCATCAACACGGTGCAGCTCTACAACTCGCCCAGCCAACGCATCGCCGACGCCGCTTGGGACAAGGGCCTGATGCTGATCCCCGAGGTCGGCTGGGGCCCACGGTTTTGCGAACTCGGGACCGACCGCGAAACCTATCTCTATCAGTGGGCCGAGGCCCGCACCAAGTAACTCGCGGGTCATCCCGCAATCCTGATGTATTCGATCGGCAATGAAGTGCCGCCCTTGATCGTCCGCTGGTATGGAGTGCCGCGGGTCAGCGAATTCCTGCGGAACCTTTGCAACATCGTCAAAGAGCATTCCGATGGCGGTCTGGTCACTTATGTCAACCATCCGCCGACCGAGTATCTCAATCTGCCGAACTTCGACATCGTTTCCTAACATCTATCTGGAACGCGAGCAGTGTTTCCGGGATTACCTCGCGCGCCTGCACAGCCTGGCGGGTGAGCGGCCGTTGTTTCTTGCGGAACTGGGGATCGACAGCGCGAAGCACGGCAGCGACGTGCAAGCCGAATTCCTCGGACGATTTTTGCAGGCCAGCTTTGAAAAGGGACTTTGTGGCACCGCCGTTTACAGTTGGACGGATGAATGGAGTATCTTCGACGAGGACATCGAAGGCTGGGCATTCGGAGTCACTGATGCCGAACGCCGCCCGAAACCCGCGCTCGAGGTGGTCAGTGAGGTTTACCGGCAGAACCACTATCAGATGAGCCGCAAGGATTGGCCACGCGTAACGGTGGTGGTCGCGACCTACAATGGTGCCCGCACGTTGGCGTCCTGCTTGAAATCGCTCGGACAATTGAACTATCCGAATCATGAGGTGCTGGTGGTTGATGACGGTTCCACCGTCCCGATCGCTGAGATCGCCGCGCGCTTCCCGGTCCGCTACCACCGGATCGAAACCAACGGCGGCCCGAGCAACGCGCGCAACACCGGCATGCAGCTCGCCGAGGGGGAAATCGTCGCCTACATCGACGACGATGCCTTCGCGGATCCGGATTGGCTGTTCTTCATGGTCCAGTCGTTGTTAGAGCAGGGCGCGTCGGCGGTGGGCGGCCCCAATCTCTCGCCGCCAGATGAGAATTTCACGGCCCAATGCGTGCATCATTCGCCGGGCAATCCCACCCATGTGTTGTTAGGTGATGAAATCGCCGAGCATGTTCCTGACTGCAACATGGCCTATATCAAGAAGGATCTCGCCGCCATCGGCGGCTTCGACGTCACTCACCGCGCCGCAGGGGATGACGTGGATGTCTGCTGGAAACTGCTCGTGCGGGAGAAGAAGATCGCGTTTAGTCCTTCGGCATTTGTCTGGCATCGCCGCCGCTCCTCGGTCCGAGCCTATCTCAAGCAACAGCGTGGCTACGGCTACGCGGAGGCCCATCTCCATGCCGCCTATCCGTCGCGCTTCAACGTCCTCGGCCACAGCGTCTGGCAGGGCAGCATTTACGACAGCCTGCCCAATGTGGTGTTGAGTTCGCTGCCCGTGATTCTCCGGCCACGGATCTATCAGGGATTCTTCGGCGGGGCGATGTTCCAGTCGATGTACCAGCCGCGCATTTCATCCTGGCTGGTGCTGTTCAAGTCGATCGAGTGGCAGATCCTGTTTTTCTGTGTGTTGCTCGCGGGGATGATCGGTGTGTTAGACCTCAGTCATGTGGGTTGGTTGATCTTGCCGGGGATCGCCGGGCTTTCCATGTCGGTTGCTTCGGCATTATACAGCGGCATCAAGGCGTCCCGCATCCACCGGGATCAATGGAGTGACTGGGAGCGGGCGAAGGGAGTCCTGTTGGTCACGGTTCTCCATCTCACCCAGCCGTGGGCGCGCTTTTACGGCAGGCTCGCCGGAACCCGCCGGCTTTGGGCTGTACGCCGCAAATACCCCGAGAACCAGCGCTTGTGGGGAAACATGAGCCAGCGCGATGAATGGCTCCGGCTGTTATGGAAACACCTGGATGCGTGCGGCTGGATTTGGGAGGCGAGTGGCGAATGGGAGGACAGCGATCTCCTCATCAAGGGACCGGGGTTTTACGAAGTCCGCGTGACTTCGGTTTATGAGGAAGTTCTCCACCGCGGCTTTCATTGGGTCCGCTACCGGATCGAAGCGAAGCGTAAGTCGTCATATCCATTGGGCGTGCTTGCGGTCGTCGGCGGAATCGCGTTGATCGGTTACGTGCCAGCGCTTGTGCCCTTGTTGTTTCCACTCGGAGCCTTCACCTGCCTGTTGTTCCGCGCCCGCCGTCATACCTTGAACGCCATTTCCCAAGCCGCCTTGGAGTGCGGCACCGCTCTTGGCATGCCGGAAGTGGATGCGGAATATCAAAACTGACCCATGCTCACCCGCTGCTTTACCTACCTTCGCGGTATCCGCCTCCACGTGGCTGGGGGCATGGTGCTGTTACTGCTCGCCGCATTGTTAGAGATCGCCTTGCCGTGGCCGGTGAAATGGTTGGTGGATTCGGTGTTTGCCGGGCACCCGCCGCCGCGCTGGCTGGCGTGGGCACCTGGCTTCGCCGCGGGCGGGGCACCCTTGACCGCCGCACTCACCGTCGCGCTGACCATGGTCGTGCTGGGAGTGACCCACAAAACGCTGACCCTGCTGAGCCAGTTGTGGATGATCCATGCGGGCAACCGCATGGTCCGCGAGTTCCGGGTGCAGGCGCTCGACCGGCTCTATCATTTGCCGCTCGCCTTTCACGACCGTTCGAAAGTCGGTGACCTGCTCTACCGGGCTGCTTACGACAGCTACGCGTTACAGTCGCTTCTATCAGGTGTGGTCGTCCCGATTTTTTCCGGACTCTGTATCTCGGTGGGAGTGGTGGTGGTGATGTTGCGGATCGATGTCACCCTGACCCTCATCACCGTCGCCACCGCGCCGTTGCTGTGGCTCAATATCAAGAGCTACGAACACCGGATCGCCTCCCGGGCGAAGAAGTTCCATGAGAGCGAGAGCGCGCTGGCGGTGAATTTGCAAGAGGCGCTCTCCTCGATCCGCGTGATCCAGGCCTTCACGATGGAGGAGGGAAACAATCGTCGTTTCTCCCAGCAAGCCGATACCAGCGTCCGCGAAAATCTCCGGAAATCCGGTGCCGAGTTATCGTTCGGCTGGGTCATCGGCGTGATCATGTCGCTCGGAACCGCTGCGGTCGTCTGGGTGGGTGCCCGCGCGGTGCTGGCGGGCCAGCTTCATCCCGGTGATGTGCTCGTTTTCCTCGCCTATCTCGGAACCCTCTATCAGCCCCTCAACGCCTTCAGCCAAGGTGCCGGCGTTTTCCACTCGGCCTCCGCCCAGATCGCGCGGGTTTTTGAAATCCTCGACGAACCGGTGACCATCGCCGATGCGCCGAACGCCCTCAAGCCGGAGTCGCTGCGCGGTGAAATTGAATTTGACCATGTCTCGTTTGGCTATGAAGCGGAGCGGCCCGCGCTCGACGATGTCTCCTTCCGCGTGGAACCCGGCCAGGTGCTGGCACTCGTCGGCCGCACCGGCTCGGGCAAATCGACCACCGCCAGCATGCTGCTGCGTTTCTATGATCCGGATCGCGGCACCGTCCGGTTAGACGGCCACGACCTGCGGGATCTCAGTCTCGCTTGGTTGCGCTCGCGGGTGAGCATCGTCTTCCAGGAGCCGTTTCTATTTTCCGCCACCATCCGGGAAAACATCGCCGCCGGAAAACCCGACGCCAGCGACGAGGCGATCCACCTCGCCGCCCGCCGGGCGCAAGCGGATGAATTCATCCGGACCCTGCCGCAAGGTTATGACACCCCGCTTGGCGAGCGGGGCGTGAATCTATCAGGCGGCCAGCGGCAACGGATTTCAATTGCCCGCGCCTTCCTCAAGGACGCCCCGGTCCTGATCCTCGACGAGCCGACCTCCGCCCTTGATGCCGCGACCGAGCGCGAGTTGCTAGGGGCCTTGGAGGAACTCATGGCCGGTCGCACGACCATCATCATTGCCCACCGGCTTTCCACCATCCGCCGCGCCGACCGCATCGGAGTCTTCGAACATGGCCGGATGATCGAATTCGGCACCCGCGCGGAGCTGATGGCCTCTCACGGCGTCTTTCACGATTTGGCCACCTCGCAGGACGACCCGGTCGTCACACCCCTCTCCCCCGCCTAACCAAACAACAACCATGAAAATCACCTATTCACTGATGGCCATTTGGGCACTCGTCGGCTCAGCCGAAGCACTGGAACACGTCACCCTCACCGGCATCACCCGCTCCAAGGCGGTCACCGCCGGCTCGCTGGTCGAAGTGATCGGCACCAACAAGAACAACGACGGCAATGTGGAGTATCTCCGGTTCACCTTCGCCGACGGATCGAGCACCAAAATGGCGCTGCGCGGCAAGGAGTCGGGCCAGTTCGACGATATGAAGGGTAACGCGTTCACCGGTATCACCCTGGTTACGCTTGAGGCGTCCAATGGCGCTGCGACTCCGCTCACCTGCGCCACCCTTAAGATTACCCCGGCGAGTGAGATTGGCGTCACTCCACCGGGGACCGTCCTGGTCTTTCCGGAAAGCGCCACCGGGAATTACAGCATCGTGACCGAGTCCAGCAACGATCTCGTCACTTGGACCACCCTAACCACCACCATCGTGGATGTGGTGAACGCGCCGAAATTCTTCCGTTCACGGATCATCAAAACCGGTCCTTGAGCATTGCGCTTGCCCGGTCGCGGGGTTGGCTGGACTTCGATGGGCACTGGCTTCGTCAAGGAGTCGGTCAGTGGAGTCCAGTCAGCTTTTCAAAACGCCGGCGTATCATCAGGATTGCGGATCGCCGGGAACTGCATAGCCACCCGAGCCGATGTCCAAGATCCGACTTGTCCCCGATATCCTCGCCAGCCAATGGGGTTGCGGGATGAAGCGTCGGGTCATTGCTCTCGGGTTGATTGCGCTGGTGGGGTGTGGCCTTTGGTATGGGTTGGAGCTGCGACCACGGAGCTGGGAGGGGAAGTGAGAGGCATTCGACGTTGAGGGAAATTTGCCTCCGAAATTGGCGGATGAGATGGAGTTCAAGTCTCACCCTGAAATCCGTGGTCAAAATCCCTTCAACGCTTGAGAGGTTCCCTGATGCAGGAACACTGGGGAGAGACTCTCTCGTCTTGCGTCTTGTGTCTTGAAGTCTTCTGTCTTTCCCTTTTCGCCGATGCCGAAGATCCGAGTCCTCCCCGACATCCTCGCCAGCCAAGTGGCGGCGGGAGAGGTGGTCGAGCGGCCGGCTTCGGTGGTGAAGGAGTTGGTGGAAAATAGCATCGACGCCGGGGCGCGGGAAATCCGGGTGGACATCGATCGCGGCGGCTCGGCGCTGATTCGGGTGAGCGACGACGGTTGTGGGATGTCGCGCGAGGATGCGTTGCTTTCGCTAGAGCGGCACGCGACGAGCAAGCTGCGGACGGCAGGGGACTTGGCAGCGATCATGACGCTGGGATTTCGCGGGGAAGCGGTGCCGAGCATCGCCAGCGTGTCGCGATTCCGGCTGGTGACGCGGGAAACGGACTCAGTTTCCGGCACGGAAATCTTGGTGGACGGGGGAAAAGTCCGGGATGTGCGGGACGCCGGTTGTGCGCCGGGCACGGTCATCGAGGCGAAGGCGCTTTTCTACAACATGCCCGCGCGGCGGAAATTTCTCCGGGCGGAAACAACCGAGGCGGCGCACGTCGAGCACCAACTCCGCTTGCATGCGCTGTCCGCGCCGAATGTCCGATTTCGCCTGCGGCGGGACGACCGCGAGGTTTTCGATTTGCCCCCGGCGGCGAAGGCGGTGGATCGGGTGCGGCAGTTGTTGGGTTCCGATTTGTCGCGGGAGCTCATCAGCCTGCCGCTCACGCACGGCAACGGGATTTCGGTGCAAGGCTACCTGCTGCCCGCCAGCCACGCGCGGAAGGGTAGGCGGCATCAGTATGTTTTCCTTAACGGTCGCCCGGTCGAGGATGCGGTGATTTCCCGCGCTCTGGCCGAGGGATTTCGCGGCGCGATTTCCGACGGATTGTATCCGGCCGCGTGGTTGTGGATCGACTTGGAGCCGACGCTGGTGGATGTGAACGTCCATCCGGCGAAGCGCGAGGTGCGGTTTCACCGTCCGGTCGATGTGCGAGACACCATCTTGGAAGCAGTGGCGGTGGGCCTCCGACCGGTGGCGCGAGAGGTGGTGCAAAGGGCAGCGGTGCCTGATCCGTTCGTTTTTCCCAATGACGCGGTGGATGTCGTGCCGAAACTCGCCAGTTTCCAAGCGCCCACGACGCTGCTCACGGATTGGGCGGAGAAATTGGTGCCTGCATCTGTCCCCGCAGATGACGCGGTGCCGCTGGATTATAAGAGTGGCATCCCTGATTTCCGCGTGGTGGGGATGCTTCATCACCGGTTCGTCCTGCTGGAAAGCGAGGATGGACTGGTGATTTTCGACCCCAAGGCCGCTTGGGAAAGAATTTACTACGAGAAGCTAATCAACCCCGGTGATGGAGTCTTGGAAACCCAGGGGTTGCTGGTGCCCGTCCTGCTGGAACTCGATCCACGGGATCTGGATCTCGTCCTGCGCGGGCGACTGGCCTTGCAGGAAGCCGGTATCGAAGTGGCGGCCTTCGGCGGGAATACGCTGCAAATCCACTGTTTGCCGGCCTGTTTGCCCGTGCCTGATCCACGGCCATTTCTCGGAGCCTTGATGGACGAGCTCCTTCACGATTCTTCGCCAGGAGCCAGATTCGCAGTGGATCGGCTGGCGAAGGTGCTCGCGAAAAGAGCCTCGGCAGTGAAAATTCCGCGGCTCTCTGAGACCCGGCAGCTGCTTGAAGAGTTGTTCGCGTGCGAGTTGCCTTACTGCGCTTCCGACGGTCGTCCCACGCTCACCGAATTCGCCATGAAGGAGTTGGATCGCCGCTTCGGGATCAGCAAGGCGTGACTCCACGCGATCACGTGCAAAATAATGCTTCGGATTTGTTCAATATTTGTAAAAATTAGCTCGAACAGCGACCTGAATACGGTAGAAACCAGGCGCTGAGAATCTGAAGAGAATTGAAATAACCGGAATCCCAGCAGCGAAATCTCCCCGACCGATGAGTCTCAGGCTTGAAAATTCCTTTTAAACAAAGGAATTTTTGCCATGACTCCTCAAAAAATTTAACGTTCAAAAATCGTCAAAGATTTTTCTTGTTAACTTTCATTAAAATTTTAGTCTTTCGACAAGTTCAAGCCATCCAGAGCTTCAACCACTTCGATCAAAGACATGAAAACCTTGTGGATCACAACCGGAATTGCCAGCGCCGCCCTAGTTGGGTCCGCTGCGGCAGCGCGGTTGTCTGAGCGCCTTTCGAGTGTTCACGAGGGATTTCTTGAGGATCGCCGGGAGGCTTTGCCATCGCTCAGCGATCCATTCGGAGTGCCAGCCGCCGCGCGAGTGGTGGTGGAAAGATCGCAAGGCAAGTTTCGCTCCGAAGCCGCGTGGAAGCGCAACGTGGTGGCCACCGTGTTCTGGGTCGGAGAGCTGCCCACCCAGAACAATCCGACTCCCAACACGATGAGCGCTTGGGATCAGAACTGGCAGGCAAACTTCGGCGGCTACGATCAGCCGGATCGCCGGGACGGTTACCTACCCGCAGGCTTTATCCCGGCTCTCAACCCGTTTTACATCGCTCTTCCTTACAATGACGTCGCCAAAGGTGGAGTCCACCGTCCAGAGGCCTCGGAAGTGATTCCGTGGTTCTGGGAAAGCTACCGGGGCGACGGGATTTCCGTCTGCAAGGGCCGCTGGGTCGCCATTCACCACGCTGGGAAAGTTTGCTTCGCCCAGTGGGAGGATGTCGGTCCGTTCGAGGTGGATCACTGGCAATACGTTTTCGGAAAAGAATCCCCGCGGGGCAATCGCAACCAGGCGGCTGGCATCGACCTCAGCCCTGCCGTCCGCGATTTCCTCAAGCTCCGCAGCGGAGAATCCGTCGAGTGGCGCTTCGCCGAGGATCAAGAGGTCCCGCGCGGGCCTTGGAAAAACTGGTCCTGCGAGCCGGCCCTGCCGACGCGCTGAAATTTCACCCCAGACAACTGCTGTTCAACCCCTAACCCGATTCAAACGACACACCCGTCAATTGCATCAAACCAAACCATTCTTTCTGAGGTGCTGTCGTCCCAGCAGCCCCTCAGGCGGCCCGGATCGGGGTTCTGTCCCGAATCGGCAGGGTTCATCGAGAGTTTTTCGCTGACCCCTGCCTATGCCCGAACCGGGCCGCCCATCTCTCAAAAGTCGTCCCGCTTTTGAGGTCCACGATGAAAGAATTTTCTCAGAATTCGCACCCTAACAACCAGCCATGAAAACCAAACATTGGGTTGCCCTTCCGGCAACCGTCTCCGCCATGTGCATCATGGCAGTCTCTCCCTGTGCCGCCCAAGGAAACGGTAACGGTAACGGAAATAGTGGCAGCACGCCCACGATCCCATCCGCCCCCAAGGGCGAGATATCGGCCTATCCATCCGTCGTGCAAACCGGTACCAAGCCGACTCTCACTTGGAATATTCTCTATCCGAGTAGCTTGTCCGGCCCGAACCCACCGGTGGTGATTAATCCTCCCGGCACCCTCATTCCAAACACCACTGTCTATGCAACCGTGCAAATCGTCGGTACCGGCATCACTGCTTGTAGTCCTACGCGCGATCCATTGACACACTTCGTGGATGTCCGGTTGAGTTTTAATCGTGGTAACTACAGTCAGATTTTCTATGGCACTCAGGCGAATGTGGCTCCATCCAAGAAACTCTATATCAAGAAAATGACCGCGAACCAGACTCTGGATTTCGGGGCCAGTTATGTGATCAATGGCGCTGTCACTCCGTTTTACACATCGCTGAGTTCTAACTTGCAGGTGGTTTCATTGGTCAACGGGGCGACCATTCCCACCACTTTTCCTCTCTATCAATCTTCCAATCTGAAAAGCTATCTGCGGCCTTATCTGAATTCCACGGGAACGGTGAACATCGGCCCACTCAGCGTGTTAGTCCTGATGGAACTTGGAAGTAATAACAGGAATGCGACCTGTTTCGACGTGCAAGACGTTGTCCTGCTTGTGAGCTTCAGTACAAAGCATCCTAACAACGGACATGGTAATAACTTGGATGGAGTCGATTCATCGAACCCAGGCAATGGTCGCGGCGGTCCGAATGGGTTGGTGGATCCGTCTGGTGGAGTCGATGATGAAATTCGGTAATATTAAACTAACATACCTATGAAATCACTAGCTCTTATTTCCGTGTTAGCCTCACTCGTGGCCTCACTTGCCCACGCGGAAACTGTCCCCGCATCCCCGATGCGCGATTCCGTCACCCGAGAACAACTCGTGGCGATGTATCGCCAAGCTTCTCAAAACGATCCAATGCGTAAGCAGGTGCCGACGAAAGGCCCAGACCCATCGGTCGTTAACCAGCCGAAGAGTCTGATCAGCCAATCCGACACTCTATGTTTCAATGGAGCCGTGACGTTGGTTCCCAAACGAGCGATTCTGCAGATTCCGAAAAATTTCGAGGATCGACTCAAGTATGTGCTAGGCGCGAAGCTCATGAGCTGGGAGGAGTTTTATGCACTCAATCGCGGATGGATTACCACCGTGGAGGTTTCGAGGATCCAAGCGGAAGGGAACAGTCCCCTCGCTGCGGAAACTAAAAAGCAACTGGTGAAATCCAAGAACCTAATGATCGCCACCTATCAAGGCGGCCCGATCTCCGTTCTTGCACCTAAAGTCCCGGCTGAAAAATCTGCAACCACTATCACCACCACTCCAAAACCATGAAACCTCTCATTCCTTGCATCATTGCCGCATCGCTTTTGTCTGGCTCAGGTCTAGCGGTTGAAACCATTACTTATGCCAATTTTATTCGTCAGTTCCAGATGCCTGCCGAAGTCGCCTGGGATGCATCTTCCGCAGTTGCGGCAAACGGCTCCCGGTTCTCCGAGCTCGCGATCAACCCTGGGGGTGCCCGCTTCGACTTGTGGACCATGAAATCTTCATCTCTAACCGGACTTACGGAGTATCTGCTCGATACCAGTTATGTGGGAACCTATGTTCCGATTGCCTCAATCGTGATTCGTTCGGAAGATGGCTCGGCAGCAGTTCCGCGAACCCGCGCCGACCGTCCCTATTTCGTGGATGTCACTGTTGACGGATTGCGTTCCGGTGCCACTGACCCCGAGCCATCCAAGAGTGTTAAGTTCCTCAAACACGTCCAATCGTATGGCGTGAATGGAACTGGAATCGGCATCGACCGCACCCAAGCGACACTGCTTACCCAAAGCTCTATCACCACCAACGGGATGCAGACCTTAACGTATTCAATTACGATGATCCCCGGCGCGGATCGTTCGAAGATTCGCGGGGAAGAGCGCTATTCGGTGTTCTCGCTGGAAGACTACCAAGCACCGGAATCACAACTCGCCTCCAAGTATATCCAAGTCTGGCCGGTCGCCGAGGCGACCATCACCGGTATTGCCCAGAACGAGTTGATTCGCTACTCTCTGCCCACTATAACTCTCACGTTGACAGATTTATATCCCAATTCCACGACTTACGCCCAAGTGTATAAAGGGGATCCACAACTTGGAGTGACCGGGACAATTGTGCCCGGATCGGCACTTGTCACCAATGAATCCAGTCCTCCAACTCGGACACTCACTTTAACAGATTACGGATCTGTTCTTCCTACGGATGGTCGGTGGACGATCGAAGCGGTCACCGTGACGCCATTCGGCACGGAGCGAGTTATCACACCGACAGCTACCCCGGCAACGGTTACCTTCGACCTAGACCGCACTATTGAAATGAATGGCACCTTCACCACCATCGAATAACTCACGGGGCTTTCGCTGCTTTTAACAAGTCATTCCGATAGTTATCATTTCGATAGATAAGGGAAAACCTAGCTTCCTTGGATTTCCGCAACAAATCCTCCACCTCGGTGAAAGCCAGCAGGAGGAACAAGCCCTTCACCGGCTCCCGATGAAACGACTGAATCCGTGTCACAAAATGATCCTCCACCGTCCGGCGCTGCTGGTTGGTGAGGAGCGCGCCGTGCTCCAGGGCGACTTGCTTGCGCAGCGCCTCGAAGCGGGACTCGATCAAAGGGGCCGACGCCTCGGGATCGAAGTAATGGATGGTCAACTCATAGAGCTTGCCGGTGAGGAAACGTCCCTCCACCGCGCCGGCCTGAGTTTCCGGCAGAAAGCCCTTCTTCGGCTCAATCCTCAAGATCCGCAACGCGGGCTGATCTCCCGGCAAGGAAATCGTCACGCCCAGCGCATGGCGGGATGCCCAGCTGATGAGTTTCTCCGGAGAGTCTCCCCAGCGCAATCCGAACGGCGGCTCGAGGACGGCTTGGGCCATGCCATGACCGACCGCCAGCATGAAGAGGGTGGCGCTAAATGCCCATCTGCCAAAGTGCCCGCACATGCGCGCAGGTTTGGGCTTTTCCGCCCGATCCGCAAGAGGGGATCGCTCCACCGGGGCTTTGTCATGGTCGAGGCGATGATCGCGCTCTCGATACTCACGGTGCTTGGACTCGTCCTGCTCAAGCTTTCACTCAATATCCTTCACCCGCGACAGTGGACCATGCAGCAGTCGGTGTCTGATGCTTACATGACCTATGAGCGGGCTTATGCCGAGCGTATTCCTTTCGAATCCCTGCTCGCCGCAAACTCTCCGTGGCCCGTCTATCCGCTCACGGTTAGTACGGTGGTCAGGATCGGCGCTCTACCAGGAAACGTCCCGATCAACGGGACTGTGGTACGGACCCGGATCGCCGATGCCGGAAACTATCCGGTCGATGGCGGCACTGGCACCTTAGCCTCTAACCCGGCTGCGATGAAAGTGTGGAAAGCCCAAAGCATCCTCACCTATCAGATTGGCAACCGGACTTACGCGAAATCCCGAACTGTCCTGCGCTCCCAGTGAAGCCTATCCTTAAACGCACCCGACGGGGATTCACCCTGATCGAACTGTCAGTGGCCATCATGTTAGGTATGGCAACGGGAACCATGGTTCTAGGTCTGTTCAACCAGCAGCTCGCGTTCCTCAAGATTTTCAAGGCCCAAGGTTTCCTAACCGAAGAAGCTCCGATCATCAGCACTTATGTGAGCCGTTTGGTAGGAAAGGCGGACCGTTTCCGTCTTCATGCTACAAGGGAAGACGCGCTTTCGGGAACTAACGCCCGGCTAACGGATTCGCCCGTGGTTGTGCTCAATTTCCGCCAGCCAGATGGCACCATGCGGGCGACCATCTTGGAGTTTAGGGACCGGGGAGCTGGACCTGCGCTTTACTATTACGTCGTGCCTGTCACTGGGGTGCTGGGCGATCCTCTGTGGGCCGTGACTAAAGCACCACGCAACGTGGCATTCCGGATGGAGGAAGGCGTTCTAAGAATGATACTCACTGGACCCAATGGCGAGGAAATCATCTACTCAGGAATCATGCAGCAATGAAGACAACCCCATCCAGACGTCACCCTGCCGGCTATGTTTCGTTCCTCTTGGTTTTAGCCACGGGGTCGATTCTAACGTTGCTAATGATCTATGCCTACCGCCGCGCCCTCAATGCGCAGGTGGTCGAAGCCCAAGTGCAACTCCGCTTGGATTATAGCGAAAAGGAAGAAGCGATCCTAAGAGCGATCGTCGCCATCACCCCTAACCGCGCGATC
Source organism: Akkermansiaceae bacterium (assembly GCA_043729385.1). Lineage (GTDB taxonomy): Bacteria > Verrucomicrobiota > Verrucomicrobiia > Verrucomicrobiales > Akkermansiaceae > Luteolibacter. Next base: position 14,768 of record JAYTLO010000308.1, read on the forward strand.
CGCGCGATGCAGTCTGAGTCGAACGTGTCGGGCACGCGGGGTGCGCTGCGTTGGAGAAACATCTTCGGCGAATCCCTGGATTTGGCCAACGCGAGGACATCCATTCCATCCAATGTTTTGGCCTCCCTTAATCTAACCAACTATAAGTCGGCGAATACGGGGAACTCGACACTCACCTCACCGGACCGGATCTTCAACCAGATTGGCGGAGTGAATGATAACTTGGACACCAGCTATGCCTCAGCGGGAATCAACCGCAGTCTAGGCAACGGGTATCCAGTCCCGCTCACCACCGCGAATTCGACCACTATCGACCGCGATCGGAGCTATCCGATTATCTCCAAGGATAAGCAATATGGAAACCTCGCTCAAACCGGAGTCGGGCTGCCGGTAGCGACTTATAAAGATTTCAACCTGCTGCCCTACCCAAATATCAACTTCGGTTATGCGAAGCCGGGCGAACCGTTCGTGGCGAAACGCAACTGGTGGGCGTTCTCCGTGGATGTGGCCGATCATGACAACGACAGGACCACACTGGCCCTCTCGCGGCGGGACTTTGTGCTCTCGATTTATGAAATCCCGTCACAACTCTCCATCTCGGCGGCGTCCTTCATGTCGCTCGGCCAATATGCTTCGGGAAGCGCTTGGCAAAACGTGAAAATCGATGGCGGCATGTTCGTGGGTAAAGCTGCGGTGGAGGGGAATACCGCAATCAATTCATTGGCGATTCGCCGTGGCCTGACAGCATCCAGCGGTACCACCATCGGCGGTGAGAGCTTCACGTCTAGCCCGTTTGCGCCCGGAGTTCGAGAAGCTTATCAAGTCACGAAAGGAGCGTTCTTTCCGGTATCACTGGCGTCAGAAAGCGGTCGTGCCACCTTTATTCCGATTTCCCGTGGCGCTAATTTCTTTGATCGCTTCAATTCGGCTGAAAATGATCCGATCGAACCCAGTGGAGCGCGGAATCACGTCGGTTCCAATGTCCTAAGTCCCACCACCTGGAACAATTATTCCATTGGTGCCCAGCAGTGTGCGATGCGGGTGGATATTAACAAAGTGCAGAGTCCTACCAACTCGACCCCGACGGAGTTTCGGTTTCAATATTACAAGCCCGACGGCACGCGGGCTGAGTTGCCAATGCCCGTCAGCTTGGCGGGCATCACGACTCTGCCATTAGGTTATTCCTATGTGTGCGACAGTGGCGGGACCGGAACTTATACCGGGCCAGTTGACGTGGCCTACGGTGCGAGCGGTGGATACACCTTCATCCTAGGCCGGAGCGGTTCCGTCACCTTTGATGTCGCTACTTTCGGAGACCCATTACCGGGCAATCCCGCAATCAAAAAAGGTTACTGGAGGCCTAGAGCGCCCTTTGAAACCAAGAGTCTAACCAGCGGCCAGGTCTGTGTCGCCGTTTATCCAGAACGCATCCCACCGTTCCTTGCTGCAATTGGCGGTGACGGACCTGCAATTAACAATTCACTCGTCGTCAATGTGGACTACTCCGCAACTGGACTGTTCGACGTCGCTAAAAAGCCGTCGATCCCCTGCACCGTCAATGATTATGGGGTGATCCTTAGGGAATGCGCGAATCTAACTCCATTCACCAAAGGCTTTTCGCTCGTCACTAATTTGCGACTCTATATCGGCGATGATTTCAATATCGTGGCCACCACCCCGCCATTAGGATATACCCCTGCTGTCACCGCTTCAAACCCCACCGGACGCTATTTTCCGCCCTGCTCGCTGTTCACTCCAGAAAAGAGATATGGAGTCGATGCTGATCCTTTGGCCGTGGTTGTCGGCGGGCAAATCGGCTCGCTCGCCAAAGTGGACAAGGTCAATACTACCGATGCAGATGCTCCCATGGTCCGGCCATTGGATTCAAAGGCATTAAGTGGAGCCGCACTCGCTGCTGACCGGATCACCGTTAATCTTAGCCAGATTCGTCACCCGGCAGAGTTGCCACCCATCACGATGATGAATTGGCTGGTATTGTTGGAAGAGCGCCGCAGGGAGTTTTACTAACGGAAAAGTATCACTCCTCAACATAGAGGATCCGTCCGCAGTCTTCGCACTGGGCGATTTCCTTGCCGGTCTGCACCTTCATCACGGTGGAGGCGATGAGTTTCATATGGCAGCCTTCGCATTTTCCGTCGCGCATGGGGGCGATTGCTAGCCCGTCCTTGGTCTTCATCAGGCGGTTATACAATGGAATGACACTCTCGGGAACGTTGGCGAGTAGCCTTTCCCGCTCGGCGATGACCTCAAGTCGATCCGCTGCCATGCGGGCATGGCGTTGGCTGATAGATGCGAGGTCTTCTTCCACCAGCTTGCGGGTGTTAGTCCGTGCGGCATCGGCGGCTTTATGGGCGCTGCGGAAGCCATCCACTTCTTCCATCGCTTCCAATTCCTTGGTCTCGAAATCGTCCAGATCCTTCTCGTAGCGCACGATTTCATGGCCGAGCGCCACGAACTCCTCGTTTTTGCGAGTTTCAAACTGTTGCAATTTCAAGCGCTTGATCGTCGTCCGGCGGGTCTCTGCATCGAGCTCGATCTTCTTCACCCGCAGCTCGCACTCAAGCAGCGCTTGGTGGGCTTTGGTGACGGCGGCTTCATCGCTCGCCAGTTTGGACTTCGCCCGCGCCTCGTCCTGAGGCAGTTTTTCGAGATCCTTGGCCAGCGCCAACAAACGACGATCCCGGTCTTGGAGAATTAACAACGCGCGAACTTCATCTTGCATGGACGTTGGGTAAACGGCCCGGCGCGTGTCCGCAAGGTTTGCTTGCAGCCAAGTCAGAATCCGAGGTGGCGAGTGATGCTTAGCCGCAAGGATGGGTAGGAATATTTTTAAAAATACCAATGCTTAGTGTTGCCATAATTCGAATTGATTGATATTTCACCTATCGAAATGACTGCGTCCCATCCTTCATCCGTTGCATTTATAAAAACTCCACAAGCTCTTGGCTTGAAACCACACATCCGCCACAAATGTATAGGGCCGAAGATCGCGATCTTATGGATCGGTTTATTGGGTATCGCGGCAGCCGCTGTGTCTGATAATTTCATCTACGTAGACAATGGAAGTGATGTCACTATCACGGGCTATGTCGCCGCGCCGGTGGGGGCGATCGTCCTCCCGGCGACGATCTTTGATCAAGTGAGTCAACTCTACGATCCCGTCACCAGCATCGGGGATAGTGCGTTTATCGGTTGCACTGAGCTAACAAGCGTGACGATCCCCTCCGGGGTGACCAGCATTGGTAGTTCCGCATTCTCAGGCTGTTCTCAGCTGGTAAGCGCGACAATCCCATCCACCGTGATTACTATCGGAAGACTTGCTTTTAGCTTTTGTACCAATCTACCGAGCATGTCTTTACCGAATGGGGTCGCCACCATCGGAAGCTCCGCATTCGCCAGTTGTAGATCGCTCGCGACCGTGACAATCCCCGCCAGCGTAACGAGTATTGGAAACTCCGCATTTGGCAATTGTACCTCGCTCACGAGCGTGGTGATTCCGTCCAGCGTGACAGCCATCGGTCAGTCGGTCTTCAACGGTTGTGGCGGACTCACCAGCGTGACCATTCCTAACAGCGTGATCAGCATCGGGGTTCAAGCTTTTCAGTATTGCAGCGGGCTAACAAGCGTGTCGATTCCATCGAGTGTGACCACCCTCAGTAGCAAGGCGTTTGCGAATTGCAAAGGGCTGACGAGTGTCGCGATCCCTGCCAGTGTTAACTCAATCGCAACGGAAGTATTTCGGGATTGCAGCTCGCTCACAACGATCACGGTGGATGAGGCTAATCTGAGTTATAGCAGTCTGGATGGAGTTTTGTGCAATAAAGCGCAGAGCACCTTGATTGCATTCCCAACCGGTCGGGCTGGTAGTTATGTGATCCCGCAAACCGTAACCAGTATTGGCGCTAGGGCATTCATGACCAGTGAGAAGTTATCGGGTGTGACGTTTCCCTACGCTCTCACTAGTATCCAGGAACGCGCCTTTTCGACGTGCAGCAAATTGATCAATGCGGTCTTCTTGGACGATCCGCCGACAAGTATGGGATTGAGCGTATTCGAACTGGCAGGTTCTGGCTTCGTGATTGGTTATCTTAAAAGCGGCACTGGCTTCACTTCCCCGACCTGGTCGGGCTATCCTGCTTATAAAATCACTTCGATCACGCCAGAGTTCACTTGGTTGTATTCCAATGCCATTCCCGGCAATGCTAACTTCTTGTCCGATGCAAATGGCGATGGCGTGAACTTGCTAATGGCTTATGCGCTGAATATGGATCCGAACGCACGCAATTCACTCCCACAACCCGTGTTTGGAGCGAGCCAAATGAGTCTCAGTTATTACTCGGCCACACCGGGAGTGACCTATGCAGTGCGCACCAGCAATGACATGTTGAATTGGAGCACCGAGGGCGTTGTCATTTCCGGCCCTATGACTAACCGCACGGCAACGGTCGCTCGATCTGGTCCGCAACGATTCATGCGTCTTGAGGTGAGTCACTGACCCGCGACTTCAGGGCGTCCGCCGCGAAGATTCCTACGGCCAGCCAGATGAGTCCGAAGGAAAACAAACGCGCCGAGGTCATTGGCTCGCCATAGAGTTTCCAGCCGATGAAGAACTGGATCGTCGGCCCTAGGAATTGCAGGATGCCCAAGGTGGTGAGGCGGATAGTCCGCGCTGCGTAGCCGAAAAGTAATAGCGGCAGCGCCGTCGCCAAGCCGGTGCCCACCACCAACGCGGCATGAGTTCCACTCCCGCCGAAGGCCGCCGCCGGACTCTTGTTAGCGGAAATGAGCCAGATCATGGCCAACGGCGCTAACAGGCTCGTTTCCGCCGCGAGTCCCGGTAGCGAGGCGAGCGGTGCCCGTTTTCTCACCACCGCGTAGAGCGAGAAGGTGACGGCCAGCACCAGCGCGACCCACGGGAAATGTCCCACCGCCGGGACTTGCAACGCCACTCCACCGAGTGCCAGCGCGATGGCTGCCAGCTGCCAGCGACTGTTCTTATCGCCGAACCACATCGCCCCGAACATCATGTTGAAAAACGGATTCAAGTAATAGCCGAGCGCCCCTTCGATGATGCGATCATTCAAAGTCGCCCAGACATACAGTAGCCAGTTAGAAGCTAGCAGACTGCCAGATAGCAAGTGCCAGCCGAGCACGCGGGGCGAACGCAGCGCCGCCATAGTTGCTCGTCCCTCGCCGCGCCACACCAGGATGCCGAGCACTAACAACAACGACCACAGCGTGCGTTGCGCGACGATCGACGGCGGCGGCAGGAAATCGAGCAGCTTCCAAAACACCGGCAGAATCCCCCAAAGGAAAAATGCAGCCAGCGCTGCCAACACTCCAGAGCGGGTTCGGTCCACGCCGGAAAATGGGCGCTCGGCGGCATTTCACGAAGTCTAAAATAAGGAGCAGGGACCTTACTGTCCCTTCTTCTCATGCGCGAAATGCAGGTTGAAAACCCCTGCTCTGCAAATCATCCTCCGCCTATGCCCGCCGACCGCTTGACCATTCCTCAATACGCCATGGCTCTCGCCCACGTCGCCAGCCTGCGGTCCGAGGATCCTTATCGGAAAGTCGGTGCCGCCGCTCTGGACTTCGACAACCGGGTGATCGGCACGGCTTACAACGGTCTCGCACCTGGCTACAATCCGCCGCCCGGGTTCTGGGATGATCGCGACGCTCGCCAGAAATTCATGCTCCACGCTGAGGTGAATTTGTGCAGCCTCTTCCGCCGTGGTGAGGCCAAGATCGTGGCCACCACCACCATGCCATGCACCGCTTGTATGCAGACGCTCTGCGCTTATGGCATTAAGGAAATCTATTATCGTGATGTCTATCATATCTCCGACGCGCCCGAGATTGCGGCACTCTATCAGGTGAGATTTGAGCAAGTCACCGAGTTTCCGTTTGGTGGTTAGAGTTGGCTTTTCGCCATCGGCAGCAGTCCATTGCGCGAGGGTGCAGGACAAAAAAGTTATCCTAGACATGAAGTGGTCCGAGGTTGGCCCCAAGGAGGGGCGGAACGTGTCCGCCCACGCGGATGATGAGCCGATTCGTGGTCC
>JAYTLO010000309.1:0-2876 GCA_043729385.1 Akkermansiaceae bacterium
CGTGGTCGATGTTGACGAAGCGGGCGGACATTTCCTCCATACGTGGCCCGAGGCGGATTTATTCAGGGGGGCTGGTTTCTAAGTCCGACAGGCTGCTAGGTTAGGCTGAGATCGTCGAAGCTGTATTGCGCGGTGTAGCTGAGGCCCGGGAAGCTGGTCCAGGTGAGGGTGACGTTGCCGGCATCGATGCGCTGGAACGAGAGGATCTTGAGCAGGGAGGTGGAGTCGCGGGGGCTGGTCATGTTGCCGAGTTCCTCGGCGTTGTTTGAGCCGTCGCCATCGCTATCGAGAGTGCGGCCATCTGCCACGCCGACGCTGTAGCCGTAGAAGACCTCAAGACGATCGTCCATGCCGTCGTTGTCGGCATCGGTGAAGCCGATGAGGTCGGCTTGGGCTTCGACGGCGCCGATGTCTGCGGTGCCGATGATGGGGAAACCGCGTTGGTCGCGAGTGCGGGTGCTGCCGGTGGCGGCATCGATGGCGAGGCTGCCGGGGAGTGGGAGCAGGGTCTGGGTGGGGCCACCGTAGTCGCCGAGCGGGGCGAGGAGGGGATTAGCGTTAATGATAGGCGCGGGGCCGGTGGTGGTGCCGATGGCGGCAGCACCGAGGAGATTACTCCCCTCGAAAGTGATGACATCGGCCTGCACGTCTTCGACGGTGGTGCCGTTCGTCAGCTTGTTGTCGGCCATGAGGCAGTGCTGGAGGATGGGACGCCCGCCGAAAATACCGGCACCTCGGTCGAACACAGCCCCTGTGCCCATACGGTTTCCAGCCAGCGTGCAAGCCGTGAGGCGATAGCGAGTTTGGTCGCATTTGGCAATCCCGCCACCCGAGCCGACAGAGCTGGTGGGAATGCCATTGCTGACATTTCCGGACGTGTTTGAGGCAAGGGTGCAGGCGGTGAGACTCAAGTGCCCGACGCTATAGATACCGCCGCCATATCCGCCGCTCCCAAACCCGATATCACCTGCAGCGCTATTTGCGAGGGTGCAGCCAGTCAGAGCCAGCAGTCCGCTGCTGTAAATCCCGCCACCATCGCCGCCTGAATAACCTTCTCTGCCGTTGCCGCTGCGGTTGTTGGCGATGGTGCAGGCCGTGAGGGTGAGTTGGCCGTTGCTGAAAATTCCACCACCATAGCCCCCCTCTCCACCGGAGGCGCCAGAGTCTCCGTTGCCGCTGCGGTTATGGCTTACGGACGAGGAAAACAGGCTGAGCGAGCCTTCATTCATGATGCCGCCGCCATTTCCCCCACTCGCCAACTAGTCCTGGGCGGCGCCCGTCTGGAGGAACGGGCGCATCTCGGGAAGCGCTTTTCGGTCATCCCCTACCGCAGCAGCCGCGAAGACGACTGGGACCGCGCCGTCGCCCTCGCTTGGCGACTCCGCAGCAAGGGGCTTACCGTCCCATGGCTCGACGTCCTCATCGCCACGATCGCGATCCATGATGGAGTGCGGCTATATGCCATCGACGCGCATTTCCAGGAAATCGCCAAGCACTCCAGCCTCCTGCTTTACCGCCCCGGCTATGGCGGTAGTTTCAACGATGTGGACGATGGGTGAGTTGCTAGTTTTCCGGGGAGATTCGACTGGAAAATGTGAAGGCGATGGAAAGCAACTCACCCGGAACACCACAGCAGGAGCGCCGTGGGTGGCGAGCACTCGCGGGGTGAGGCGTTTGGTGAGAAGTGGCGTTTCAGGCCGCCACTTTTGGCTCGCGCTGTGGTGATCGCGCACCGAGTGGACGATTCTACCGCCGTTGTCTGGCAGACCAAAACTGATCACCATGGTCACCACCACTTCTTCCTAAACGTCGGCACGAAATTCTCAGCCCCCGCCCATCCTTTCCTGCCAAACTTCTACCGAATTCTCTCACACACCACCATCATCTTAAATTAGTTGCGACAATTCGTTTCCGCGAACTGCCAGCATCTAACGATTTTTTCATCCCGACAGCCCTTTTCGCTCGCCAGATCTAATCCCCCTAGCCAGCTTGCCTCCGTAATTGAAAAAGTGGTTTTCAATTACTCTCCCCCGTCTCCATCCTCACCCGGAAATACTCTATCACCATGCCCGCGAACCGCGCTTTCGACTTCCCCGTCAGCACCCGCAACCGCTACCTCCTCGACGAGATCCCCCCACGCACCGGAGCCAACGCCGGAGACAAGTCCGGCACGCCGCCCGCCCCATAAGGAGCGGCGACATTCCTGTCGCCTTTTCCCACACCGCCACGCTTGCCCCCACTGGGCAGAATCCCTATCTTAAAATCATGAGAAACATCCACTACACCCTCTACCGTGAGGACAATGACTATGTCGCCCAGTGTTTGGACTTCGATATTTCAAGCTTCGGAGCCACCGAACAGGAAGCCCTGCACCATTTCAAGGAAGCCATCGAACTTTACCTCGAAGACAGCCCCGATTCCGGACCCTTCCCGCAGATCAGCGAAGTGAGCGTCGGAGAACTCACCATCGCCTGAGAAAAAACACATCTCATGCCCAAGCGAATCTCTTCAGACGCTTTCCTCCGCATCCTCACCGCCCATGATTTTCGATTTGTCTCACAACGCGGCAGCCACGCCAAATACCGGGACAGCCTCGGGCATACGGTCATCATCCCCCATCCCCGCAAAGACATCCCTATAGGCACCCTTCGCTCCATGATCCGCCAAAGCGGCTTGCCAAACGAACTCTTCGAATGAGCCGCCATACGCCCCCCTCCAATCAAAAATCAGAAATCAACAATCGTCAATCCATCCCTCTTCCCAATAACTCTTAACAAATAACTTCTAACTTCACCTCCCCATCCCCCTCATGGCATCAAATACCTCATCACCGACAATGCCCTATACAGAGAGCGTCCATCCCGCCGCCCGCTTGG
>JAYTLO010000310.1:0-1764 GCA_043729385.1 Akkermansiaceae bacterium
GCTGTCGAGGGTGATGGTGCGTTCCGCGATCTGCTTTCCGTCCACGGTGAAGTAATGAATCTTGCCCGGATGCTCGGGATCAGCCGGCTTGCCACCCGGCCGCGATTCGAGCGAAGTGCCGTCCACGCCCGGCTTGCCGTCAGCCGCCGGAACCTGAGGCGTTTCGGGCGCAGTGCCGGGCCATTGCGCGACCCAGAGCCCGCCTTTCCCATCGAGCGCGATCCGGCTGGGGCGCGGCGAGCGGAAAGTCGCGATCTCCCCGAGGCTGGCTGCATCCAGGACGATCACGCGTTCGGCATAAAATTCCGAGACATAGACCTTGCCATCGCCCGCCGCGAGTCCGGTGATATGTTTGAGTCTGCCTGAGAGTTCGGTCACCTGGTTCTTGGCAGAGCTGGGGGCGGCGGTAGTGTTAGATGAATCGAGCCGCTCCAGCATCGTCGTGCCGTTCCAATTGCCGCCCGATGCCTCAAAAATGAATGTGCCATCCGCCGCGACGCTGTCGCTGCCGCCGTTCTTGAGCTGATACATCCAGAGCAGATTGCCATCGAGATCATAGACCGAGGAATCGTACGCCTCGTTTTGTCCCACCACGCGCAGGCGCGGCTCCTTTCCGGAACGGTCAAGGCACAGCCCGGTGATCTGCATCTGCACGTGGCCCTGATAATACTGCGAGGCGAACGTGTTCCCCAACCACGATGTCACGTAGGGCAGCTTCACCGGCTGCTCAATGCTGAAGCTGTCGATGGTCGCCTCCTCCAACTCATCGCTGTCGTGCTGGCCGTTCACCACGCCCACCAGTACTTCCTCCGGCAGACCGGGACTGAAGCGCGTTCCGCCAAAATGCATGAGGTTCCACTCCTTGCCATCCGCCGAGTAGTAGCTTGCCATGCTATCGCGGTGACGAATGATGCGCACCCAGCACGGCACTGTCTGGACGTGCGTAATGTCGTCAGGCTGCCACGCTTTGACGCCATCCGTCTGCCGGGCCGTCATCGCCGGGCCGTCGCCGAAGCTGAAACCATTGAACGCGTTCATCAGAAAGCACGATCCGGCCTTGGTGTCCGTGCGCATCATCAGCCCCGCGCCGACGGATTTTTGCGAAGCCGCTGTGACTCGGCAGGTGGCGACGAAATCGCCCTTCACAGCAGTGTAGGCGAAGGTTCCGTGGTTCTCCGCCGTCTCGGCAATGGTGCGGATGGTAAAAGTCTTGGTGGCGGCATCATAATTGACCGCGCCCGGCTGGCGCACGATGCCGATGTCCGCCGCCGCCCAGCCTGCGGGCAGATTTGTCACCGCAGGGTCCTCTGCCTGAAGGGCGTTAATTGAGATTAGAAACGTGAATAGTGAGAGAGTTCGCATTGCTTTTTGGCGGATCTGAGAAGCTAAAACCAAACGTTGGAAAGAGTCGGATCATGGACAAAAGATTAGATCCGCATGAAAATTTTTCCTGCCGACCCAGCAAAATTAACTGCCGGCGTTCACCGCTGAGTTGGCCTTGGCTGCGTAGGCTCAAGGCTTTTATTAAAATATTCTTAACGGCTAAACCAGCTGCATTCCGCGTGAAGACCTAGTCCTGACGTTTAATGGTGTCAGGACGAAGATATGCCCTTTGATGCTCCGCCGGATGGATCGCACCATTCTCACCATTCTCACCATTTGGATAACTCTATCTCACAATCATCCTTCCAAATTTGATTGGCTTTGGGAACGTTCAGCAGCCAATGCCTCGCATTCTTGATCTCCTCAGGCGTAGGCACCAAG
>JAYTLO010000311.1:0-1692 GCA_043729385.1 Akkermansiaceae bacterium
CCGCAGCGGCGGCTCGCTCCCGTGCCGGCGCGAACGCATTTGCCTGACCGTTTTCCGGCGTAACGAAAGAGTCAGCATGTTGTGTTTACTTTTCCGTAGCGTTCAGGGCGGGCGCGGTGGCTTTGTGATTCCCCGTTATTCTCGACTGGAAGAGCCATTTTGGTATCAAGTTCGTTCATAATTCAATTTCAGCGTGACGCGGTATTTCCTTTGCCATTCCTTTCAGTCGCGGCGTCCTGAACATCGCGAAGAGTGGTGGGTTCCACAGTAGCCAGAATGGTTGTGCCGTCCTCCTCGTAAACGGAAATTCCGACATGGCAGTGTGGTGGAGCCGCTTATGTCTTCATCCAGAACCTTATCCCCTTGTAGTGGCTGGTCAATTCATCTGTTCAGGCGGCCGCACATGAGAGGGGACGTCAGTCGCGCACGAAGTCGATGAAACCGCGCTCGACATTAGTGTTGACCAGTTTGACGTAGACGCGGTCTCCCACGTCGAGACCTTGGAACCCGCGCTCCAGCCGGCCTTCGGTCGGTGGCTGGACGAGTCGGACCCACGTGCCTTTATCAGATGCGCCGGTGACGATGGCGTCGAATGACTCCCCTATCCTGCCCGACAGGAGCAGCGCCGCCGCCGACTTTCTCACCCGCCGCTCAACTTTTGTGGCGTCGTCCTCCCGCTCCGAGCAGTGTTTCGCAAGTTCCGCGAGTTCCTCGATGGTGTAAGGAAGCGGCGCTCCCGCCATCGCCGCCTTCAGGAGGCGTTGCGTGATGAGATCGGGGAAGCGCCGATTCGGCGCTGTGGAGTGAGTGTAATCCCGCACCGCCAACGCGAAATGTCCGGGCGGTTCGCCACCGGGTAGATCGAGTGCATATTCTCCTCGACCGATCAACTTGACCACGGCCAGGGAAAGATCGGTGAATTTCTCCGGGTCAGCTTTGCGTCGTCTCGCGAGGAAGGCTTCGAGCGCCACGGCATCCGGCTTGTCGGGGAGTCGCTCATCCAAGCCAGACGCGAGCTTCACGATGCGATCCCAGCGTTCTGGCGATCTCAAAACCCGCCGGAGTGAAGGAAATTTCTTTGCTGCGAGGTAGGTCGCGGTCACTCCGTTCGCCGCAATCATGAAGTCCTCGATCAACTGCGTCGCCCGGTTCTTCCAATTCGGCTCAAGCTCGGAAAGGACGTTCCCATCGAATACCGCCTTCGGCTCTATTGTCTGGAGGCTGAGCGCACCGTGACGTTGCCGCAGGTCTGCGAGCCGCTGGGCGATGCTGTCCTGAAGACGGAGGTTTGCGTCGAGTCCCGGAACTTCCGAAATCCGCGGGGGCGTCGCGCCTTCGCCAGCCAGCCAGGCCCCAACGCTTCGGTAAGCCAGCTTCGCGTGGTTGCGGACACTCGCCCGGTAGTGGTCTGAGGTGGCGATTGTACCGTCGGCTTCGAATACCATGTCGGTCACTACGGCAATCCGATCCTGGTTTTCGTTCAACGACGTCAGATTGGTGGACAAAGCTACCGGCAGCATGGGGAAGATCACGGCGGGCGTGTAAACAGAGGTCGTGTTGCGTGCCGCATGGCCGTCAATAGCCGACCCCTTTCGGACCAGTGCGTCCACATCCGCGACGGCCACGAGAATTCTGACCCGCCCGGCTTCGAGTGACTCGGCTACGGTGAGTTGGTCAAGGTCGAGGGAGTCG
>JAYTLO010000312.1:0-9535 GCA_043729385.1 Akkermansiaceae bacterium
CAAACTGCTAGAGCCATTCGAAACACTCTACGTCGAAGCACCCGGCGACTACACCCAAGGCATCCTGAAAATCCTCATGAACCGCAAGGGCCTCATGGAACACATGGACACCGAGGCATCCGGCCGCGTCTTCATCCAAGCCACCATCCCGACTCGCGGCTTGATTGGTTTCGAAACCGAGCTGGTCAATCTAACGTCCGGTCACGGCATCATGTCCCATCTTTTCAAGGAATACGCCCTGCACGCCGGTGAAATCCAAAACCGCACCACCGGCACGCTCGTTTCCATGGACGCCGGCACTGCAACTCCGTTTTCCCTGCAAACCCTCGAAGACCGCGGCATCCTTTTCGTCGCCCCCGGCGATGCGGTTTACGGCGGCATGCTGGTCGGTGAAAACCCGCGCGTCGGCGACCTTCCGGTCAATCCCGTGAAGGAAAAGCACCTCGACAACATGCGTTCGTCCGGCAAGGACAAGACCTCAAAGCTCACCCCTGCCCTGCGCTTCTCCCTCGAGCGCGCCATCGAATACATCGATGCCGACGAACTCGTCGAAGCCACCCCGCTCAACATCCGACTCCGCAAGCGCATCCTCGACGCCAACGTCCGCAAGCGTTCGCAAAAGACCGCCTCCGGCGCCGAAGACCGCGGCGGCCGCTAACCGTGGCGGCGGTTTCCAACCGCCATGCCCTCCCTTCAAAAAGCCTCTCGTGCAAACGAGGGGCTTTTTCATAGGGTGTAATCCATAGGCAAAAGATCAGAAGTCAGCGCTCCGTCCCCTCTTCAAATCCTCGCCACATCAAACGCAAACGGCTCCTCCCACCCCGGCGGCACTCCATCCCAACCGACCAAAAAATGCCGCCCATATTCCACCCGCCCTTTCAACCCGTGTAGTGCCACTCCAAGCGGGTCTTCTGCCGACATCCCTAACAACAGCAGCCGCTTCTCATTTCCCGCCAGAGCCGCAGCAAGCAACGCTCGCAAAATCGCCGGATCATCGCCCTCACAAGCAATCGCGGTCGCTTTCCGCAGCGGCAGAACCTGCCCCGCTCTGGGCAGTGCCACACTCGCGAACGAATTCCACAACGGACGCACCGCAGCGATCATCGGCGAATAGCCATGGATTCTCAGCCGCTGAAAACCACTTTGATCCCACAGTCCCATCATGCCGACGACCACTCCATCGCGCTCCGCGACCAAGAAATCGCCAATCGTTAGATCCCGCCATCTTGGCTTTCCCAATTCTGCTAGGTTCACTATTTCCGCAAAACTCCGCCTCTGCGACGACGCGTCCAACAGCCCTTGCATCACCCCGAGGTCGGCGCATGTCGCGGGGCGTACTTGGTAATGACTTCGCGCATCAAGCCGTTGATGAGGCAACAGCCAGCTCATGTATCGGCCAGCCGCGCGATACTCCGGCAGCCCGCCCCGCCGTCCTGTCAGCGTTGCCAGTGCCCTAACATTATCTTCCAGCACCAACGTCTGTGCCCACTCGCCCGGATGAAAAACTTCATTTCGAAGGGCGCGAAAGCCCCGCGCCAGCAGCGACGTTCCCTGCCACTCCGGATGAATCCGCAAATCGCTGAGGTAGCGCAGCGGCATCCCGCCCCAGACCCGGCGCGATCCTGCGGAAAAAACTCCCACCGCCCGCCCGCCATTTTCAAAAGCCGCCCACATACATGGCTCATCCGCCTGCACGCAGGCTCCCGCGAAAAAGTCAGGATCGCGCTCGAAACACAGCCGAATCCGCGAACCCATCGACGTGGCGCGGAACAGCTCTTCAAGCGCCGCATGGTCCGCCTCGACAGCCGGACGCAGTGTTAGTCCAGCCACGCTGCCACCTCCGACGGCTTGAGTTGAGAGATCAATACGGGCAACTTCACGTCACCCATCCGGCAGCTTCGATGTGTGGCCAAACTGCTTGTGAGTTTCACGCCCCAGTCGGATTCTAACTGGCGGACTTCAATCGGAGCAAGCTGCCGCAGCCCAAGTGCCTGATCGAAATACGGGTTCTGCCGTAGCAGCCGCTCAACGGCCCCCGCTCGCGAGATATCTTCCAGCCAGAGCACATACCCCGGTCGCTCTGGCTCGGCCACCATGAAGCCTCGACTCCCGCTGGCTAACAGCGCCTCAAGCACTTGGCTCTCGCTCAGTTTTTCCCCAACGAAATCAGAAACACCACCCGCCCGGCCTATGAAACGCAATCGCGGCAAGCCATCCGCACCGACACCTAACACCCGCACCCGATCGCCGCTGCGGTAGCGAAACAATCCGCCACCGGTGGTGAGAAGCACCTCGTAATTTTGCCCCAACTTCAGATCCGAACTTTCAGTGAAGCCTCCGTCTTCATCGAGAAACTCATGCCAATGACATTCACTCGCCAAACGCGGACTGCCGTCGATGGCATCGGGGACGGTGGTGATTCCTTCAGTGGCTAACAAGCCCTTCGCCTCGATAGGAATGCCACCGAGCCGCTCGGTCAGTCGGGTAATCCACAACTCGCTCGACGCATCTGCCCAGCAACTGACCAACGCAAGCTGCGGCCACAATTCCCGCCAGGTGAAATCACAGCGCATCCGCCGCAATGCATCGTCGATGCCCAACAAAAACGTCGGACTCCACACCGAGACCACACTCAAGTCTGGCGCAGCTAACAACGCCTCCGCAGTTTCCTCGAACACCGCTTCGGCTTGTCCGCTCAAATTGGGTATAACTAACCAATCAGCCAATCTCTCGCCCACCTCATCCGGGAAATACGCGGCGTCGCTAGCCATGCCCACCGGCAAACCGCCCGGCGAAGTTTCCGGCGTCATGCCCGGCGGCGAAATCGTCCAATATGCCCGGCCTGCAAACACCTCAGGCCGACGTTGTTTCCAGCCACTAAACCAAGAAGCCAGACCGCGTGCGAACTCCTGCTGCAAGCCCTCGCTGATAGGAATCCATTTCGCCTGGGACGAGCTACCAGACGTTTTCTCGAAACCAACAATCGTGTCGCAAGCCAATACACCTTCCTCGCCGTTAGCTGCCCTCTCGATCCAAGGGCGATAGTCTTCGTAATCCATCGGCGGCATCGCGGCTCGGAAATCTTCCGGACTGCGAATCGAATTAAAGTTATAGGTGCGACCAAAGGCCGTGTCCGCTTGTGCATCTAGCAATTTCCTAAGCCTCAGCCATGGTTCACTCGCAGAGACCGACCGTCGCT
Source organism: Akkermansiaceae bacterium (assembly GCA_043729385.1). Classification (GTDB taxonomy): domain Bacteria; phylum Verrucomicrobiota; class Verrucomicrobiia; order Verrucomicrobiales; family Akkermansiaceae; genus Luteolibacter. The sequence continues at coordinate 3,200 of JAYTLO010000312.1, forward strand.
CCAGCACTGCTAATAACATTGCTGCTTGTGGATTCATCAATGAGTTCCTTCACGAAATGCAACCCGTGCGCCGCGTCGCAAGTTGGATTCATCCATCTCTGTAAAACATACCAATTCCTCACCTCGCGCATAACCGGGATTGCATGCCATAAAATACTGAACCCATGGATTCTTCTCGCGGCCAATCACAAGGTCTTCCCGCAAATGCCCTTGGCTTGTTGCAAAACGGATCACTCCCTCCGCCGGCTTCCAACACTCACCAAACAAGCGCTCAGCGACGTGTCCCGCCAAGCTCGCCCATTCCTTCTCGTCATTTTGCGGATGAGGATAAAACCGCCGCGCGAACAACGGCAGATAGAGATAAGTGCGATGACCCTTCGAAATCAAAAACCAGAACAAGCGCCTCCCGCTCGCCACCTTCCACTCACCCGCGCGGCGGCAGAAGGCACGCACCAATTCCTGAGTCCCCCAGCAGCGGCGGTCGATGATGGTATCGCCGGAAAACAAGATATCACCTTCATCTAACTGCCCAGTGGGATTCCATACCAGCGTGGTGAACCCACACAATGTTTCCTGCATATCGTGCAGCATCAGCACCTCGTCTTTGACTGATAGATCGGCTTCGAAAAGTTCCCACGGCACAGCGTCATAATGCGCCGTCATCAAACAATGCATCGCCTGCCGCTCGGCCAGACTGAGCGAGGTGACCCGCCGCGTGCTACTCTGCAAATGATTGACGTCTAGCGCAGACATGAGGCGATGAGAATAGCGATCATCAGGTATTGCGAGGGCATCCGGATGAGGTCGGTTAGTAAATTAAGTTTCGCATGGGCCGGTCCGTCCGGCACGAAGTAAATCCCATTGGCTGGCCCCGCTGTGCATTTTCGGAAACGTAGGACGAAGCACACTTCCACCGCCAGAGTGATCAATGTTAGAATAATCCAAAGTTGGATATCGGGCGGCACTCGGGGCAGCCAGTAGAGCGCGATGACGGCGTGTACTGCATCGTGTGAAAGCCCATGGTTGGTGCTCCAGCGTTGCCACGCACAAAGGGGCAACTCAATGATCGTCCGCAACGCCATCGACGCCGCCAACCACGCATAAGCGGGGTGTTGCAGACATAGTAAATTCGGCAGTGCCAACCACAAAGTCGCCGCATGAGCTAGCCATCCCGCCTTCGCCCGTGAGATCGGCCCGCCAAGCCGCTGCGGCGGGAGGTTCTGCCAGAAATGAAACAACGGTCCCACGAATTGACATAACAACAATGCCACCGCCGCCCAAAGCGGCATCCGCTCCACCGCCAGTTGAAACGCCTCTTTCATACTCGCAGTTTCCGGCGCTCCGGCGCGCGTCCGGCCAATGACTTGCCGTCGATGAGATCGCGGATGCCGCGCGCGATGGCATCGGTTTCATGATAAAGAAACCGCGCGGCACCGGTCCGCCGGAGATCCTCTGTTTGCTGGCGCAGCACTTCCACATCTTGATTCAAAATCACTCCCGCGAAGGGTTGGAAAACAAGTTTGATCAACCCACCTAACGGCACAAACAGGAATGCGAGATAAGTAAACACTCGCGTCCGCTCCGGTCCCTCTGGCGTGCATTGACTCATCACCACATATTGCCGCTTTTCGCTCATCTGATAGTCCACCCGCGTGATGTATGGCAGTTGAAACCGATCCACATGCCGGATGCGACTTCCCGCCGGAACTAGCAATTTCCCGATCCAAGAATCCATCCGCTCCTCGCCGAGAAACTCCGCTTCAATCCAATCATCGCCGGACGTGATCTCAATTTCGATTTCCTTACTCTCCTCGCCCCGAAACAGCCCGCGATGCACATGCGCCGTGTGCGGCACATCGAGGAAATTCTCCACGCAATGAAATGCTTCCGCCTCGAAGGTCCGCTCCATGATGAAATGCCGCCACCCCGACTGGCCCATGTTAGGAAATAGCGGTGGGTCTCTATCAGGCAACGAATCTCCCATCCACACCCAGATCATTTCCTGCTGTTCCCGGACCAGATAGGACTTCACTCGGATCGCCTGGCAATCCCCGCCGCAAGCCGCCGGAATGCGTGTGCAATGACCGTCCGCCGCCCAACTCCAACCGTGGTAAGCGCAGCGCAAACCATCAGCCGTCACGGTGCCCCGCGACAGCGCGAGATTCCGGTGGGCACAGCGATCCACCAGCGCCGCCGCGTCGCCAGAAGGGCTGCGGAAAATCACCAGCGGCTCGCCAATCACCGTCCGCGCGACCGGCCCGTTAGCGATTTGTCCCGAACGGCAAGCAATATACCAATGTCCCCGAAGCACGCGGCGAATCTAAACAGCCCACCATCGTCTGGCGACTGGTTTCGCCTTTTCGCTTCCGCGATGAAGGCGCGTTCTCACCTACAATTTCAAAATCGCCGCGGCGATGGCGTCTTCCATTCCGGCCTCGGTGCGGATGAAAATTTCCTGCAAGCCTTTGGCGGATTGGGTGACGGCTTTGAGGCCACCAGAAACTTTACGCTGGATTTTCAGGCCGCCGGTGGGGATTCCCTGCCCCAAGGATTTCCCGCCGTACGAGCGGCCGATGATCACTCCGACCACGCCGTCGATGGCCTCGATCTTGCGCATGATCTGATGGCATTCCTTGGAGGAACTTTGATGGCGACCGCGTGAAGGCATGGTGCAGGCGGTCCTCCAGTGATCAGCGCTGCGTCGGCGACATGGCAAAAAGCCCGTGCGTGGCGCTGTAGGCATCGGTCATTTTCATGCGTTTGAGTTCGTGGCCGGCGCCCCATGAGTCGCTGAAAAGGACGTGCCCGGTCTTGTCGTTGTAGCCGATGATCATCCGCATGTGGCCACCGCCCGCTTGTTCGGCGATGGATGGCTCCTCGGGATATTTTCCGAGCGTGAGACCCCACAGCAGCGGGATGCCTTCGTCGATGTAATGATGGATGTCTTTGGAGAACTGCACTTCACTAACAGGCTTGCCTCCAGTCATTTTACGTTCGTCCACCTCGACGAGTCCGGCTCCGGCAAGCATTCCTAGGATCTTGAACCGAGTCTTGAAACGAAAGTCGATTTTCCCGAGTGCTTCGGCCATCGCGACGGTGCTGGTCCCTTTCTCCGCGTCGCTGCCGGCCACTTGCGCGATCTGATGCTGGTCGGCGGGGATTCCATAGTATTCGAAAAGCCGCTGCGCCGACGCGACCACGCAATACCCTTTCGGTCCCTGATCGACCATCGGGATGCCCTTGATATAGACATCGTCGTTAGATTCCTTGGTTAGATTCTTGGGTAAATCAGAAAGTTTAGCCGCCATCGAGCGACCTTGGAAGGCTGCGGCAAACGCGCCCCTCGCATCGCGCGGGGCGATTTTCAGGCGGAGAAATTCCACTTTGCCCTGGTTCGCCTCGGGGTTGTGCTCGAGCATCGCCATGCCCTTGGGCGAGAGCCAAGTCCAGCCCTCCGAGACAAGCCCTTGCGCGGGATCCGCCTTCCTCGCAGTGGGGCGGACTTGCAGCATCTCGCTCAATTTCGTGCCGCAGAGTTTGAAGCGGCGTTGAAATTCGTCGGTCTTGATTTCCCCAGAATCGCCACGGTTGTAGAGGGAAAACGTGATGCCGTTGAGTTTACCTTCGAGGAAATCCACCACCACTTCTTCCACCGGCAGTGCGCCACCGAAGAGCTTCAGATCCACTTTCAGATTAGTGAATGGTTGCTTCATAAACACCGCCCGGTCGCGCGAGACGGTCATCCATTCGAAGTAAGGATTCTTTTTCACATCGACGCCCTTGGGCACTGCGAAGGCGGCGTCCAGCCGGTCCGGCGTGAGTGACCACACTGCGGGCATCGCCTCTAGCAGGTCGAGCGGACAAGCGATGGTGCCGACCCGCATTTGCTCGACGAAGGCCTTGGCTTGGGCCTGGCCTTCCGCTTCTGCGCGACCGACGGTGACGGTGCACAAGGCGAGGAAAGCGGCTAGACGAAGGAAATTTCCAGAAACGGGCGGCATGATGCTGCGAAGCAAACACCGGGAATTTCCTGTGGCAATCCCCAATTCTGGCGGCTCGTTTCGCAGCCTCTGAGATTCCTCCGAGCTGTCGCTTGCCCTCCGCCGCCGGGTGACTAAGGTCGCGCCGCCCGATGTCCGATTCCTTTGTCCACCTCCACCTGCATACCGAATTTTCTCTGCTCGACGGCATGATCCGCATCAAGGATTTGGCCAAACGCGCCAAAGAGCTGGGGATGCCGGCGGTGGCCATGACCGACCACGGCAACCTCTACGGCGCGATCAAATTCTACCAAGAGTGCAACAAAGTCGGGGTGAAACCGATCCTCGGCTGCGAGATCTACCTCGCCCCGGGGTCGATGGAGGACAAGAAGGAACTCGTTGGCCGCAAGCGGGCAACTCACATGACGCTGCTCGCGGAAAACAACGAGGGCTGGAACAATCTCAGCAAGCTCGTTTCCAAGGGCAATCTAGAAGGTCTCTATTATGGCAAACCTCGCGTGGACCGGGAAACGCTGCGGCAATACTCTAAAGGTATCATCTGTCTAACGGGCTGCATTTCGGGGCCGGTCAATGAATGGCTGCGCGCGGGCGACGAAGAGAAAGCCCGCGAGACGTTAGTTGAAATCGTGGACATTTACGGCAAGGAGAATACTTATGTGGAAATCCACAATCACGGTCTCGAGCCGCAGCGGTTAGTCACTCCTTCTTTGCTCAAGTTCGCTAAAGAAATGAACCTCAAAGTGGTCGCGGCGAATGATGTGCATTTCCTCAATAAGTTCGATCACGAGGCACACGATGTGATGATCTGCATCGGCACCGGGCATTTGGTGATTGATGAAAACCGGATGCACTACACGCCGGAAGTTTATTTCAAGACGGCTGAGCAAATGCGCGAGATTTTCGCCGACGTGCCCGGTGCGTGCGACGCGACGTTAGAGATCGCGGAAAGGTGCAACGTCTCCATTAAACTGGATTCTACCAGCTCGGAGAAGTACCCCCAATTCGGCACGCCTGATGGCAGCCCGCGCGAGGAGTATATGATGAAAGTCTGCCGCGATGGACTGGTGAAACGCTATGGCGCGGAGAAAGCCGCCAGCCCGGAAATCGCGGATCGGCTGAAATATGAGGTCGATACGATCAACCAGTTAGGCTTCGCGTCCTACTTCCTCATCACCGCCGATTTCATCCAGTGGGCGCGGGACAACGACATCCCAGTCGGCCCCGGCCGGGGATCGGCGGCGGGTTCGCTGGCATCCTACGCCATGGGCATCACCGACATTTGCCCGATGCGCTTCGGGCTGTTGTTCGAACGATTCCTCAATCCTGAACGGGTCAGCCCGCCCGACGTGGATATCGACTTCTGCCAAAGTCGCCGCGTGGAAGTGATCGATTACGTGCGGAAAAAATATGGTGAGCGCAGCGTTTCCCACATCATCACTTATGGTAAGTTAGGCGCGAAAAGTGTGTTGCGCGATGTTTGCCGAGTGATGGGAATTTCCTATGGCGAGGGCGACCGGATTGCCAAACTCATCGAGGCTAAACCGGACATTAAACTCAAGGACGAGTATGAAGCGAAGCCGGAGCTGAAGGAGCTTATTGAAAGCAGCTCCACCTATCAACAACTCTGGAGTTATGCCACCAAGCTTGAGGGACTTGCTAGGAACGTTGGCGTCCACGCTGCCGGTGTGGTGATCGGCGACAGGCCGTTAGACGAGCACGTCCCGCTAACTCGGGGAAATGAAGGTGAAGTCGTTACTCAGTACGACATGAAGGCGATCACCGACGTGGGCCTACTGAAAATGGACTTCCTCGGATTGAAAAACTTAACGGTCATCCACGAGGCGGTGCAGCACATCCGCAAGCACACGCCGGAGTTCTCGATCGAGACGGTTTCACTGGAGGATTGGAAAACTTTCGAGCTGCTCAACCGCGGCGAGACGATGGGCGTCTTCCAGTTAGAGTCCGGCGGCATGGTCGAGACTTGCCGCAAGTATGCCATCGAGAAGATTGATGACATCATCGACCTTCTCGCGGTCTATCGACCGGGTGCCATGCAGTTCATCGACCAAATGCTCGATGTAAAAAAAGGCCGAAGCCGCGCGATGTATGAGCATCCGCTGTTGGAGAAAATCTGCGGCGACACGTTCGGCGTGATGATCTATCAGGAGCAAGTCCAGAACGCGGCTAAGGTGCTTGCCGGCTACTCACTCGGCGGTGCCGACCTTCTGCGCCGCGCGATGGGCAAGAAGGACCCGGTGGAGATGGAGAAGCAGCGGGCGATGTTCGTCGAAGGTGCGGAGAGAACGAACAACATTGGTAAGAAACTCGCCGACCA
>JAYTLO010000313.1:0-6918 GCA_043729385.1 Akkermansiaceae bacterium
TTTTTCCAGGTCGATGATGTAGATTCCGCCTTTGTCCTTCATGAGGAAGGGCTTCATGCGCGGATTCCATTTTTTGGTTTGGTGGCCGTAGTGGACGCCGGCGTCCACCATTTCGTTGATGAGTTCGTTGATCATTGTGTATCTAGGTTTCCCGCCTTGAAATCAGGACGGGCGATTTTGAAGATTTGCCGCATGGAATCCCTCCGGATCTTCGTTGGTGAATAAGGCGGCTTGAAGAGGGGCGGGGAAACTGGGAAATGCGACGAACCTTGGCAAGGGAAATTCTGAGACGCGGCGGGGGATGGCATCCAGATGTGTGGACCATTCCTAATCCTTCGCCGATTTCGGGTCGAGTGCGTCGCGCAGGCCATCACCGAGGAAGTTGAGGGAGAACAGGGTGGTGGCGAAGAAGAGCGTGGGGAAAAAGAGCAACCAGGGATTGGAGAGCATGCGGTTAGCGCCTTCGTCGATGAGGATGCCCCACGAGCTGTAGGGTGGTTTCACGCCTAGGCCGAGGAAGGAGAGCGTGGCTTCTAGCAGCATGACACCGGGGATGGTGAGGGTGGTGTAAACGATGATGGGTCCGAGGCTGTTAGGGAGGATGTGGCGGAACAGGATGCGGAAATGGCCGAGACCGAGCGAGCGGGCGGCCTCGACGAATTCCTGCTTGGCGATGCTCTGGACCTGCGCCCGCACGATCCGGGAAACGGTGAGCCACGAGAGCGCGCCGATGGCAATGAAGAGCGGCACGAGCGTGGTGATGGGTTCCACCCAGGCGGTCGTCTTGTTAATCGTAGCACCGCCACTGCCGGGCGGGCTGAACCAGCCGACAACGAATTTGGTGAGTTCGGAGGTGAGCGGCTCCAAGGTTTTTCCCAGTAGAATCACGACGATCAGGAATGGCAGGGCGTAGAGGATATCGACAAGGCGCATCATGAGGGCGTCGGTCTTGCCACCGGCGTAGCCCGATAGAGCACCCCAACAGACGCCGATGGTGACGGAGACGAGGGTGGTGATGAGGCCGACGGCGATGGAAATGCGCCCGCCTGATAGAACGCGTGAGAGGATGTCGCGGCCGAGATGATCGGTGCCGAATCCGTGGCTGCTGGAGGGGCCAAGATTTTTGTTAGGAAGATCTTGGAGATCGGGACTCGGGATGAGTCCGGGGATGGCCGGCAGGATGATGCAGGCGGCGATGATGAGGAATAGCGCGATGACGCTGACCACGGCCGCGCGATTACGAATAAGCCGGTGGGCTGCGTCTTGCCAGAGGGAACGGCCTTTGTCCATGAAGAGGTTGATGGTGGAGAGTTGATGGTTGATAGAAAGAGAAGAGGGAGTGGCGGCGATGGAGCCTATTTCCACTAACCATCAACTCTTTCTGAGTCGCGGATTGAGCCAGAGGCCGAGTAGGTCGGTTAGGAAATTGGCGATGATGATGAGCGTGCCGTAGAGCATGACGCTGCCGAGGATGACTGGCGCATCGGCGACTTCGATGGCTTTGATGAAATGCATGCCGAGACCGGGCATCGCGAAGACACTCTCGATCACCACGGAGCCGGAAATGATCCCGGCGAAGGCCGGGCCGATGAAGGCGACGGCCGGGATGATGCCGCCGCGCAGGCAGTGGCGGACGAGCATGCGGAAACTGCCGACTCCCTTGGCCTTGGCGGTACGGATGTAGTCTTGGCTGAGAATTTCTAACATCCCAGCGCGGGTGAGGCGGGAGAGGTAGGCGGCGGTTGCCAGGCCGAGAGTCACGGCGGGAAGGAACCAGGATGAAGGGTTAGTCGGATTCCAACCCATCGACGGCAGGAGCATGAGCCGACGACCGAACAGATCCGCTAACAGCGGCCCAATGACGAAGGCGGGGATGCAGATGCCGATCATCGCCACCGCCATGGCCGAGTAATCCATGAGCGTGTTTTTCTTCCAAGCGGCGATGACGCCTAACGGAATGCCGATGCAGATGGCGATGGCCATGGCAGCGAGACCCAGCCGCAGCGAGACGGGAAATGCCTGGGAAATGATTTCCGTCACCTCGCGTCCCTCGAGCCGCAAGCTCAAGCCGGGATCCCCTTGGAGGAGGTTCTTGAGCTGGCGGAAATACTGGACGCGCACCGGTTGATCGAGCCCGTAGTAGGCTTCGATTTTTAACCGGATGTGCTCAGGGATCGCCTTCTCAGCCGATTTGAAAGGTCCACCGGGAAGCTCCTTGATGAGGAAAAACGTCACGGTGAAGAGGACGAATAAAACCAGGATGCCCTGGAGGAAACGGCCGATGAGATTCTTGAGCATAAAATCGGGCGGGAAAGGTTCAGCGTTCGAGGCGGATCGCTGCCCATGGATGATTATCTAGCAGCAATGGATGCCAGCCCTTGACCTCGGGCCGCAGCAGGTAATTCCGAGTGTAGTAGGAAACGGGAATGATCGGCTGGGCGTCCATCAGCAAGGCTTCTGCCTCGCGGAAAAGGGCGAGCCGCGCGGCGGGCTCGGATTTCACGGCCGCCTCACGCAGCAGCGTCTCGTAGCGGGGGTCGTTCCAACCGGTGTTGTTATTTCCATTTCCCTGAGTCCACATGTTGAGGAATGTGGTGGGGTCTAGGTAATCGCCGATCCAGCCAGCGGAGGCCAAATCGAAGTTCAGCGATTGCTGGGCGTTGATGTAAGAGCCCCAGTCCATGTTCTGGATGTTGATGCGGACGTTGAGGTGCTTGCTCCACATCGCCTGAATCGCCTCGGCGCCGGCGCGGGCGGCGGGACGGGAGATGAGCATCGAAAAAACCGGGAACCCCTCGCCATCCGGGAAGCCGGCCTCAGCGAGCAGGGCGCGGGCTTTTTGTGGATCGAAGTTCAGCTTCGTCTCGGGCTGATAGGCACCCATCTTCGGCGTCAGCGAAAGCGCGGGAAAAAAGCCCTCCATGATGTAGTCGCAGATTTGCTCGCGATCGAGCGTGAGCGAGAGCGCCTGCCGCACGCGGGGGTCGGAAAGAGCGGGCCGCTGAGTATTTACCCGGATGAAGGTGGTGCCCACGTAGGGTTCTTGGCGGAGAAATTCGGGGTCACTTTTTTTCACGGTCCGGATCAAGTCGGAGGGGAGCTGATAGATCGTGTGGAGCTGCCCGGAGAGAAACGCGCGGGTCTCTGTGTAGGGGTTTTCTATCGGATAGAAGCGGATGCCGTTTAGCCCCACGTCCGCTGCGTCCCAGTAGTGGGGATTGCGCTTCACCTCGATGAAATCGTGGAACCGCCAAGCATTGAGCTTGAAGGCACCGTTGCCCACCAAGTTCGGCAGCACGCTCCATTTCGTGAAGCGATCGGTCATTTTTCCATGCTGCAACACGACGTGCCGCGGCACCGGGAACCAGGTGTAGTGGCGGGTGAGCGACGGCAAATAGGGCACCGGCTCCCGGAGCTTCACCGCCAACGTAAAATCGTCCACCGCCTTGACGCCGACCTGCGAGAAATCGGTGATCTTGCCTTTGTTAAATGCCTCGGCATTTTCGAGGAAATAGAGCATTTCCGCATACGGCCCGGCGAAGTCCGGATGGAGAATGCGATTGTAGGCGAAGACGAAATCGTGCGCCGTCACCGGTGCGCCATCCGACCATTTTCCCTCCGGCTGGAGGTGGAAAACCCAGCCAGTCATGTCCTCGTTGTGCTCCCAAGAAGCAGCTGCGCCGGGCGGAATGGCGTCGTCCTGTGCCGGATCCTGCGCCACCAGCCCCTCGAACAAGGCACCGATGACCTTGCTCTCCGGCACGCCCGTCACGAGCTGATGGTCCAGCGCCTTGGGTTCTGCGGAATTTCCCACCAGCAGGATGCCCTCGCGGTTAGCGCGCGCGACCTGAGTTTCCTTCTGGCAGGAAGTTAGAATCAGGCAGGAAATGGTAGGAATTATCCAGAAGCTTCGGAGCATCACGCGGCGGAGCATGTCTAAGCGAACCCGCAATGCAGGCAAAATTTTGGGAAACTTTAATCCTCATCAGGCTCCCCTCCGGTCACCCGCCCTGAGAGTGTGTTTTGCGAGTTGACCGACTAGGCACGATCCATAGGGTTCCGGCGCAGGTTACCCCCCACAGGGAATCTCTTCACTCCGGGATGAAGACCTTCGGTAAAAACAACAATGATTTGACAGTCTTAACCCGATGGTAGTTTGGGACAGTTTGCTGTGATACGGAGATCCTCGATCTCTAACGTCAGGGTCTGGATCACCCAGAAGAAGAAAATTCAAACTACCGATCACTGAAGCTAACAAGGAGACGACGGAGAATACTCTAGGCATCGGTTTACCCCCACGATCAAAATCAATTGGATATGCGGCTTAAAATACTCTTTATAGGGCACTCTTACCACACGCTCACCAAGTCTTCCGAGTTTTTCATCAATCAGTTGAAGGAAATAGGAGATGTCTCGACGGAATTCGATGACTGCTGGAAAGGGCAAGTGGAGACCGATTATCGACCCATCATTAAATCGTTCGATATGGTCATCGTTTGGCAATTGCCGCAGGTGATACGCAAGCTGGCGAATTCCGGTCACGAAAACATCATCTTCGTCCCGATGTATGATTCGATTTACAAGCTCGACAAGAGCTTCTGGAGAAAGCTGAAGAATATCAAAATTGTTTGTTTTTCCAGCACGGTCCGGGCCATCTGCTTGTCACATCAGCTTGATGCGTTTTTCATTCAGTATTATCCGAAGCACATGCAACTTGCGGAGGCAGGTTATGAAGATAAACGAATGTTTTTCTGGCAGCGGCGGCCGTGGCCGAACTGGCAGACACTCACATCCATCCTGCCCGTCTGTCAGTTTGAGAAGCTGCACTTGCATGTGGCACTGGATCCTGGAGTGGAAATGTCCGAGGAAAATGACATCCAGCCGACGCTGTCGGAAACCCAGCAGGGAAGATTCGGAACCTCTGTGTGGTTCGACAGAAAAAGTGATCTACTGGTGAAGCTGAAGGAGTTTAACCTTTTTTTTCTCCCCCGTGAGCGAGAAGGGATCGGGTTCTCGTTCTTGGACTCGATGGAGATCGGAATGATCCCCGTGGGTTTCAATCAGGCGACTTTTAACGAATATGTCGTTGATGGAGTCAACGGCTTTATTGTGGATAAAAAGCAACGAATTGATTTGCCGGATCTTCATTCCGTGGCGGCGAACATGAAGCACTATTTCGCGAAAGGAAGATCCAACTATCTGCGCAAATTGGAGGGACTCGATGCCTTCTTGCTAAAACCTGTGGAGCCACCCAATTATTATGAATCTTGGATTCATAATATCGCGCCAAAGTATCAGCGCAGGTGGAGAGCGCGGAGGATTCCAGAGATCACCGCTTCCCGGCAGCGTTTTGAAAACTCCTCTCCGCTCGTATCTATTGTGACGGTTGTGAAGGACGACGCCGTGGGATTTGCGAGAACCCATCAGAGCATCTGCAATCAAAGTTACGGCAACTTCGAATACATCGTGATTGACGGAAACTCCACCGACAGGACTCAAGAGGTGATCAAAGCCCATGAAGCGTCGATGGATTATCTAACGAGCGAAAAGGACAAAGGTCCTTACGACGCCATGATGAAGGGAGTCCGGGCCGCTAGGGGGCGCTATGTTTTGTTCATGAACGCGGGCGATGAATTTGCGGAATCCACTTCGTTAGAAGAAACGATTGAAAGCGCACCTGCGGATGCAGATATCATCTACGGCCACCATTACTATATCCGAAAGAATAATTTGACCAAATTGCATCTCGCCCGTGACCTAGACAGCACCTATCGGACCCTGAAAGGCGGAAAACTCTCATTCCCCTGGCTCAGTGGTATTCCGTGCCACCAATCCACTCTCGTGGCCAAAGACTTGATACTCCAGATCAAGTTCGACCCCACCCTTCGCATCGCTGCGGATCATGCATTGCTTTTTGAAGCCTGTTCGAGAGGAGCAAAAACCTACCATACCAATACGGTGATCTCGAAATATTACGAAGGTGGTCTTTCCGGAAAAATGAAAACATTGTGCGTTAAGGACTGGAAAAAAATTGCTCTAAAACATACTAAAGACAGAAAGTCTGCGGAGGCTTTTTATGACAAAATGAAGTGAAAAGGTTTTTAAAGAAACTCCTCCTTAGAATCGGCTTACGGAAGAAGGTCGCCCTGCCGGCGAGATCTATCTTCAAATCCATTCATGGTGAACGCAACAGGGTTCGTTACAAGGATGCTGTGCTTGAGTCCGTCAAGTTTGACATCATCGGCAGCGGCAACCGTATTGTTATCAAACCGGGTTGCGTAATCAACCATGTTACATTTTACATCCGTGGCGATAACCACAAGATTTTGATCAACGATCACTGCCGATTCAACGGCGGCGGAAGCATCTGGCTAGAAGGTGACAACTGCTCGCTAAGAATCGGGAAACAAACAACTTTCGAGAATGTCCATCTGGCGTTGACCGAGCAAGGATCGAAGATGTCCATCGGACGGGATTGCATGTTTGCCTACAGCATTGAAGTTCGCACAGGCGATTCCCATTCGGTGATTTCCCGGGATACCAACGAGCGGATCAACCATGTGAAGGATATCACTATCGGCGATCATGTATGGGTAGCGGCCCATTGTATCATTCTGAAAGGTGTTTCGATCGCGACCGACTCGGTTGTGGCAACGGGGGCGGTGGTGACAAAGAGTTTCGACACGGAGGGAATTGTGATCGGCGGCAATCCCGCAGTGAAATTGAAGGACGGAATTACTTGGTCGCGGGAACGAATCCAGCGCAGCGACAGTAAAGGCGAGGTCTGAGTTAAGTTCGACCCTCGACAAGGGTACAACTCATTCGCGTCAGGTTAGCGCGTAAATAACTGGTTTACAGTGATTTATACAAAAACAATTCAATTAAAAGCTTGACGAAGTGAGCGAGCCGGCAAGCTCG
>JAYTLO010000314.1:0-7829 GCA_043729385.1 Akkermansiaceae bacterium
ATGGTGATCCTGAACTGCCTTCCATGGTCGAAGGACTCACTCGGGTGCGCCAGAATAATGACCGCGCCGTCGCCTACATTCAGGTGCATGCGAGGCTGCTGGGTGAGTTATTGGATGGGAGGGATTTTCATACAGCTTTCCACCGGGTAGAAGAGGAGGCGGTCCAGCATCCCCGGTTTGGTAGTGAGTTCCGGCGGAAGTTCACCGCGGCGATCGAGCATAAGCACCTATCGTTCGAGAAGGCGGCACTTACGTTGGGGCAATCTTGTCCGCTGATCAGTAGCTTCCCGAGCGCCTTGGTGGCGGCGTTGAAAGAATCGGAAGATTTCAAAGCTGTCATCATCGGTGTGCTGCGGGGCGGAGGTGACAATGCGGGCCGCGCTGCGATGGTGGGCGCATGGATCGGAGCGATTTTGGGTGAGTCGGGCCTGCCACAAGATTGGATGGCAACGCTCCATGCGAGGGATCGGATCATCTGTGCGCTGGACAGCGCAAGAAGCGGGCAATCATGAGTGATCTGTTACTCGTCATCCATGCAGCGGTTTCTTGGGCGCTGCTCGGGCTGATTTGGACGATTCAAGTTGTCCATTACCCATTGTTCAAGGAAGTTGGGAAAGAGAGTTTCATCGCCTATCATGAACGGCACATGCGGTTTATTACGTGGGTGGTCGGTCTTTTAATGTTAGCGGAGGTTGGCAGCGCGGCCGTCTTGCTTAACCTCGGGGGAGAACTCGCTGCTGTTTTGGGTGAGCCTTGCCGGGCTGGCGCTTGTGTGGATTTCTACCGTTTTCTCTCAGAGGCTGTCTGAAAATTGTGAGGGTTTGCATGGACAGGCTCCGGGCAGAATGCCCATGCCACCGTGGCGCGGGCATTCTGCCCGCTGCCTTTAACCGATCCGTCATTCTAACCGAAGTTTTCAGACAGCCTCTGAGCAATATTACCCGTTACCTCCCCTACCCCGGCCGACGGTGAAACCGAGGGATCGTTGGATGTCGGCTTCTGAAAGCATGACGCCGCGACGGCTGCGGGCGGCGAGGGCTTGGGCGCGGAACTGGGACCAGCGGAGCAAGCCACGGCCTAACCATTGGGGGAGATTGCCGAGGGAATGGCAGTGGAGGCTGCGGGTCCAGGCGTCCAGAACGGCGCGGGGAATGAAGCGTTTCAGGACAGCGTCGTTGGCACAATAGATGGAAATCACGGAGCCGGGATCGCCTTGGCGGGCGGCGCGACCGAAGAGCTGGCGGTCCACTCGGGCGCTCTCGTTCGCCTCGGTGGCGACGACGTGCAGCCCGCCTAGCAGATCTACTCCGTGTTCGAGTTTAATGTCGGTGCCGCGGCCGGCCATGCTGGTGGCGATGGTGATGCCACCGCGCTGGCCGGCGCGGGAAACGAGCAACGCTTCCTCGCGGTGGCGGACGGCATTGAGGACTTGGTCGCAGCCGGGAAACCGCTTGCCGCGCAGTAGGGTGGCGACTTGCTCGCTGGCATCCACGGTGCGCGCACCGATGAGCAAGGGCTGCCCGCGAGCGTGGCGGGTTTTGATTTCATGGAGCAACGCCGCTTGCTGCTGACCGGCAGTGGCGCAAAAGCGGGTGCCGGCATAGTGACGCTGGCAGGCAAGGTTGCGCGGTATGGTGACGAACGGCGCATGATAGGTGTGCCACAACTCGCTGGCTGCCTCGCGCAGGGTGCCGCTGGCTCCTGCTAGAGCGGTGTATTTCCGGAAGTAAGTCTGGAAGCTGATCCGCGCTAACGTCTCGGTGGCACCGGTGACAGTTAGACCTTCCTTGGCCTCGATGATTTGGTGCAGCCCTTGTTGCCAAGTCCGCATCGCCATCGGGCGACCGGTCGCGGGATCGACGATCACGACCTTACCGTCATCGACGACGTATTGCTCGTCGCGGAGGAAAAACTCGCGGGCTTCAACGGCCTGGCGGGCGAGTTCGAGGCGGCGGCGACGGTTCGCCCACAGTCCGACTTGCGGCAGGTCTAACTGCTGAAGAGCCTGCTCCTTGCCGGGTGGCAGCAATTCCGCCGAGCGGCGGGCTCGGTTGAGACGGTAATGAGTGTCCGGCTCGAAGGCGGAAACTAGCTTCCACGCGGCAGTGGCAACGCGCTCCATTTCCCCGGCGTCTAAGGTCCGGCTGATGATCAGCGGCGTCACGGCTTCGTCGATGAGCGCGTGATCCGCCTCGTCGATAAGCGTCGCGTGCAAGCCACGCTGGACCGGGCCGGTTCCGCCGCTTTGGCCGGCCATGACGGCGAGTAGGCGGGCAGGGCGCAATTCCACGCCGGTGGTGCGGAGTTGGTCGCGAAGGTAATCGGCGGCGGCTTCCTTGCCGGTGGTGTAGGTGATGCCGCATTGGTAAGCGATCCGGCGTTGATCGTCGGCATCGTCGCCGAGCACGGCCGCGACGGTGAGGCCGACGCGTTGGTAAAATGACCGGAGATTCTTGGCATCGCGGCCTGCTAGATAGTCGTTGGCGGTGATGACATGACAAGGCAGCCCGCTCCATGCTTGGAAGGCGGCGGCGAGGCCGATAGCCAAGGTCTTGCCCTCGCCGGTGTCCACCTCGGTGAAATAGCCTTGGACCAATGCGGACGCGGCCATGAGCTGGACTTCGTAGGCTTTTAGCCCGAGTTCGCGCTCGGCGGCGACCGCCAACGCAGCCAGGCCGGGCACCAGACTCACGCGCCAATCCCCCGGTTTGCCGCGGCGGAGCGCACCGAGATCCGCTAGATGTTCATTCAGGTGGTAATCGGAAAGCTCACTGAGTGACTCGCGCTCGGCGGAAATTTCACGGGCTTGTTTGGCCAAGCGGGCCGTCGCCCACGGTCCGCGTTTCACCCGTCCTATCAAATCATCCGCCCACCGATCCAGTCCTTTACGGGGTTCCGGCGCGCGGTGCTCGAAGAGGATGCGCTGGTGCTCAGTGGGAGTCATGGCGGGCTGCTAGATTTGGTAAGTCCGCTGGAATAACTGGCGCAAGCTGCGCACCCATTGCCACATCAGCGGCTCGGCTGGCAGCGTCATGCGAGCCACCGCGCGCTGGCCGTGGACGAGACGAATGCCGCTGTTAGCCTCGGTGATGAGCGTCGCCCGGATCTCGAAAACCGGCTCGGTCACCTTGGTGCCCTTGGCTTGCGCCGCGTCCACCACTCCGCGGCTGGCGAGGGAGCGACCGTCGGGTGAGTTGTTGGTATCGACCGCCGAATTACCGCCGCCTAACAAGCCGAGGGCGGCCGAGGGCAGCGATTCGCGCTCGGCGGGGAGTGCGTTGAAATTTCGCACGCCCAGCACAATCCCCTCTTGCCCGCGCACTCTGACTTCGGTGCCGTTGACCTGCTGCTGGGTGAAAAGGCGCGAAACGTCGTCCTGTTTGACCACGGCTGAGATGTAGAAATCGCCGTCGCCCTGGACCACGCCCAGCTCCAACCCGCGCGGCAACCTGCCGCCCAGATACAGGCCGATGTCGGGCGCCAGCCAGCGACCATCACAAGGGGCGCACACCGTTAGAGACTGTTGGTCGTCGCGCAAGCGGGCGCGGCGGACTTCCAGCGCCCGGAAATAAGGCTTCATGCTGGCGTAGCGGACGGGATCTTCTTCCAGTGCCAAACGCGCTTGTGCCTCGGCGCGGCGTTGCTCGGCTGCGAGCGATTCCATCTCGTGGGCCAGCTCCACGTTGGTGAGTTCTAGCAGCGGCGTGCCCGTTTTCACCATCGAGCCGGACGGCACTAACAATTTCACCAACTGCCCATCCGCGCCGGCATAGACTCGGGAAAATTGTTTGGCCCGCACCACTCCGTCGGCGCGGAAATGATTCGGTAGCGGCAGCAGGCACAGGAAGCCCAAAATCCCGCCGAGTAGCAGCACCACCACGGTGACGGCGCGGGTCCTGCAGGTTTCTAACCGTGGGCTGTTCCAAAGATATTTCACCGACTTGATCACCGGCAAGACCACCCACATGAACCCGAAAATCACTGCCAGCAGCAGCCCGAACGCGAGATAGTGCAGCGATACCGCCAGCAAAATCCCTAGCAACATCGCGGTCCGGTAGAGCAGCGAGACCACGAAATAAACCGCGAGCCACCAGCCTTCGCGCCGCGACTCCGAGGAATTCACCGCAGAGCGCAGGCCAAACCCGAAACGCTCTAGCAGCCAAAGCGCCATCCGGCTGGACTTGCTTTGCAAATTCGGCAGCTCCAGCCAATCCGAGAGCATGTGATAGCCATCGTAGCGCAGCAGTGGATTGCCGTTGAAAAGTAGAGTCACCACCGACGCCACCACCACCGCATTGTAGGCGAGCGTGTGGACCAGCCCCTTGCCAGTGTGCGCCCACACCACTGCGGCGATCGCGGCCACGGCGAGTTCCACAATCATGCCGGCACCGCCGACGAGAATCCGCTGCCACTTGCTGCGGAACGCCGTGCTAGCAGAAGCATCCACATACGGCAGCGGGTTGAAGAGCAGCAACATGACACCCATTTCGGGGACCTCTCCACCGAGCTTCCGGCACGCGTAGCCGTGGCCAAACTCGTGCAAAACCTTGATGGCGACCATCACCGCAACCATCCACGGCAGATTCGCCTTCCCTAGCAGACCGGAGCTTTCCGCGCTGAAAGCTTGCCACTGGGAGACCACCTCGCTGCCGCCCCACAGCAGAAGCGCGAGCCATAGCAGCAGCCCTTGCTTGGTAAATATCCAGCTCACTAACGGCAGCGTCCGCCGCAGGAAAGCATCGGGACTCCACAACGGCATTTTGAAAAATAGAATGCTCGACCACCGCTGAGTCGCTTCTTGCCGTTTCTCCTTCGCAAATGCCTCCGCCAGCGGCTCGACGTCCCCTTCCACGTCGCTGCGGACCAAGCCCGAGCGATGCAGCGCACTGAGCAAGCGGACCACCTCGCCCTGCCCCGGCACGTTTTCGGGATCGATCTCTAACCGCCGCTCCCACGCGTCGCCCACTGTCGCGCCGCGCTCTAACTCACAGATGAATTCGTAGGCCGACGGGCGGATTCGGAAAAATTTCCCGCCCAGCGCGTCACGCACCACATACCAGCGCTGGCCGCGGAAACGCTGCGGAAAAATTTCCACGCCGGGCCGCAGGCGGATGCGCCGTGGCGCCACGCGGTGCCAAGACTCATCGAAGGTGGGGGCGAGCGCACTCATTCGGTTAGCCTCATGCCCACAGCCACATTCTCACCGTCTCGACCGTGCGGTGGCACAGCACCCACAGCAGGCTGCTGCGGTCGGCGTGCAACTTGCAAACGCCGCTCATGCCGGGCCGCCACCAGTCCTGCGGCGCACCTAACACTTGGACTCGCAGCACGAACACATTGCCCTCCTGGCGGACTTCGGCGACCGGCTCGAAGCGCTCGATTTTCACATCAAATTTGTCCGAAGGCCGACTGGCAAGCGCCAACTCGCCGGACTGGCCTTGCGCTAGATAACCGATGTCGCGCTCGTCGATCTGGAGCTGACCTAGCAGATCGCGTAGTTGCACGATTTTGAATAAACGCTCGCCCGCCTGCACCGGTGAGGAGAGGCGTTCGCGTAAATCACCCTCGACCACCACGCCGTCGAAGGGCGCGCGGATCTCCGTCATGGACAGCCGGTGGCGCACAATTGCCAGCTTGGCCTCGTCTTGGCGCTGGGCGGACTTCGCCATCAAGGCTTCCGCGAGTTTCCCCTGCGCCTCGTAAGCACGGGCCTCGCGATCATTCTTATCCCGACCGGCGAGGTCATTCGCCTCTTCTAGCAGAAGTTCGCGGCGGTCCAGCGTGACCAGCACTTGGTCCTTTTTCACCACGTCTCCCAGATGATAGCGGACCTCGTCGATGAAGCCCGCGAACGGCGCGGCCGTGAGCGCGGCGGCATCGGTTTTTAAAAGGAAAGGCGCGCGCACCTTGTGCTCCACCCGGATGAGAGCCAGTAAAATAACCGTCACCACCAGCAGCACCACCGCCAGTTTCCAGCCGGTGTGCTCGGCGCCTAACAAGCCAGCAGCCCACTGCCGCAGGGCACGCCACAGCCGCTTGCCCCACCAGCCTGACGCCGCGTGCAACCCGGACATGCGGGACGCGACGAGGTCGGCAACGAGGCGCAGACGTTCCATTTCCACCTCGCTCCAAGCACCGTCTTCTACGGCCCGTTCTAGCAGGATCACTCCGATCGACTCATGCTTCACCGCGTCGCGAAGTGGGATTGATAGAACGACGGCCCCCTGATGATCTTGGCTGAAGGCCTTGTGCTCGCGGGTGATCGCGTGACTGCCGGGGATGTTAGGATGGGCGGCCTCGTTGTTTTGATCCGCCGCTTCTTCCATCACTCGTACGAGCGCCTCGGCCTCCTGAGTGGAGGCACTCACCCGCCCGCCGTGACTGGTGGCGCGGAGTTGCAGTTGATCGCCTTCTAACCAGCCGAGTGAAACCCGCGCCGCGCCTAACAATGCGGCCAACCGGTGACAAAGCCGCAAAGCCGCTGTTGAAAATGTCGTGCTCTCGCCCAGCGCCACGCCCAGGTCGAGCACCTCGCTCAAGCCGAGCACCTGATCGCCGGTGCGCTGCTCGCGCCGCCGGGACTGATAGGACTCTGCTAGCATTTTAATTTCACGAAATGATGCGTCGGTCTGTTCGCCCGCCGCATCGAGCAGCACCAGCCACAGCCGTGAGCCAGCACCCGTCGGCAAGCTCATCACCAACAAGCCATCGGTCCATTCGTGGAGCGAGCCGTCCGTCATCTTCGGCAGCTCGGAGACCACTCCGCTTTGCGCCACTCGCTGCGCGGCTTGGGCGGAATTCTGAGCCAGCACGCGCACGCTTTCGGACTGGGCTTGCACCAGCAGGCATGAGCCTTGCGCCAAGAAAGTTGCTTGGGCGTAAGCGCGCAAGCGTGGCCAGAATTGGCCGGGTTCGCCGGAAAATGCGGCGAGGGTGTCGAAGTCGGAATAGACGTTAGTGTCTGCTAGCATTCCGTCAGGGATTGAGTTTCACCTCGGGAAACGCCCCGCGGACCTTCATCCCGGGACGGATTGCGTGGTCCGAGTTGTCCATCAGCAGCCGCACCCGGAACATCCCGCTGCGGGCATCCACCTCGGGGTCGATGAAGTTGATCTGGGCCTTGCGCTCTAAGGCAGGAACCATTTCAGAAAAACTAACAGCGATCTCGTCGCCCATTTTTAAGACCGAAAGCATCGGAGCCTCCAGATAGAAAAGCAGCAGCAGCTTGTCGGAATCCATCACTTGCAGGATCGGCTCCGCTTCGTTGACGGCCTCGCCCACCTCGTGATAGCGATGCACCACCACCCCTGTTAGTGGCGCGACCATTTCCCGCTCGGCCACCTCGGCGTTGGCGATTTTCAGCTCGGCTTGGAGCCGTTTCAAATCCACGTCCTTGGCCAGCATTTCGTCTCTGCTAGACACATTCTGCTCGAACAAGCGCTTCGAGGCATTGAAGTCGAACTGAGCCTTCGCGATCATTTGCACCAAGCGCTCGGCGGCGAGTTTTTCCTTCTCCGCCTCCAAGCTCACCAGCACTTGCCCCTGCTTGATGCGGTCGCCCTCCTGCACTGAGATCTTGGTGATGACCTCGCGCAGCGACGCACTCATGATCACCACTTTGAATGGCTTGGCCACGCCCTCGCGACCAGTCGGTGGTTGTTGGGCCTGGGCAAAAACGGCGAGGAAGCCGGAGCACGCAAGGCACCACGCCGCCACCCGATGAGAGTCATCTAGCAGCCTGTCGGACTTAGAAACCAGCCCCCCTGAATAAATCCGCCTCGGGCCACGTATGGAGGAAATGTCCGCCCGCTTCGTCAACATCGACCACG
>JAYTLO010000315.1:0-22819 GCA_043729385.1 Akkermansiaceae bacterium
CCCACTGCCGTAGAAAGGGGGAGCCCTTGCGGTCCTAACGAAGAAGACTTAACGCCCTCTTCGGAAGCAGGGAAAGCCTACATCAGTTCCAAGAAGCAAAGAGTGTCCGCCCTCCTTAGTCTAACGCATTCCTAGCAGTGCGAACTCCTTGTGATGCACACTGAGTTGTTGCAGACGAATGATATGGAATCCCATTTCGCGGAGCGTGGCGAACCATTGACCTTTGTCGGCCACTTGTAACATATCTGTTAATTTCAAGGTGATTAAAACTCCACGAATGCTTGGAGCCATTTGGCAAAAGCGGCCACATTCTTTGAGCACCACTTCGGGCGATTGATTCATGTCGGACATGAACCAAGTCACGCCCTGGCCGAGGTCGCGCTTGCTGGTGAGCGCCGCAGGTTTGCGACAATGATAAAACCACGGTTTGCCGGGAGGCGCGTCCTCGCGGTTAGCAATCGCCGAGGCCATCACCACCTCCGCCATCTTCGCGGGGTCCACGCCGATGACGGGCACGCCGCGATCTAGCAGCGCCAGCACCACGCCACCTGGGGCACAGCCGAGTTCCACGACGATGTCTCTGTTGGTGAATTTCAAACCGAAGAACCGCGTGGCTTCCTCCAGTTTTAACCAGGCCCGCGATGGCGACCGCTCGGTCATCACCACCCCAGAATCCCCCGCCGGATCGGAACTGAGAAAGGGTTCGTGTCGGTGGAGACCCGCCCAGAACTCGCCCTCGCCCAGCTCCACGACCGTGCCAACTAACTGGCCGGACTGCGGTGAAGTTAGATCGATAGCCACGCCTTGCATTTTACGCTCGTGATAGCGGGCGTGATGAATGACATGCACATCCCCGAGCCGTGCCACCGCTTCTTCCCGCGTCGCGGATTTCCCCAGCGAGAGACATAGCCGCCGTGCACAGGCGAGTTCCACTTCCAGCGAGTTCAAGGAAAACGGTGCATCGGCTTTGAATGTCACAAACCCGCGCCGCTGATAGCTAAGCCGCCAACCAAGAGCCATCGTCTCGACTTCGAGCTTCAGTGCCTTTTCAGACCCCGGATTGGTCAGGGTAAATAGATATTCGGTCTGGATTGGTTTCATTATCTAGCAGCGGCAGTGTGATGCCACCGCCCGCAGAGACTAGGAACCCACCGATGCCCGGCAAGAAGCAATGTGGCTGCAAGGCATCGCCCCCTCCATGGACCGCGAAATTCATTTCGGCTTTCATTCATTCATCAATATTTCTCTTCAGACGCAGACCGAGACCGATGCGTATCCTTGGTGATTCAAGCTCTCTTGCGGGAACAGGAAACCCGCAGACGAGATCACTTTGAGCTTCAGTCCAATGTCATTAAGGATTCGGGTGAGTGTTGATTGGGACACTGAATGAATGTTGTGGAGGCGCGGCGGTGTTTCCCACATTTCCCAAATACAGGCTCGCGGCGTGGTGCCGCCGTTAGTAGGAAATCTGGGATGCACATTCCCACATTGATTTCCCGCAAGCGCGAGGGAGAGGAACTCTCGGGCCGCGAAATTGCGAAGCTGATAGAAGGCTACACCTCGGGCGAGGTGCCGGACTATCAGATGGCGGCGTTCGCGATGGCGGTTTTTTTCAAAGGCATGACGCCCGCTGAGATCGCGGCGTTGACGCGGGCGATGATGGATAGCGGGGATTGTTTCGTCCACCGCGCCGGGCATCCGCCGGTGGTGGACAAGCATTCCACCGGGGGAATCGGCGACAAGGTTTCGCTGATCCTTGCGCCTCTGGTGGCGTGTACGGGCTGCTGGATTCCGATGGTTTCGGGCCGCGGCCTCGGGATCACTGGCGGGACGCTCGATAAGCTTGAGGCCATTCCCGGCTTCAATGTCCACCTCGGCCTGACGGATGCGGTGGCTCAGTTAGAGAAACTCGGGGTGGTGATGATGGGCCAGACCGAGCGGTTTTGCCCAGCGGACAAGAAACTCTACGCGCTGCGCGACGTGACCGGCACCGTGCCGTCGATCGCGCTGATCACGGCTTCGATCATGTCCAAGAAGCTGGCGGAAACTCTCGACCGTCTTGTGTTAGACGTGAAATACGGCAGCGGCGCTTTCATGCGGACGAAGGCCGATGCGGAAGCACTCGCGGCCAGCATGATCGCCGTGGGCCAGGAAATGGGAGTGGAAGTCCACGCGATCTTAAACCCGATGAGCGAGCCGCTTGGCCGCGCGGTGGGAAACTCGCTTGAAGTCATCGAGTCGTTAGATTGCCTCGACGGTGGTGGTCCGGCGGATCTGCGGGTGATCGTGTTAGACCTAGCCGAGAAAATCGCGGGAGTCTCGCGGGCGGAGTTGGAGCGACTCCTAGACGATGGCAGTGCGCGCCGGAAATTCGATGCCCTGGTGGCGGCTCATAGCGGAAATCCCGCTGATTTGCCGCGCCTTGCGGAGATCCATCAGGCTCCGATCGTCCGTGAAGTCACCGCTTCGGCCGGTGGCGTTATTTCGAAAGTGGACGCGGGAATGGTCGGCCAAGCCGCGCTCCAGCTCGGGGCGGGCCGGTCGAGGGCGACGGATGGCGTGGATTTCGCCGTGGGCTTCGACCAGCTGGTGAAATGCGGTGAGACGATCCATGCGGGCCAAGCGGTGTGCCGGATCCACGCGCGGACGGCGGTGGATTTCGACATGGCGGAAGCGCTGATCGAGAAGGCGGTGCGGATCAGTCAGGCACCGTGAAATCCACTCAAGATGGGGGTTGCCAGATGGGGCGCTAGTTGGCATTTCAAGAGCCGACTTGCGGCGGCTTCAATCCCGTGTCCCGCTTCACCCACTGATTCATGAAACCCACACTCCTCGTTCTAGCAGCCGGAATGGGCAGCCGATATGGCGGCCTCAAACAGATAGACCCGATGGGTCCTAACGGCGAAACCGTGCTCGACTACTCAGTCTATGACGCGATCCGCGCCGGCTTCGGGCGGGTGGTTTTCATCATTCGCGAGGATTTCGCGGAGGCATTCCGAGACGGCGTGGGTGGCCGTTTCGCCGACCGGATCCAAGTGGACTACGCCTTCCAGAAACTAACTGATCTACCGGTCGGCTTCACCATTCCAGAAGGCCGGGTGAAACCATGGGGCACCGCGCACGCCGTCCGCGCCGCCCGGGAGTTGGTCACCGAGTCATTTGCCGTGATCAATGCGGATGACTTCTACGGCAGCGACGCCTACGAGCAGGCCGCTGCTTTTCTCGCCGCCCCACGCGCCGAGAATGCCAAGGCGCACTATGCGATGGTCGGCTATCCGCTCATCAACACCCTCTCCGACCACGGCGATGTGAACCGCGGCATCTGCACCCGCGACGACGATGGTCTGCTCCACACCGTGGAAGAATACGTCAACATCGAGCGCGAAAGCGACGGCGTGGTGCGTGGCAATTCACTCGACGGCAGCCGCCGGGAAGTTTGTGAAAAATCGCCCGTCTCGATGAATTTCTGGGCCTTCAGCCGATGCTTCTTCGACCACCTCGAAGATGAGTTCACCCGCTTCATCGACGAGTTTGGTCATTTGGAAAAATCCGAGAATTACATCCCGACCGTCGTCGATGCGTTGATCCGCACAGGCGTGGCGGACTGCACTGTTTTGAACACGACCAGCCATTGGTTCGGCGTGACCTACCCGGACGACAAGCAGCACGTGGTCGCGTCCATCCGCAAACTGATAGATGCCGGCGCTTATCCGGCGGATCTCTCGCAAGGGGCGGTCCATGCATGACCTGCGCCTGATTTCATCGTTGTTCGAGATGCGGGCCGACTTCGTGGAGGCGCAGCCATTCGGGTCCGGCCACATCAATGACACGTATTGCGCGTGGTATGACCAAGCGGGCTGCCGCGTCCGCTACATTCACCAGCGGGTCAATCACCACGTTTTCAAGAACCCCGTGGAGGTGATGGAAAACGTGGCGCGGGTGACCGACCACGCGCTGGAACGCTTGCTTGCTGAGGGAAATCCAGAGGCGCACCGCCGCACTCTAACATGCATCCCGGCGCGAGATGGCAAGCCCTACACCTTCGACACGGAAGGCAATCTATGGCGCACCTATCCATTCATCGAGGGCGCGAAGGGCTATGATGAAATCGAGTGCAACGAGCAGGCCTATCAGGCAGCGCGAGCGTTCGGAGCCTTTCAAAAACTCACCGCCGATCTAGCTGGCAAGCGGCTGCACGAGACGATTCCAGACTTCCACCACACGCCCAAGCGGCTGGCCGCGCTGGAAGCTGCCATCGCTGCCGACGCGACGGGCCGCGCAGATTCTGTGAGTGAGGAAATCAATTTCGCCCGCGCCCGCGCTACGGATTGCTCGCGCATTACCGACCTCATCGCCTCCGGCCACATCCCGGAGCGGGTGACCCATAATGACACCAAACTCAACAATGTTCTGCTTGATGAAATAACAGCGGAAGGCATCTGCGTGATCGACCTCGACACCACCATGCCCGGCTCCGCGCTCTATGACTTCGGCGATATGGTCCGCACCGCCGCACCGACTTCGCGCGAGGATGATCCGGATTTAAAACACATCGGCGTCCGGTTGGACCGCTTCGAATCGCTCGTCCGCGGCTATCTATCCACCGCCACTTTTCTAAACCCCGCCGAACTCGCGCACCTCGCATTTTCCGGCAAGCTACTCACCCTTGAAGTCGGCATCCGTTTTCTAACGGACTACCTCAACGGCGACACCTATTTCAAAATCAAGCGCCCCGGCCACAACCTCGACCGCTGCCGCAACCAGTTCGGATTCGTCCGCGCCCTTGAGGACAACATGACGGCGATGGAGCAAATCGTCGCTCAGGCGGCCCGCTAACAACTGGAAACCCATTTACCGTTCGATTCCATGATGACCATCCAGCCCCAGCAGCGGTGGATCATCGTCGGCGGTTGCTGCCTCGCCTTTCTGGGGGCTGCCGTGAATGCGTGTTATCTCATCCAGCTCGGGACCTCCGTTAGTCATCTCAGCGGGGATGTCTCTAAAGTCGCGATGGAATCCGTGCAGGGTCAGCGCTTCAACCCGGCGGCAGCGCTTAATCTATCGACTGCCGCGTTAGGTTTTGTGCTCGGTGCCGCCACCGCCGGATACTTCATCCACCACCCGACCATCGAGTTCTCGCGACCCTACGGACGGGCGGTGATCATGATCGGCGTGTGTCTCGCAGCAGCGCATTTCAGCCTCGGACCGCTGCCGCCGCTCTCCATCGGCCTGGCCGGATTTGCCTGCGGATTTCAAAACGCACTGGCCACCCATTACCGCGGGATGGTCCTGCGGACGACGCACGTCACCGGACTTCTAACCGACCTAGGGACCAACCTCGGAATGAAACTCAAAGGACATCAGATCGCCAGCTGGAAACTATGGGTTCCGACCTTGCTCGTGCTGTGCTTCTTCGCAGGTGCGGTCTTCGGATCCACGCTGGTCATCGCGCTGAACCGGCCGGCATTGTTGATCCTCGCGGGCATGTATATGGCCGGAGGAATCGGCTGGTCATTCTACAAACATATACTTCTCCCTAGAAAGGCGCAGGAGTAGCTCTCCTAACTCCCGAGAAGAACTTGGACATTTGTTGCACGCTCTGCAATCGGTATGCAAAGCCCTTCCACCAACGCTATTTACCATGTCCAAGCTGCTTCGACTCGCCTCCCTCACCATCGCCTTGATGGGAAATATCTATGGCTATGGAAATGCCGGTCACCAAGCCATCGGCACCGTCGCAGAGAGGCATCTCGCTGGCACCCGCGCCCTCAAGCAAGTCCGCTCACTGCTCAAGCCGGGCGAAGGCCTCGACAAAGCCGCCACTTGGGCCGACCGCGCGAAGGTTCCCGACAAATACCTGAGCGCCGAGATGAAGGAATTCGTCGCGAACAATCCCGGCCATCACACTTATCACTACTGCGATATTCCCTTTCAACAAAAAGCTTACCGTGCTGGGATCACTGGCACTAACAAACGCGACATTGTCCATATCTTGGAGATATGTATTCAGATTCTGCAAGCACCGGACGACGCCGCCATAAACCCACTTAAGATTAATAAGCGCGTCGCGCTCATGCTCGTCGCCCACCTCGTCGGCGACCTCCATCAGCCACTGCACATCGGGTGCAGTTATATCGACGACACTAACAATTTCGTCGATCCAGAAACCGGTGCCAAAGGTCAAATGGACGCCGGGGGGAATTATCTACACCTCAAGTCCCGCAAAGGAGCCGCGCTCCATGGCTATTGGGACACACAAACAGTGAAAGCCGCCCGCGACCATCTCGGGGTCGAAGACTTCCCCGCCGCCCTCATGAAATCCTCACCCCCGACTCCCGAGTGGGATGCCACAGGCCCCATCATCACCTGGCCCACGCAATGGGCTACCGACACTCTTGGTTCGGCGAAAATCTGCTTTGAAGGCATCACCCCCCGCGACCGTTTCCTAGTCCCCAAGGATGATAAACACGAAGAACACTTCGAATGGACCATCATCCTACCGCCCGCCTATGCACATAACTCCCGCGACGTCGTGGAGCTGGAACTCTCAAAAGCCGGTTACCGTCTAGCCGCCCTGCTAAAAGCAATCTGGCCAGAGGAGGAGTGAGTGAGAAAAATGGCGGGAGTGGCACCTGGAATTTTTACCACTGATGACTCTGATTTTAACTGATTTCACTGGGTGAATAGGCGCTTCTTTTCAACTTATCAAGAATCGGTTCAATCATTGATCCCATGTTATCATCTGGGATACCAATATTTAGCCCTTTATCCTGTGAGTTAAGGTTCGAGAATTGCACCAAGACAATTCAAGCGAAGTTGGAATCGCGGTTCGCATGTTCAAAAAGTTCCTTGAGAATATCAAGTTTCTCCGTCACCTCTGCTGGAAGGGCATCGACTGCGGCCCATTCAATCAAACGATGCAGTTCACCCTTCCTCAATAACATTTGTCCACCCACGTTAGCTGCCAACCTGCGGAAAAATTCTTCAGCAAAACTGCTCATTTTAAGACGTTCCGTCTTCGCATCCCAAATAAGGCGGGCGGCCTCGGGAGGAGAGGATTGCCAAGTATGAAAGTCCGCTGTGTTCCCGGCGAAGACTTGCTCCAGAGTCAACTCGTTCAGCACTTGCTCGATTTGCGGACGGAAGCCTTCAAACAGTTCCAATTCTCTATAATGATCGAGAGCGAATTTCCGCAGCAGCTCTGGTGACACAAAATAGTTTTCCGCTTCATAGCGCCGCCAATAAGAGATTTGAAGCGCGCCCTCTTGGCGGGACTCGCGCCCCCTTCCGTCATTATCGAGGATCGCAAGTCCCTTCAACTGCGGTAGGAGTTCGCGAAGCCCTTTGAAGTGATCCCGAGGAGTCACACCGAATCCCCCTTCCACTCTTTCCAATTCACTATCCATAGAAGATTCTGGATAATTGTTCTGCACATAGAACGAGTTGATTCGCTCGTCCCAAACTTCAGCCACGGGATGCCCCAATCTTTCCGCTAGAGATCTCAGGATATCGACGTCCGTCCCACCCTCGACATAGAACACATAACCTCGCTCGCGGGCTTTGACGTAATGTGAAGCGCCGAAATGTTTGAGGCTATTGCGTATATCTGTTTTCTGCGCGAGGTCATCCGCCCTCCCATCGAGGAGAAGTGTCAGATTCTTATCCAGCGCCTCATCAAGGATCACCTCGGAATGGGTGACTATGACCACCTGCGACTGGTTGCTTGTCGCGATGTCTCGCAGCAAAACATAAACCTGCTTCTGCCGCAAAATCTCTAGGTGGGCGTCAGGTTCATCCACCAGCAACACGCTCTTTTTATGCGAATAGAGATACGAGAAGATCAACAGCATCTGCTGGAAGCCCCGGCCCGCTAATGAAACATCTAACGCATCTTTCACGCCAGATTGGCGATAGGAAAGCTCGATGGCTCCCCGGCTCGTTTGCTGGGGAATTCCCAGTTCGATGAGAAAAAGCCGCTTCATCAGAGCGACCACGCGCTTCCAGTCCTCCGGGGCACTGGTGGCCACGATCAAGCAGAGATTCCTCAACACTTGGGCCGTCTGCCCCTGACCTAATAGTACATCAATCCGCCCCGGCTGCAGCACTGGCTCTTCTGTTTCCAATCCAGACATCGGATAGAGTAACTCCACATTGATGGATGCGGCATACTCGATGAGTTCCAAGTTCGCCATCCCGCCCTCATCGGGAGAACAGTAAACAAGTTCATCTCCCCGGTGGTTAAACTTCATCGTCAAAGGTTCGATCTTACCCTTGAAATCCACCCCGACCGTCAAGCTCAGCGGAGTGCCTTGAATGCGGGAGTTATGCCAAAAGAAACGGGTTCGCTGCACCGGCACGGCCACGATGCTTAGTCGATTCATGGAAACCGAGGGCCGCTCCTTCGCGCCCGAAGTCCTGCGCTCATCATGCCATGTCTTCACCGCCTGCGACCACAGAGCGAGAGCTTGGATCGCGCTGGTTTTCCCGCAATTGTTCGGGCCGATCAGCACCGCAGGATGATCGAGCACGATCCGCTGTTGATCGCCAAACCGCTTGAAGTTCTGGATGTCGATGTAGTGAAGTAGGCGCATGGGATGTCGGAAGGTTAATGGCCTTAGCGCTGTTTCCGCACGTAAATTTTCCCGATCACAGCGGCGGTGATGAGCGTGATGCAGCGTTCGGTGAACTGAGTTCACCAACCATTCGCCATGCGGACGTCTTCGAGCTCAGGATCATAAATGTTGAACTCGATACGGCTGAAGGCGGCGATCTTGAACTGGGCGGTGCCGAAGTTTTGGCTGTAGCCGGTTAGAGATCCATCGCTGACACCGTCGAGCCGGAAGACGACGGACGAGCCGTCTGGGAACCAGCCGCGGACGTCGCCGTTCTCGCGCTTGCTTTCATCTCGGTCCACGGGCTTGAGGGCGACTGAGCGGAGGATTTCTAACGGGAGCTTTACCTCGCGAAATGGGGTTTTCACGGTGATAATGCCGTCGCTGATCGAGATGACTTCGCCGGCGAGGCTGTCGCCGTTGCGCAGCTCCATCCGCCCGCTGATGGGCTTTTCTGCGGGGGCGGTGGGTGGCTCGTCTTCGTCGGCATCCAGGGCACCGGGGAAGCCCATCGGCGGCATGCCGCCGGGGACTTGTGGCTGGGGAAGCTGGCTTAACTCCCCGTCCCAAGCGCCGACTTCGATGTGCGAGATTTGCACCGGCGAGGCGTTCATGGCGATGAAATGAATCCCCCGGCCGATCTCGTTGCGGGCCACTTCGGGGTCGTTCCATTTCTCGATGATCTGGCCATCGACAAACACGCAAATCGTGCCCGACTTCACGCTGGCCCGCACCTCAATGCGGGCTTTCTCGTTTTCCTGAAGCGCGGTGGCATTGGGCGTCTGGCCGATGAAGCGCTGCCCCTTGCAGGCGCGGAGTTGCACCGAGCGTTGCTGAATCATCATTTCATAGCCGGTGGTGGGGCGGTCTGTGGTGAGGTCATCCGAGAAGAAAACTAGCTTGAGCAGGAACGAGCCTTTCCATGCGGCGTCGAAGGCGATGCTGCACTCGTCGGGTAGATTCACATTCCTGGCGATGCCACCCGCAGCTCCGGCGCGGAAGCTAGAGTTCTGATAGATCCACGCGGGTTTGGCACCGGATTGTGTCCAGCCGTCGAGTCCGGTGGGTCCGCGATAGATGAAATCCGGTCGCTCGGTGATGCGGATGTCGGTGACCATCGGGCGCGGGATTTTCAAGCGGCCGGCATACCAGGTGTCGAGTTCCACGATCTCATCCGTCGCCGAGACCAGCTGGCCGCGGAGTAAGTCGCCGCGCGTCAAGGTGACGGTGGCCTCGTGCCTCGACTTATTGTCGGGCTGCTCGGCGGCCAATGTTAGATCGAGGACATTCTTGAGAAAAAACGGTGTGGGCTTTTCGAGGAGAGGCGACTTCCAAACGAGCCGCTCGGTGGTGAGCGACTCCATGGAGCCGGAGAGCAGGTCGTTATTAGAAAAACGCACGCTCGATTTCACCTCGTCCGCTGCGGAGGCCAGCGCGAAGGTGGCGGCTAGAATAGCAGTTGCCAGAAAGGGGTTCATTCGTCGGGGTGGGCTTCGGGTTTGGCGTCTAGCCGCTCCAGCGCGGTGACGCCGGCACGGCTGATTTTCAAGGTGCCTAACAACGGATGCGCCGCCGAGATGGCGTCGTCAGAAAAGGTGCAAGATGACACGCGCAGCGACCCTTCATCCCGCAGGCGCAGGGTGAAGGAATGGGCCTGGCCGGGGGCGGCTTCTTGCTGAGGCTTGGCAAAGAAGAGCGTGGAAACATCCGCTTCAGACAGCTCCAGTGGCTCTTCTTGGAAATCGCTCTTGAACGCGAACACGGCTCCATCCGGCCCCGGGCGAATCTCAGTTAGATAGCCGCTCCAGCGGTCATCGTCGCGGCTGATCATGCTGTCGGTCTTGGGATCGCCACGGTCCTCACCGCGATGGCGGGTGCCGGTGTTATCGAACTCGGCCACCTCAATGCCGAGAATTTCCTGGCTCGTCCCGGCGGCGGCGCTGCTGAGCAGGGACACGCCGCTGCCGGTGGGAGCCTTGCCTAACGGATCGAACCCCGAACCCTCCGCTTCGCCATTGAGAAATAAATGCAGCCGCGATGCTTTGCGATCCACGCGGATTTCGACATCGACTTGGTTAGCCGGATATTTCTCCGGACTCACCGACGGCAGGATGACGGTTTGGTAGCGTGGCTCTTGGCTCGACTCGCGTTTGATCTCCATGCCCGCGCTGTTGAATTGCAAATAATAGCGGTCCACCGCCTCGACCTTGGGGGTGAGCGGATCTGCGAAATAGATTTTGAATCCCGGATTCGCCTGCCACTTGAGGGTGAATTTCAGGATAAACTGTTGGGGTGTTTCAAAATCTTTCGACGCTTGGGCCGGACCGTTAGATGCGAGTGACTTGTTCGTGAAGGTCCAGCTTTTCGCGCCCTCGCCGTCTTGGTTCCACTCAGCGAGATTGCGCGGACCGCTGTAAATGACTTTGCGCTTGTGAATGCCGAGCTGCATCGACTTGAGAGCCAGCCGGGGAATGGTTAGACGACCGGCATCTGCGGTCACCACCGTTAGATTCTTGGCGTCCATGCTCTCGATGGCCGCTGGCAGCACGTCGCCATTGGCCAACTCGATCAACGTGCCGGGCGGATTGGGTTCGGCGGTGGGTGCGCTGAACTGCACTTTCGCGACCGCGCCGGTCTTGAGCAGGATCGGCTCCGGCGAGAGTGCGCTTGTTAGCTCGACCACGCCAGCCTCGTTGATCGAGCGGACAGTGCCCGTCAGACGGGCTTCGTCCGCCAGCGTGAGATCATCCGCGCGCAGCACGCCGAGCGCGCCTCCGGCGAAAATGACGCCGAGCCAAGATCTCATGTTAGAACTCCGCATCCCACTCATCGATGATGTTATTAGAAGGTTGAAAATCGAGCATGACGGCGGAATCCAGATTGAAGTTCATTTCCCCGCAGACCGGGCTGAGGATGCGGACCGAGGTCGCATCCCCGGTGAGCGGACGGCCGGAGACTTGGCCCAGCGGACTGAGCCGGATCGTTAGATTATCCGGGGAAAATCCAGTTTCCTCGGCGAGACGATTGCGGGCGAAGCGGATCTCCGCGATGTCATCAAGCTGGAAGGCAAACTGGCCGTACTTGCCGTCGAGAGTGATTTTCCCATCGCGGAACGCGCCGACTCGGCCAGAAAACCGGTCGGTGCCATTGGCTAACAGAACGATGTCTTGCTCGTCCACTTGCAGGCTGCGGGCGGAGTCGGGCATGCCATTCCACTCGGCGACCATGACATCAGAAATTTTCACCGGCGAGTCCTCGGTCTGCACCACGAAGCCGAAGCCGGAACCTTTGCCAGCATAGCGCGACTGGTCGTGGATGCCGCTGCCGCCTTCGCTCCACTGGACGACGAATTCGTCATTGATGAACAGCGAGATTTCGCCGGTTAGACGGTTGCTGCGGATCTCGATGGTGGCCTTGCCGGTGTCTCCGAGCCGGATGGAGTTGCCGTTGATTTGCACGCGGTCCACGACGGGGCCGCCGTCCTCGTTCACCGAGGTGCGGAAGAGCATCATGTGGGTCGAGAAAATTTGCAGGACGTAACTGTTACCAAAAACCACGGGGAGGATGGTGGAATCCCCGGGGGCAAAGCCTAACTGCCGCCGCTGTTGGGGTTCCGCTGGCTTGTCCGCATCGTCCGGGCGTTTGGGTTTCGCAAAATCTGCATGGAAGCCGATCGCGATCGATAGCCGGTTTTTCCACGCTAAATCGAAGCGCAGAATCGCGCGGTCCGGCATCGCGCCTTCCCTGAGCAGCGCGGTGCCGGAGAGCCGGCTCGGCCAATACCAAGCGGAGCCGGAAAACGCCCAGCGCCCGGGAGTCTCCTTGCCGTCGTTTTCTTTGGCTTTGGCTTTGTCCTTTCCCCTGTCTTCGGCGGCGGGCTTGGCGGGAGGCATGCCATCCGGGAAGGAGGCGTTCGCCATTTTCCATTCATCCTCAATGAACGGCCCGTGGTAATGCAGCCGTCCGCCTAACGGACTCGGGGCCAGCCTGGCCACTTGATTGCGCGGAATTTTCAACGCCCCGGCGTAGGCCGTTTCTAGAGTCAGCCACTCGTTATCCAGATCCGTGACGGTTCCGGGCAGGCTATCGCCATCGACCAGCGCCACATGCGAGAGCGAGGCCAGCGGCCGCAGTGGCTTGCCGCCGCGCAGGACGATGTGGCGGAGCTGGTCTGTCTCGAAATCCACTGGTGCAGCGACATCGTCGCGCTTCCAGATCGCTCGTGGGCCATCCTTGAGTCCTTGGAAACTGCCGTGCAGTTGGTCGCCGTTAGAAAACCGTAACAAGTCGGACGACTCGGCGGCAGCCAGCGCGAACCCGCTGGCAATACATGACATAGCAACAAGCTGACGGATCATTTTTCGTAGATCGGCAAGAACCGATAGTTGAGGGCCAATGATAGCAACGCGGCAGCGGTATTGAATGAAGTGCCTTGATTCCCGGGGAATGAACCATCGGCAGCTTGAATGGTGGAGAGGTAGCGAATGTTACGAACATTCCATTCCTTCCAAGCAGCATCATCCGCATGAAATAACGCCTGAGACATATAATACTCGAAGTAAAATGGATAGTAACGATCGCGGAAATCGAGGTTCTTTTTTAGATAGGCCAAGCTCGCTTGATAGCCTTTAGAATCGCGCTCCTTGGCCAAGGAAAGACATAGCGAGCCGATGGCAGTTAGTGTGGGTTTTCCGCCCGATGATGAGGTGTATCCATAGTCACCATCCGGGCCGCGGCAGGTCGCAAGATAGGCTAGGCCTTTCTCAATCGCCTCGTCCGGCACCGCGACGCCGGCATTTCTAGCAGCGAATAAAGTGACCAATTGGCAACCGGTCACCGTGGTGTCCGCATCGCGGCTTTCCGGGGTGTAGCGCCATGCGCCGAAGCGGTTTTTCTTTTGCGAACTTACGATCAGCTCGACCGCTTTCTTAAGCGCCGGGGCGATCTTCGGATTGTCCAGCACCCCATAAGATTCCGCGAGCGCCTTGGTGGCAAACGCGTGGGTGTACATGCTCGATCCTATATAACCGTTCTTATCATTTTGCTGGGAAAGTATATACTCGATGCCGAGACGGATGTTCTTGGAATACGGCCCATGGTTAGGATCCTCACCGTGGGCGAGGAAGGACGCGATGCATAGGCCGACCACGCCCGGCTCGGAGCCGACGCTGTCATTCCACGCACCCTTGTCGCCTTGGTTCTTCGCGAGGTATTGCAAACCTCGCTGATAGATTAACTCCGCCTGCGCGGGAATGCTATCGTCCGGCCGCCCCGGCATGTCTTGCGACCATGCGCTGGAGCAAAGGGCGAGGACCGTAAGCAGGCCGCATCTAACTGGCGAAAGTTTCATCATGATTGCAATCACTTGAGCTTTTGTTCCGCACCTCGGTTGTAGGCATCCAGTGCTTTGCGAAATTCCTCTGGCAGCGCGTGGCCCGCGCTACCGCCAGCCTTGGGCACTCGGCGAGCTTCGCTTTTGCCGCTGGTCTGGCCGTCGGTCGCGCCGTTGGCTTCGTCGGATAGCCCGTTCATTCCTTTGCCGGCTTTGTCACCGGGTTTGTCGTCTTTGCCCTCCTTGTCGCCATCGGGTTTCTTGCCCATCATGCGCTCCATCATGTCCATCATGGCGCTGCCAGATTGGCCGCTGCCTTGTTGTTTTTGTTTCTCCTTGGCTGCGGCGTGGATCTTCTCGATGACCTCGGTTTCCGCCGCCAGAGTGGTGCTGCCGGTATCGTTTTCCGCCAGCTTGTCGGTCGCCTCGTCCATGATTTCCTTCACCTGATTGAGCAGCTCGATGACCTGCGGCACGGTCTGCTCGATGGTGAGCTGCTGGACATCCGCCGCGAGTTCATCCTGCTGATTCGCCACCTTGGCGGAGCCTTCGCGATGCTTCGCG
This sequence comes from Akkermansiaceae bacterium, assembly GCA_043729385.1. Classification (GTDB taxonomy): domain Bacteria; phylum Verrucomicrobiota; class Verrucomicrobiia; order Verrucomicrobiales; family Akkermansiaceae; genus Luteolibacter. Next base: position 14,509 of record JAYTLO010000315.1, read on the forward strand.
AGCGGCGTGTCATCCGCGCGGACGAGTCCCGGGATGAGCATGAGCAATGCGGCGGTGGTGCGGAGTTTCATGGTTCGTTAGAGTTTGGTTGTCCGGTCTCGTGGCTGCGGCGGAGCTGCTCCAGCGCGCGGGTTTGGGATCTCACGTCTTGTTCCTGTTGGATCAATTTCATCACCCGCAGCATGAACTCGAAATCTTCATCCTCGGGACTCGGCCCGCCCTCGCCACCACCACCGCCGCCATCTTTGTCTTTCTCGCCTTCGAGTTGCTTGGCCCATTCGGTTAGCTTGTCTGCCCATTTTTTTGAATTCTCTGTCGCGACGTAGGAATGGTTTGACCCGAGCAGGCCGATGATTTTTTCCAGCCCGATGTCGATCTGCGACGCCCTCATTTCATCGTAGATTTTCTTAAAGGAATCCGTCTTGGTGCGGGCGAAGTAGCTGCCGAGATCTTCCTGCAACCAACGAATGTCAGACGCGGTGTTCGACTGCTGACTGGTGGCTTCTTTCAACCGGCGTTGGTCGGAAGGATCGAGCTTGGTGGCCTTGGTGCCGAGGATTCGCTCGAAGCCGTCGATGAGCGAGCTGGCTATCCCGCCTTGCTCGCCCGCGGCTTTTTTTAAGCGATTCACGAAGGTGCCCGCCTCGAACTGGCGGTTCGCCTCGTTGGCCTTGGCGATGGCTTCCTGCATTTTTTCGACGGCCTTCTTTTGCTCTTCCACGGCTTTGGCCACGTCCTTGCCGGCCTTCTCGGGCGTGTTCGAATGCTCGTGTGAGTCACCGAGTTTTTCCTCCACTTTCGGCAAACCCTGCTGCGCAAGTTCCTGCATCGACTTGAGGGACTCGGCCATTTTCTTGAGCGTGCCCTTCTCGATGTCGCCATTGCGGGCGGCGTCCTTCATCAGGCTTTCCATCCGGTCGGTGAGTTCCTGCATCCGGCGTTTGCTCTCGGCTTCCGCCGCTTCCTGGGTTTCGAGACGTTTGGTGGCTGGATCTTTCTGAAGTTCCTCGCCGCTCAGGCGCTCGAGTCGCTGGTTTTCTTCTAGCAGCTCTTGTTCGCGCCGGGCCAGATCTTCGAACTCGGTGATGGTGCGGTCGAACCGGCTTTTTAACATTTGCGCGTGCTCGTCCCGAGTCAGCACATACAGAATCACCGGCTCAGAATAGACCCGCCCGCGCTTGGGGAAATAATCCTCGCTGTAGCCGCGCAGCGTGATTTTCTGCGGCGTGATGCCAAATGCGGCTGGCGAAAACGCCGCTGCTTTGCCAAGCCGCCGTTCTTCGGGCGCACCATCGCCCAGCTTCATTTCGCCCTTGGCCGGAGCCTCGTCAGTGGGTCGGGTAAATTGGCCGGTCCACTCGATCCCCGTTTCCTTGACCCCGAAATCGTCCTCGGCAAGCACCTCGAAATCGACCGTTTCCTCCGGCAGCATCACCTTCTGGCGGTCGATCCCTTGCAAATAACACGTCGGTGCCGCGTCGCGCAGCGCATCGATCCGCAGCTTGAATCCCACCTCACCGACGAGCCCTAACTTGTCCGTCCACGCGAAGGGAATCTCGAACGGAATGGTGCTTACTTCCATGACCGGCGTGCTGGCAGTTAGACCGGAAATTGCCAGCGCTCCAGCGAGCGGGACATACGCGGGAAGAGATTGTTTCGGCTCCTCGATGACCTGCGAGCGGGTCGGGCCAAAGGAGGCGGACGCGAGCTGGCGCGTGGCCGTTAGATCGATGCGCACCTTGCTGCCCTCCACCGCGCTGAGCACGCCGGTGTTGAGATCCACCGTTTTTTCAGGAATCCCCAAATAGTCCGGCGGAGTGACTAGCGCCGTGACGGATGCCATGCTCGGCCGTGGGACCGGCTCGATCCGGACCTCATGCCGCAGGTCTCCCACATGGAAAACGAGGGTGCCCGGCTCCTGTTGGCCGGGAAAAACGAATTGATAGCGGTCCGCAGTGAGCGGCGCATTCACGCCGGTTTGCAAGCCATAGCGCCCGCTTGCCGTCGCCGAGCGTTGCTCCGAGTCCTTCGTGAGCTTGAGTGAAATTTCAAACGCCTCGCCAAACGCCACCGCCCGATAGACCGGCGGATTTTCCAGCCGGGTGAAGGTGTAGCGCTCCGTGTTAGAAAGCGGCATCAACCAGCGTTGCAGCGCATTGACACCCGCCCGCGGCGTGAGGGTAAATGCTGCTGCCGAGATCCCTGCTAGGCACAGCGCGGCTAGCGCCCACCGCCGGTGACGCTGCGGCGGCAGCGCCTCGTCGAGCTTGCGCTGGCCTGCCTCGATGGCCACCGCCTCCATCGCCGCCTCGCGCAGCCGGGGCGAAAGCGTGTCCGCATCTCCAACTTGGTCTTGCAGCTCGATCACGCCTAACAACCGATCGCCCAGCCCCGGATAGCGCCGCGCGATCAAGCGCGCGAGCTGAGTTTCCCGCCGCTGCCGCCATACCCAGCGGTGCAGCCAATACGGCGCAAACACCGTGAACAGCGAGATTCCCGCGAGCAAAATCCCCAACCGCACCCAGCCCGGCGTTTGCCACACGCGATCCAGCCCATAAACTAACAGGAAGGAAACCAGCAAGCCAACCAGCCCGGCAGCGAGTGCTTCCATGATTTTCACCCGCCACAAATGGCGCCGAAAGTCGTCCAACTGGAGCCGCAGGGATTCCGGGATAACGACTTGATGGGCGGGCGGAGTGGGTGAGGAGGACATGGGAAAAACGACCGGCATCCCGGTCTTGCAACGAATGAGTGAAGCTCCCAGATCAAATCCGGGAGTTCCAGCGCATTCTCGCCGACTTTAGCGCCAGCCACAAGGGGGTTTGTCCCACCGTCAGCCATGGTCTGAAAAATCCGCCGCGCGGGCCATGATCATCAAATCCACAAAACTCTGTAAGCCTGCGATAGCCAGCCAAGTATCATGCGGCCTATGAGCAACAGCGATCAAGTGGCCGTCGAGCGGCTGCACCAAGTCTATGGCCAGATGAAACAGGAACTCGGCCGAGTGATCGTCGGCCAGGATCAGGTCGTGGACCAAACCCTGATGGCCATTTTTTGCCGCGGCCATGCGCTGCTGGTCGGCGTTCCCGGTCTCGCGAAAACTCTGCTCGTCGCCACCCTCGCCCGCGCGCTGGAGCTCAGTTTTAAACGCATCCAATTCACCCCCGACTTGATGCCTGCCGACATCACTGGCACCGACGTGTTAGAAGTCAATCCCGAGACCGGCCACCGTGGCTTCCGTTTCGTCCACGGCCCCATTTTCGCCAACCTCGTCCTAGCCGATGAAATCAACCGCACCCCGCCCAAGACCCAGGCCGCGCTGCTAGAAGCGATGCAGGAACACCACGTCACCGTCGGCGAACACACGCTCAATCTGCCCAAGCCATTCTTCGTTCTCGCCACTCAAAACCCGATCGAACAAGAAGGCACCTACCCATTGCCCGAGGCCCAGCTCGACCGCTTTCTCTTCAACATCATCGTCGATTACCCATCGGAGTCCGAAGAGCGCGAAATCATCCGCCGCGTCACCAGCCCGTCGGACACCGAGGTCACACCACTGCTGAACGCCGAGGAAATCCTCAAAATCCAAGCCATCGTCAAGCGCGTCCCAGTCGGCGACCACGTCATCGATTTCGCCGCCAAGCTCGCCCGCGCGACTCGGCCCAAGGACATTTCAGCCCCAGATTTCGTCAAGGAAATGGTCAGTTGGGGCGCGGGTCCGCGAGCTGGCATCAGCCTCATTTCTGCGGCTAAAGCGCACGCCGTCCTGCGCGGCCGCTACCACGCCACCACCGCCGACGTCGCCGCCATCGCCGCGCCGGTCCTGCGCCACCGAGTCCTCACCACCTTCAACGCCGAAGCCGCCGGCATCACCAGCGACGACGTCATCCAGCGCCTCATCAAACTGCTAGCGCCGAAAGAGGAATTCGTCCTGTAGGTCTCATAAGTCCTGTAAGTCCCATGGCCGACGAACACCTCCAACTCCCCGCCTGCATGAAGCTCCTTCCCGAGGAGACCATGGGCGTCATGCGCCGCCTTGAGTGGTATGCCCGCCGCCGGATGGTCGGCACTCTATCAGGCCGCCACACCTCGCCGGACAAGGGCTTTTCCGTCGAGTTCGCCGAGCACCGCGAATACTCGCCGGGCGACGATCCGAAGAACCTCGATTGGCGCGTGATGGCCAAGAGCGACCGCAGCGTGATCCGCCAATACATTGAGGAAACCAACCTGCGGGCCACCATCGCCGTCGATGTTTCCGGCTCCATGAACTACACTGGCGACTCCGCCGCCACCTCTAACGGCCACGCGCTTTCCAAGCTCGACTACGCCAAACACCTCGCCGCCGCGCTCGCCTATTTGTTCGTGAAACAAGGCGACGCCGCTGGCCTCGTCACCTTCGACAAAACCACCCGCGGCTTCATCCGTGCCGGCAGCCGCCCCAGCCAAGTCCGGCGCATTTTGGAGGAACTCCACACCACCCAAGCCGGGGCCGACACCGATGTCGGCGGCGTGCTTCACCACGTCGCCGAGCGCATCCCCAAGCGCGGTTTGGTGGTGCTCATCAGCGATCTTTTCGACGATCCCGAAAAAATCGTGGAAGCCCTCCACCACTTCGATTTCCGCCAACACGAGCTCGTCGTCTTCCACCTGTTAGCAGAGGAAGAACTCACCTTTCCCTTCAAAAGCTTCCAGCGATTCAAAGACCTCGAAGGCATCGAAGCCATGCTCCGCATCGACCCACAAGCCGTCCGCGCCGCCTACCTCGAAAAGCTCCGCACCTTCGTAAAAAGGATCGACTCCGCCTGCGGCAAAATGCGCGCCGACTACGTGCCAGTGAATACCACAGTCCCGCTGCGGGACACCTTGCTGCGTTACTTGGGAGGGCGTAAATAAATGCTTTTCCTCAACCCATGGCTCCTTGCAGGTCTGCTTGCGGCGGCGATCCCGATCATCATTCACCTCGTCCGTCAGCAGGCTGCGAAGCCCATCGAATGGGGTGCCATGCGCTTCCTGTTCGACACCATTTCCGTCCGCCGCCGCAAGATGGAGTGGGAAGATCTGTTATTAATGGCGGCGCGTTGTTTGTTGTTAGCCTTGCTGGCACTCGCGCTTGCTCGGCCGTTCATCCCACCGAATTCTAACATCCCGTGGTTGTTCGTGCTGCCTGCGGGCCTCATCGGCATCGCGCTCTTTGGTGGCTCGTTCGTGCTCGGCAGCCTGAAGGCGCGTTGGCTCATCCGCGTCACCGCCAGCGCTCTGCTCCTCGCCGCAGCAGGATTGGTGATGATGGAGAAATTCCTCAACCTGAAACGCTTCGAAGCCAGTGGTCGGCGGGACGTAGCGCTCGTCATCGACGCCTCGGCATCGATGGAACTAACAAGTGACGGCAAGAGCCATTTCCAGCGCGCGATCGAGGAGGCGAAACAACTCGTCAAGCAAGCGCCTAACGGCACCGCCTTCTCCGTCGTCCTCGGTGGTCCCGCACCGGAAGCGACGACCGCCGCACCCCTCACCCACCGGGCGGATGTGCTGGGCGTGCTCGATAAGTTAGAACCCGTCGGCGGCACCTTCCGGGCGCACGACGCGCTCGGCATGGCCACGCTCGGCTTGGCCGAAGGGACGAATGCCTCCAAGGAAATCGTCGTTTTCACCGACTCGCAACGCAGTGGCTGGCGCTTCGAAAATCCCGCTGCGTGGGACGGCCTCGAAAGCGCCTGGAAGGCGATGCCCTCGAAGCCGAAACTGCTGCTACGCGACTTCGGTGCGCCCAAATCTTACCGCAATTTATCACTCTCCGGCCTCGAGCTTTCGCGCTCGCTCGTCGGCACTGACCGCGAGATGGTGTTGCGCGTGACCGTGGAGAATACCGGCACCGAAGCCATCACACCAGGCCCGTTGGTGATGGAAATCGAAGGCCAGCAAACCGGCGAATCCCCGGTCGGGCTGCTCATCGCCGGGCAAAAGGAAACCGTCGAGTTTCGCCACCGTTTCACCCGTCCCGGACCGCGGGTCATCGCTGTTAGGATCGACGCCGAGGACGACCTCGCTACTGACAACCGCCTCGAACGCGTGGTCACCGTCCGTGGCAAGTTGCCGGTCTTGTTAGTCGATGGCAATCCGGCGGGCAGCTTTTTCGAACGCGCCGCCGGTTACTCCGCGCTTGCGCTCGCACCCTCCACCGGACTGATCGGCGGCAAGCCAGCGGGCGAAAATTTCCTGATGGACCCGCGAGTCGTCACAGCGACGGCGCTGAGCGAGGAAGATCTGGACGCTGCCGCCGTCATCGTCCTCGCCGATGTCTCGCGCTTGCCCGCGCAAATCGCCGATAAACTGGCCGAAAAAATCGCGGCAGGCGCTGGCTTGTTAGTCATCGCCGGTCCCCGGGCCGACGCAGCTTTTTATAACACCTGGGAAGGCATGGATGGAGCATTACTCCCGCTGCCACTTGGCGAGGAGGCTGCGGATGCGGAAGGAATTTCTCCTGCGTCCGCGACCTTCGTCCACGAGTCGCTGAAGTCGTTCGTCAAAGACGCGGACCTAGAAAGCACCCAAATCAAGCGTTGGAGAAAAACCGGCGCACCCACGACCGGCGCGGTGCAAGCGGCGGCGTTCTCTAACGGCGATGCCTTTCTCGCGACCCGCCACTATGGCAACGGCCGCAGCATCGTGGCGACCTGCGCGTTCGATGCCCGTTCAGGAAATTTACCCGCGCGGCGGTCGTTCGTGCCGCTGGTCCACGAGCTAATCACCTGGGCCGCCGGTGCCGGCGTGGAGCTGAACGTGGACTCCGCGTGGAGCCCAAATTTCGCCCTCGACTCAAAAGCCGGTGGACTCACCGCCAAGTATTTCCGCACCCGCGACCGCAAGGAAGCGCCGCTGCAAGAGCAGGTCGATTCCGCCATCGACTTCGAATGGTCCGGCAAAAAAGCCGCGCCCAAAGTCCCGCGCGATGGGTTCTCGGTGCGCTGGTCGGGTAGCTTGGTCGCCCCTGTTAGCGGCGGTTACGTGATCGAGGCAGAAGCAGATGACCGGGTGGACGTGAAGATCGGCGACGGCACCTCGCTGACCGCAAAGACCCACGAACCCGCCACGGTGCGAGTCACGTTAGAAGCCGGCAAGCCCGTACCGATCGAGGTGAATTTCGAACAAGAAGGCGGTGAAGCCTACGTCCGGCTGTTCTGGACCGCGCCCGGCAAGAAGCGGCAGATCATTCCATCCTCCGCTTTCTTACCGGTTAGATCTGCCGAAGGCTTGGCCTTAAAAACCCTGGACCCGCGCGGCTTGCCGCGAAATGCCGCAGTCCATTCCGGTCGCCGCGGCCGTGAGTTATCGATCGAAGGTTCTGCCTTGCCCGGCATCTATCAAGTCTCGACCGGCGCAGCGTTAGACGAAGTCATCCCCGGAATTGAGAACGGCACGCTACCCGTGGCCGTCACCCGCGACGCCGCCGAGAGCCGCTTCGAAACCATGACCGCCGATGACTTGGCGCTTGTCCGCAAACGCATCGACCTACTCCAACCGCACTCCGTCGCTGACATCCTCGGAGTCCTCCAGGGCAAGGGCTTCGGCCGAGAAATTTGGAAGTTGTTAGCCGTCGCGGCGTTCATCCTATTCCTATTAGAAAGCGTCCTCGCCCGCTGGGTCTCGCGCTCCCGCCGCAGCGCGGAAGACGTCCGCGTCGATTTCGGCGAAGCCACGCTGTGGCGCGGCGGGAGGTGACGTAGCTGCCGCGTCTCGCGGCAGGCCGTGGTGGCGGCGTCTCGCCGCCAATCCTGTCACTCTAAGAAATTTCACCCGCAGATAAAGAGGCTGTCTGAAGGTTCCAGTTAGAATGAATTGTCCGTCAAAGGCAGCGAGCAGAATGCCCGCGCCACCAATCTGTTTTCCACGTTGAAACATGGACGACTGCTGCTTCCTCAGAACCGCCTCCACGGCACGCCGAATTGACAGCCTTACTTACGTTCCTTACTTTCCGGCATGAATGCAACGATCACGAGCAAAGGACAAATTACGATTCCTTTGAAGCTCAGGCAAAAATTGAACCTCAAGGTAGGAGACCAGCTTGAGTTCGATGAAAGTGCCAGTGTTCTAACTGCTAGACGAGTCATGAATCGCGGGAGCTGGGATGCAACCTTTGCGGCGTGGCAGCATGACGCGTCGGTGGCTTTGGAGAACCATCCTTGGCAGGAAAAATCCGCCAGTGAAATCATTGATGATTTGCGGGGCGATCCTGCGGACCCAGCACTACTAAGCTTATGATCACGGCCCTCGATTCGTCGGTCCTTTGGGCAATCATCAAACAAGAAGCCGG
>JAYTLO010000316.1:0-1096 GCA_043729385.1 Akkermansiaceae bacterium
GCGCCCGAGTAATTTAACAGATAGCGCTGGAGCCAAAGCAGCGATAGGAGGTCAAGGTGGTTGGTCGGCTCGTCGAGCATCAACAGGTCCGGCTCCATCGTTAGAAGCTGCGCAAGATGCGCCCGCATGACCCAGCCGCCCGAATACTCGCGGGCTGGCTTGTGGAAATCCTCGGATTTGAAACCCAGACCGTGGAGGATCTTTTTGGCTTTGGGCTCGAGCTGATAGCCATTGAGCGCGGTGAACTGGTCCTGGGCGTGGGCGAAATCCGGGTGTGATAGATCGCCGGTGGCCTCATGCTCACGCATGGTGCGGAGGATGCCGATCATTTCCGGGGTGATCCCCATGGCGATTTCAATGATGGTCTCATCAGTCGGCTCGCCAGCTTCCTGCGGAAGGTAGCCGGTGATGGAATACTCATCGCGCTCGATGGTGCCTTCATCGGGCGAGTCCTCATCGAGGATCATGCGGAAAAGGGTGGACTTGCCCGCTCCGTTAGGCCCGACAAGGGCGACGCGCTCGCCCCAGTTGATAGACATTTCCGCCTCGCGGAGAAGGCAGCGGCCGCCGAGCGTTTTCGTGAGCTTGTGAATCGTGAGCACGCGGCGGGTTTAGAACAGGTCCGGGCGGGGGGCAAGGATTTCGAATGGAAGCTGCATTTTGTAAAGCAAAGTTAAGGAAATGGCTGCTATTGACCTTGACGAAGCGGGGGGCGGACGGGCTTGATTGCCCATCCACCACACCTGCATGCGATTCCCCAAATCTCCCTCACTCCTCATGCCGCGTGGCGTGGGCCAATTTGCCGCACTCACGTCGCTCTCCATCCTTTCAATCGCGGGCACCTTGCACGCGCAGGATTTTGAGGGGAAAAACATCACGGAAGTGACGATCCGTTACCGCGGTGCAAAGACAGTGGATGAAGCCCGTCTGCGCAACCTGATGTCTACGAAATCAGGCACGCCATACCGTGCGGAAGGCTTGGACAACGACATCAAGTCGCTTTACGAATCCGGGTTGGTGGATGACGTGAGGTTTCTAGCAGAACCTAATGGGAACAACGTGAAGCTGATCGCTGAAGTGACCACGCGTCCCGGCC
>JAYTLO010000317.1:0-4037 GCA_043729385.1 Akkermansiaceae bacterium
AGCTTTTTCCCGAGACCGATCACGTATTCATAACGCTCCGTCCAATCTTGGAAAAGTGCCAGTTCATCAAGAATCTGCTCCTGTTTGTCAGCAATGCTCATGCGTGGCGGCAGTGGAGCGCGGGAATCGCCCCGCCGCAAGGTTTAAGGGGAGGTGGATTTAGGGGAGCCTCAGTTTAGATTTTTAACCGCGAATGAACGCGAATGACCACAAATGAGATCAGATTTTCGGGCAGATTGAGGTTGGCTTCGCCCGATTATTTCTAGAACTCCTCTTGTTTCTTTATATTCGCGTTCATTCGCGGTTGGTCTTCTAACCATCAAGTCGCCGGAGCCAGTCGTTGCAGCAACAGCGCGGCCACGAACGCCAGCGGAGGGATGATGAAACAAGCAACCACGTAAGGAATGGCTTCATTGCCTCCATGAAATGCCAGCATCAGCCCCACGGGTAACAACGTCATCCAATCGACCCATGGAATCCCGGCTAACAAGCGGGAAACCAGCAGCGGCACCGGCTTGCGCCATCGTCTCAGGCAAAGGCTCGTCCACACCAAGTACGGCAAAGCCCCGACCACGCTCGGAAACTGGCCCACTAACAGCCCTTTATTTCCCCAAGCCACCAGCACCGCCGCTCCTAGTAAAAGCCCACGCGCCATCACCGCGACCCGCTTCGGTGGCTCCGCCATCGACTCGTATCTCGCACTCAGCGACAGCCCCATGATGTAGCAAAGCAGCGCGCAAGATGCGGGCCAGATCGCATCCACGTAGGGGAAAACAGCGATGCAGCCCATCACAGGCAGCAGCGCCCGGCACAGTCCCATCGGAATCACCGCCCACGTCGTCTGCTTGTGCAACACCGTATAGACCACGATCCAGAACGCGATCCCCGCCGCCACCATTCCGCTTGCGAGGCTTGTCCATGCCGCCGCCCCCACGCCCAGAATTCCGAGCACTAGCGCAGCCGCAGCATACAGACCTGGCGGAAACAACCCTCTCGGCAATGCCCGTTCCGGCCGATGTTTCGCATCCCATTTCAAGTCCATCCAGTCATTGAAGAAATTTCCGCAAACGTAGAGAGATACTCCCGCCAGCGGCAGGACTAACATGACTGCTAGTCCATCCACTCGATCTGCTAGGCCCACTTCAGAACGCAACATCCCGACCATCACCCCGAGCCAGACGTTGCTGATCACGCTCGGCACATTCGCCACCCGGGCGGTGGACAGCAGGGCGTGGAGTTTTCCTGAGCGGTTCATCGGTCAGCGGATCATGTGCGGGATCGGCCAGCCCGCCCAAGCAAAATTACGGGTGAAAGCCGAACCGTCCTCTCGCAGTAAACGGTCAGCTTGAGCATCAGCCCTTATTTTGAAATGCGGTTGTTATCCGCCCTTGCCTTGTTTGTGTTTGCCTCTGGAGCCTTCGCCCAAAACGCGCCCCACAAAATCCCGCCCGTCGGGATTACTGTTAGCGATGTGGACCGCGCCGAACTCACGACTGGTGCCGCCGCGCTGGAGGCCGACATCACTGCGCTCAACCGCAAGTTCGCCGCCGATGCCACATTCCTCGCGCTACTTCCCGATGTCGAAATTTTCCATAAAGCCGTTCGCTGGGCGCTCGCAGACAACACGTTTTACTCGCCAAAGGAAACCGCCTTCGCCAAGCATTTGCTCAGCGAAGGCCGCGAGCGCGCCAAGCAGCTCGGCCTCAGGAAAGCCCCGTGGCTGCAGGCGAAGGGCTTGGTCGTCCGCGGCCACCGGTCGAAGATCGACAATTCCATCCAACCCTACGGCCTAGTCGTCCCGCCGGACCTCGATCTTAGCAAGCCAGTGCCGCTGATGGTCTGGCTGCTAGGCCGCAGCGATAAACGCACAGAACTCGCGTTCATCGCCGAGCGCGAAGGCGGCCCGCCCCAACTCACGCCGCAGAAAACGATCACTGTCGTGCCTTACGGCCGCTTCTGCAACGCCACCAAATTCGCCGGGGAAACTGACGTGATGGAAGTGCTCGCCGCCACTCGTGCGCAATACAAGATCGACCCGTTGCGGATCGCCGTCGCCGGATTCTCAATGGGTGGCGCCAGCACTTGGCACCTCGCCACTCACTACCCGGGGCTGTGGTGCGCCGCGTCGCCCGGTGCCGGATTCGCCGAAACTCTGATCTACACCAAGGCTGCTAACAGCAAGGAAATCCGCCCCGCGTGGGAGCAAACGCTTTGGCGGCAATACGAAGCCACCGGCATTTCCGGCAACCTCTTCAATGTCCCCACGCTCGCCTACTCCGGGGAAACCGACCGCCAAAAAGAATCTGCGGATTTGATGGAAACCGCGATGGCCGCCGCTGGTCTCAAGTTAGAGCGATTCATCGGCCCGAAGACCGGCCACGAATATGAACCCGCCACGAAGACTCGTCTCACCCGCCGCTTGCAGGAACTCATCGCCACGGGGCGGCAAGCGATACCCCGCGAGATCCGTTTTTCCACCTACACCCTGCGCTACCCGGAGTCCGAGTGGGTTCGCATCGAGGGCATGGAAAAGCATTGGGAGCGCGCCGACGTCCACGCGACATTGGAACCCGATAGAAGGATTACCATCGCAACCAAAAACGTCACAGCTCTCACTCTCAATTGTCAGCGAGACTCAACTTTTCAGCTAGATGGTCAAACGGTGGCTCTTGCACGTCCTTCCGAGAAGATCGTTCATTTCAAAAAAACTAAAGGCAATTGGGAAATCTCCACCGCTGATCCAGGTGTCCGTAAACGCCCCGGAACAACTGGTCCCATCGACGATGCCTTTGTGATGGAAGGTTTGATTTCATCCGTCCCACCGGTAAACCTTTCAATCCCGAAGTTGGAAAGTGGGTTTCAAACGAGCTCGCCTCTGCCCGCCAACTCTGGCACGACGTGTTTCGAGGCGAGATTTCGGTTTCCCCCGACACCGCCGTAACTCTCTCCGATCTAGGGAAGACGACCAGTAATGTCATTCTCTGGGGAGACCCTTCTTCCAATCAACTTATTGCCCAGCTTCTCCCCATGCTTCCGCTACAGTGGACCAAGGAAAAACTCACCTTCCGCGGTAAGACTTACAGCGCCGCCGACCACGTCCCGATCCTCATTTTTCCCAATCCCCTCAACCCGCGCCGCTACATCGTCCTTAATAGCGGCATCGACTTCCGCGGCGATAGCTTCGGCACCAACGCACTCCAGACTCCGAAGCTTCCGGACTGGGCCATCGTCGATCTAACCACTCCGCCCGACGCCCGCTGGCCCGGAAAAATCGTGGACGCCGGATTCTTCGACGAGGCGTGGAAATAAAGCGGGGCGAGTTTCCCAAAAAGCAGGATTCGCGGAATCGTTGCTGCATCAACGTTCTGGCTTGGAGCGCTTTCTCGGCGCCACTCACTGCGAGCAGATCGAGACGGAGCTGAAATCCGCCGAGCTTCAACTCACGACCGCCCGCGCCCGCGACCTATCGGCGGGTCTGCCTGAGAGCCGTCTAACCACTTCGATCAACGACCGGGTGGCGACGATCCGCGAACGCTTGGACAACCACCAGAAAGCCTCCGACGGGCAGGAACTCGTCACTGCGGAGATTGACAAGACCGAACAGCAGATCAATCACCTGTGCGAAGTCGGCATGACGATGAGCGACTCCGTGGGACTCAGCGTGCAGATCGACACCATTTCCCAATCCCTCCAATCTTCCGAGAAACTCTTCTCCGAAGCGTCCTTCTCCCAGATTTACGATGACGAACCAGCACCGCCCCTGCTATCCGCTCCGCAGCGCAACGTCATTCCACAGTAAGAATTTTGGGCAGAATCATTTACAGCAGAATCATTTCCTAAAGAATTCATCCAAGTTTGAAAAATAATTCTGCTGTAAATGATTCTGCCTGCCTCTTGTCCATAGCAACCCCAATAGAAAACACCGCCATGAAGACCGCCCGTGCCAAGATCGAGGCGCTCCGCAAAGATCTCGACGTCATGAAAATGAACAAGGCCCTCGCCGAAATGAATGAAATGGCCAGCGGCATGCTCACCAC
>JAYTLO010000318.1:0-13863 GCA_043729385.1 Akkermansiaceae bacterium
GATTTTTTGAAATTTTGTAATCGCGATCCTAAAATGAGTATTGGATCGACCTGGGAAGCCTTGAATTTTAAAAATTCTTGACTATTATCATCTCTGTATTTATCTTTGGGAACTCTCAGAAATTAACCGTTGGGAGCGTAAAAAATGACGGTAAATCGACAACTAGATCCTAGACTCCAGCCTCGTGAGCGCTGGAAAGAACCATCCTCAAGCCTCGGCCGGGTAGAACTGCGCAAATGTTGCCCAGTTGAGATGGTAGGTGGTGCAAATGGCGACCAACGGCTGGTTAAGCCGCTGACCAAATTGCATCCCTATGAACATCACCACAGGACCGCTTCAATTCATTGCAATTGAGGCGGTAGGATACTTAAAACTTCATCCTCGGGCAGCCATTGCGCTGATTGACGGGCTCACTGGAACTTCAACCGGGAGGGCCCAGCAATGAGCAAGAAAAAATCTATTAGATTTGCGGACCCGTTTACCTTGAATTTTCGGAATCAGGTTAGTGGTCCGCCAGAAGCACAGGTAAACTCTGGCTTCGACAATCTTCGCGATCTCGATGTGCTAAAGTCGAGAGAACCGGAGAACGTCCCCGCCTCAATTCAGACCCATGACGGGGATGCGGTTAAGCTTGCAGTGGCAAAAATGTTTGAAGCTTACGCATGTGGTGCGGGTGCTAGCTGTACGGAGGAGGAGTGTCTGAAATTAGCTCGCGAAGCTTACGCCGGAGAAGCAGCCAAGTGGGGATTGCCTCCGAAATTTTCGGCCAAAGGCATCCCGAATATTACCCTCGGCTATGACGATGGCGATGGCGCTGGAAATGCCGCAGGGAGCCGCTTGGAGTTCGCCGGGTCAAATGGCTGCCAGCATGAGGTGGCGATCGTTCTTCTTGGATCAGCAATTTTGCCCCCTGTGAAATCAGAGGGTGATTGTGAGCTTGGTTCCGATGCCGACATGAGCAGGGGGAAATTTACCCCCTGCGATAATGAGAAAGAGGCTGAGAACGGTTCTTCCGCTCACGAGGGGCGTTGTGGGGAAACTTCCCCAGCAGAGAGGGTCAAGGGGGAAACTTCCCTTTGCCAGCAGAGTGCAGACGGTCAAAAGGATTTTTGCCGGGTGTCACGCGTAGCTGGCCCCGTAATGGGGGGGGCAAAAGCGATCGCGGCCAATGCCGACGATCAATCGAATGAGGCGGAGGCAGCTGCTGCTTTGCAGCAGCATGCCGGTCGCTCGAATGACGATGGTGAGGATGGCGAGGGCAAGACGGTGATTACCCCTACCCCAGATAAGGGGGGCAGGCACGATGATGATAGGCCCGGTGATGGCGGACTCGGCAATGACGGACTCGGCGATGATGGGCTCGGCGACGACGGACTCGGCGACGACGGACTCGGCGATGATGGGCGCGGCGACGACGGACTCGACGACGACGGACTCGACGATGGCGGCAGCAGCGAAACCGGTGGAAGTAAATCCGGCGACGGCGAAGCCGATGATGAAGCCGATGATGGAGCCGATGATGGAGCCGATGATGAAGCCGATGATGAAGCCGATGATGAAGCCGGTGACGAAGCCGGTGACGAAGTCGGCAGTGAAGCCGGCGATGGGAAACCCTGTGGTGAGAACGGCGGCGGTGGCGAGTCCCGAGGACCTAGTGGGGAGGCTGTGACGAAAGCCAAGCGCGAGCGTGGTAGGCCAGCCTCTGGCAAAGTCAGTATGACCACGACAGTTTCGCCAGAGGCCAAGGATTTCGCGGATACACTGCCTCCTGGCCTCAGGGGGGACATGGTTAACGCGGGGATATTGATAATGAAAAATGGCAAAGTTCCGGAGATCAAGGATTGGCACCGGGAGTTGAGAATTTTGCTCCAGCAACTCATCGAAATGCTGAACGGTGATACCCCTTTCGATGGCCCAACCCGATTCAACCTTATCAGCTTAGCCGGGCAGGTAAGGAAGAACCTTGAAAGTGAATTATGATGACCACGAAAGCGATTGTGCATGTCTGTGAGGAGGCTCCTGGCATTGGTGCTTTTAAACACAATTATCGTGGCCGGGCGAATCGCTCGAAGCCCGAACGTTACTTTCAGAGATCACGCGTCCACGACGTAATTGGTGACACTTGCGGTCTAGGTGTGGTTCCAAGGACAGCGGGCAAGGAAAAGTCTCTTCTTGAGCTGCTCGCTGGCCCGCATGCGAAACGCAAAGGAAAACCACTTCGGCAGCTGATCATAAGTGCAGAGGATGTGCCCCCGGACAAACCAGACGGATATTACGCGATGGTTTTGGCGCAGCTGCTCAAGGCGGCGCGGAAGTGGGTGAAGAAGTATGCTCCTAGCTGCCGATGGACGGCTTGGGCACACGAGGACCGAAAACATCCTCATGTGCATGTGATTGTTGAAAACTGGGATTATACCCAGAGCAAGAGGCTGAATCTCAGTCCGTTTCTGTTGGAGCGAATGCAGGACATGGATTGGTGTTCTGGTCTAGGATTCGAGTCGGGTCGTGGGTCACGCATTCAGATCGAGGCCGGAATCAGGCTACTCCAAGAGGGGAAAATCGAAGCGGAGTGCGAGTATCAAGAACGAATACAGATCCAGGCAGCTCGAAAAGATAACGTCAGGATGTCAGTCGCTGCGGAGTTGGAAGCATGGTGTCAAAAACATGGCATCAGCCCTGATGTCGATGAGATCCGAATTGCCCTTGAGCGAGACATTCTGCCAAATAGGTGGAGGGCAAACACGAGAACTGGGAAGGGAGGTCTGTTGCGCCAACCTTCGGTGACCATTGACGGCATAACCGTTCGACTGAACAAATTCCCAGAAATGCGTGAACGGCTGCCAAACCGCGACCGCGGCCAGTTACCGTTGGATGACTGTGTGTTGAACCTTTTACTTGAACCCGCGCTCGAACCCCTGCTCGAACCCGAAGTTGAAGAACCCGAAGCTGAAGAAGCCGTGGTCGAAGAGCTCGTGGCCGAAGAATCCGTTCCCGCCGGTTCCGCCGCCGATGAACCCGCTCTCAAGGAAACCGCCACCCAGGAAACCGCCACCCAGGAAACCGAGGTCAAGGAAACTGAGATCAAGGAACTCGTCGCCAAGGAATCTTTCATTCAAGCACCTGTTGCCGCTAAGTCCGCGATAGAGGTTGCGGCTTTCGAGACTGCTTTAGCCGAGACAGAAATTGCGGAGGAAGTTCCGGCAAAGGCATCTATTTCCAAGGATTCCATACCCCTGCCCGAACCAAGTATGCTCAAGCCCGCGAACGATGAGAAAGTTCCTCGGACTATCAATCCAACGAAACCGAAACCTTGGCGGCCAAGCAAAATAAAATTGGAGAACGATAAGAAGGAGCCAACGAAGGGAGATTGATTTTTCGGCTTAGCGCCGGGCGGCGCGAAGTTCGATGTGGGCGCCGGAGGTAACCGATCTACTGGCAATCACTCGTCGCAGGTGCAGGCTGCATCCCTTGCAGGTGCTGAGATCGAGTGGGATGCGGAAGTTATTGGATTTTGCGTCGGCGGTGGGTTTCACTTGGATGACGATGTGGCAACTCACAGAGAGGTGGTTGAACACTTGGCAGGAGTAGGGATGAAACGGCTTTATTTCCCGGTGCGGATCGCCTGGGCGTTAATGATCAGCGCATCAGCGGAGGAACCCTCCGCCACCTTGCCGCTGACGGTGACGGTTGCGAGCTTGGCCAGTCCGCCGACGCCTTCGAGCGGTTCCTTGAGCACGCGACTGTCCGCGCCTACCACTTGGACGGTGGCGATGCCGCGCTTCTTGTCCTCCGAGGAATCGCAGCAGTTGTCCCACGGGGTCGTGCATTTGTCGGCGGGGTCTTCATTACAGGCGTTGAGCACTTCGGGATCGCCGAGGATGAAGGCGGCGCGGCCGTCCACGAACGGCTTCTCGTTGCCCATGATTTTGCCGGTGACGGTGATTTCATCGCCGGGCTTGGCGGTGGCGCGGATGAGGTGGATGGCTTTGGTCTCCCCGGTGGGCGTGGCTGCCAGCACGGCGTTTAGCGCGGAGCTGGGTGCATGGGTGGCGGGAATGATGGTGGCGGTTTCTTTCTTTTCGCAGGAGGCGAAAAGAGAAGCGGCGGCGAGCCGCGAGTAGTAGTCGCTTTCCCGCAGGGCAGTCAGTTCCAGATCGAGCCGTTGCTTTGCGAAAAGATCCGCCTCGTTATAGTCCGCGGGATCGGTGAGGCGGAGGACGACGCAGGACAGCGTCTCGCGTTTCGCGAGCACGCGCAGGTCGCCGAGCGTGGCCCAGACCTCGGATTCCAACACAGTTCCCGGCGCGGCGAAGAGGCCGGAAATTTTCATCGGCTGCTTCTCCAGAATGACCGAACCGCCGACCTTGAGATCGTTCTCCCCAAGGCCGAGCTTCCGCCAGGAGGAATGGCAACGGCGCGATGACGGCGCTTTGTTAGGCGAGGTCTTCGCCCAACGCCGCGGTCTGAAACCCGGTGATCGCTTCGACGCCGCCGGCGTCACCGTCACGGTTTCCGGCATCCTCCGCTCGCCCTTCGCGCAGGACAACAATGTCGCTTACGTAAAACTGCCTTTCCTCCAGCAAGCCTCGCGCGCCGGGCTTGGGGTGGTCACCCAATTCAATGTTAGAGTGACTGAATCCAAGCAGCTCGATCCCGTGGCCACCGCCATCGACGAGCTTTTCCGCAGCGGCCAGGAACCGACCGACACCCGGCCGGAAAAAGCGTTCTTCGCCGAAACCGCCTCCGAGCTGGTCGAACTCATTGGCTTCACCCGCTGGCTCGGCGTCGGCGCGGTCATCGCGGTCGGCGGGTTGTGGGTTGGTGGCGAACGCGCTGTGGCTCGTCGTCCGCGGCCGGGTAAAGGAAAACGCCGTGCTGCGCACACTCGGCTTTCCCGGACGTGCCATCGGCTGGCTCGTCCTGAGCGAGGGCGGGATGTTAGGCCTCGCCGGTGGTGTGGTGGGCGTCGGGCTGGCCGCCGCGTTTCTCCGGTGGCAGAGCTTCACCATGGGCAACGAGGGCCAGACACTCGCGATCCAGCCGGACGCCACCGTGATCATCGTCGGCGTCCTGGCCGCGCTGGTCCTCGGGATCTTCGCTTCCTTGTGGCCCGCCTTCCAGGCCATGACCCAGCCCATCGTCAAAAACCTTCGCGGTTAGACCCATGCTCCCATTCACCTACGCCGTGCGGAATCTCTTCCGCTCCAAGTCCAGACTGCTCCAGACCATCGGCGGCAGCGCCACAGTCGTCCTGCTGGTGATGACCTCCGTTGCCATCAACAGCGGGATGAAGCGTGTGCTGTCCGCCTCGGGATCGGATAGAAACGTGATCCTTGTCGGCGCGGGCTCGGAAGAGAGCATCCAGCGCAGCGAAGTCCCCGAGCGCACCGCCGGCATCGCCGAAGCGGGAGTGCCCGGCATTTCCGAAACGCTCGGCGTCCGCGCCGTTTCCAGCGAGATCCAATACATGAACTATCTGACATTTCCCGACGGCCGGAAAAGCCAGGCGATGCTCCGCGGCGTCACCCTCCAGGCCCTCCGCGTCCATCCGGAAGTCCGGCTGGTCGAAGGAAATTTCCCCGCTGCCGGAGAAGTCATGGTCGGCCGCCTCGCCTGGCTTCCTTCGACGATCTCGATCTCGGGTGCGAATTTCCTCAGCAAATCATCGGGCACGCCGCGGAAGGTGATCACGTCCAGCGATGCGCCGCAGTTGTTGACGACGATCTGCACGGGGATCACCTCGCGCACGCCGGCGATCCGGCGGATCTCGTCGGCGTAATGTTCCGGCAATCGGCTGGCGGACGGGCAGAAGCGATTTTCCCGATAGACCACCAGCGTGGTGTCCGCCGCCGAGGCTTCGGTCGCCTTGCCCAGGGAGCGCTGGAGCGTTTCTACGGCGGTGAAAAGAAACATGCCGGAAGCGACGCCGAAGATGGTTAGCAGCGAACGCACCCGGTGGCGGGTGAGCTGGATCCACGCGAGCTTCAGGAGATTGATCGCGGCGTTCATGAGTTTTCCAACAGTTGGCCTTTTTCCAGATGCAGCGTGCGGTCGGCGGCAGCGGCGGCCTTGGCGTCGTGGGTCACCATGACGATGGTTTTCCCCTGATCCCTGGCGAGCTGGCGGATCAGGTCGAGGATGCGGACGGCGGATTCACGATCAAGGTCTCCGGTCGGCTCGTCGGCAACTAACAGCGGCGGATCGGCCACCACGGCGCGGGCGATGGCGACGCGCTGTTCCTGCCCGCCGGAGAGTTCGGACGGGGTGTGGTGCATGCGGTCTGATAGACCGACGAGCGCCAGGGCGGTTTCCACGCGGGCATGGCGTTCCTTTTTCGAAATCGGAGAGAGCAGCAAAGGCTGCTCCACGTTCTCGAACGCGGTGAGGACCGGCACGAGATGATAGAGCTGGAAAATGTAGCCCACATGGTTGGCCCGCCACTTGGTGAGATCGCGGCGGGAGAGCTTGGCGATCTCGATGCCGGCGATGACCAGCGAGCCGCTGGTGGGCGAGTCGATGCCTGATAGGAGATTGAGCAGGGTGGTTTTTCCCGAGCCCGACGGTCCCATCAGCGCGAGGAACTCCCCTTTTCGGCACATCAAGGTCGAGGGCTTCGAGCGGCGTTACCACGGTGCTGCCCTTGTGGTAGCTTTTGGAAACGCCGCGGCATTGGATCATGGATTCGCTCATGGTTGTTGGAGGGTGGGATTGACGCGTTGGCCGTTGTTGAGATTTGCAGGTGAGGTGACGACCCATTCGCCGGGCCGGAGTCCTTCGCTCACGCGGATGAAGCCTTCACGGGTTTCGGTGGCTTTTTTGATTTTACGCCTGGTGACGCGTTTGGATTCGGGATCGCAGACCCACGCTTGGCCGTCGCCCGCGGCGGCTTCGGGGATCCAGGTGGCGATGGAACTGGTGGCGACCGGCGAGTTGCTAGAAGCGGTCTGGGGCATCGCGAGGAATTCGACCCGGCAAAGCATTTCGGGGCGGAGCTGCTCGACCGGATCGCTGATGCAGACCTTCGCCTGAAGGGTGTTGCGCTGGACATCGGCCTCGCCGGTGATGCGGGTGACGGTGCCTTCGAAAACCTTGTCGGGAAGCAGGCTGCAACGGATCCGGCCCTGCTGGCCGATCTGCAATCCGGCGGCATCGGCCAGGGGGACATCGACCCTCACCTGAAGCTTCGCGGGCTGATAGAGAATGGCGGTGGTGGAGCTTTCCATGTCGTTGTCCTGAAGCATTTTCTTCTGTCCCGGAGCGGCGAGCAGTCGGAGCACGCGGCCATCGGCGGGCGCGGTGATGGTGGTGCGGGCGAGTTTGGCTTTTTCTTGAACACATCATTGGAGTAAATGGGGCGGTCCAGGGAGTCGTAGTCAAAGGTGGTGAATGTCGTGAGGTGGGTGCCGGCATCGATGCGGATGGCGGTCCAGACGTTGCCATTGTTATCGTAAGAGAGAACGTTAAGGCGACCGGTGGAGAAATTGACCAAGAGAAGTCGTCCCGCGGCATCGTAAGTGAGCGTGCGGGTGATACCGGTGGGCTCGCGCTGGGTCTTGAGGCGTCCGAGATCGTCATAGGTGTAGATCCATTCGAGATCATCCTGGTTTTTCTCGGTGAGCCGCGCATTCCGAAGATCGTAGGTCATGAGGTAGTGGCCGTGGAGGGCGTCCTCAATGTCTTTGATATTTCCGACTCCGTCGTAGGTGTAGATCCAAACGTTGCCCTCGGGATCAGTCCATTTTTTCAAGCGTCCACGGCCATCGTATTCGTGGCGGGTAATGGAACCGTTGGGATTGGTGATGGTGAGGACGCGGCCCGCTTCATCGAAGGTGGTGCTGCGTGTGTTGCCGAGGGGATCGATTTCCACGGCCACGCGGTTCAGTGCGTCGTACTGCTTCTTGTAGAGCTTGCCGGTTTTGTCGCGGGTGATGGTTTCGTTGCCGTTGAAATCGTAGGTGTGCTCGATGTAGTCGCCGGCAGGATCGGTTTCGCGGAACAGACGACCGGCATTGTCGTAGGAGCGGACGGTGGAGAGTCTCTGGGAGATGGGAGCGCCAGTGGTCTGCGAGATAGGGACGCCGGGTGACAACGCGGTGGTCGGGAGGGAGCGTTGGTTGTAATCGAAGTCGCTGATGTTTCCGGCGCGGTCCTTGGTTTGGATGCAGAGGTTCGAGCCGTTGTATTGGCTTTCGCTCTTCTGGGTTTTCGCATCGGTGACGGAGAGCTGCCGTCCTATAGGATCAATGACCGTGGTGTCATAGGTGGCGGAACTATGACGCCTATGAGATAAGGCCGGAAGAATCTTCAGATGCCGCTATGGACCCCGCTTACGCTCCCTGAACAAATACATTGTCCCCGGCGACACCACCCACAGCATCGTTCTCAACCGCATGGCCGGCACCGGCGGTGGCACCGCTGTTGTTCGCCACTGCCCGGATGGGTGCAGCCCGCACTTTTCACCCTACGCGAGGACGCCATTCACCAGCTTTCCGTGAACATCGGTTAGGCGGAAATCACGTCCTTGGAAACGATAGGTGAGGCGCGTGTGGTCGAATCCTAACAAATGAAGCATGGTGGCATGAAGGTCGTGCACATGAACCGGGTCTTTCGTGATGTTGAAACCGAAATCATCGGTCGCGCCGTGGATGTGGCCTGCTTTGACGCCGCCGCCCGCCATCCAGACGGTGAAGGCGCGGTTGTGGTGGTCACGGCCGTCGTTGCCGCCCTGGACCATGGGTGTGCGGCCGAACTCGCCGCCCCAAAGCACCAGCGTATCGTCTAGCAGACCCCGTTGTTTGAGATCGGTAACGAGTGCCGCGCTGGCTTGGTCCGTGTCCTCGCAGTTCTTTTTCATCTGGTCTGTTAGCTTGTCGTGCTGGTCCCACGCCTCGTGGAAAAGTTGCACGAAGCGCACGCCGCGCTCGATCAACCGCCGTGCCAACAGGCAATTCCGCGCGTAGCTCGATACGTTGATGTCCTTAATCCCATATAGGTCGAGAATGTGCTGCGATTCCTGTTTGAGATCCATCAACTCGGGCGCACTTGCTTGGAGATGGAATGCTGTCTCATAGGCGTGGATGCGCGCTTTTGCTTCGGGATCGCCGTGTTGATCGAGGCTGGTTTCGTTGAGCTGGCGGAGCACATCGAGCGACTCGCGCTGAGCCTTCACATCGAACCCGGGTGGATTTGATAGATAGAGCAAGGGATCGCCCGAACCGCGGAATGGCACGCCGCCGAAAGAGGTCGGAAGGAAGCCCGAGCCATAGTTACTCGCGCCGCCGCTGGTTCCTTTTGCGCTGGCAAGGACGACGTAGGCGGGGAGATTTTCCGTCATGCTACCGAGGCCGTAGATTGTCCATGCCCCCAGGCTAGGACGCCCAAACTGCTGCGAGCCGGTGTTCATCAGAATTTGCGCCGGAGCGTGGTTCACTGCGTCGGTGTGCATCGAGCGGATATAGCAAGTTTCATCCGCAATGCCGGCCATGTGCGGGATCAGCTCGCTGAAATCCATGCCTGCGCCACCGTGCTTGGTGAACTTGAACTTCGCCCCTAACAACGACGAGTTCGGATTGATGAAAGCGGCGCGGTAGCCGTCTAGCAATCCGGCAGGCGGAAGCTTGCCATCCATTTTCGTCAACTCCGGCTTCGGGTCGAACAGCTCGAACTGGCTCGGCCCACCGGCCTGGAACATATAGATGACGCGCTTCGCCTTGGGGGCAAAGTTCGGCAGCAGCGAGGGCGACGAACTAGCGACATCCGCGGCGCTGCCATTCATCGAATTGAGCATCAATCCGGCCAAGCCGACGCCGCAGTCACGCAGGAACCAGCGGCGGGAAATGAAACGGGCGCGCTCGCGTTGAAGCTCTTGATGGAAGTTCATGGTCGCTCAGTTCTTGTTGAGGCTTTCATCCAGATTGAGAAGGACACGGGCGACGATAATCCAAGCGGCGGCCTCGTTTGGCTCAACCCCAGTGGGTGGAGTGCCTGGGATGATCTGGTGCGGTTTAAGTTCACCCGCGACGATTCGCTCGTGTTGGCTCTTGAGAAAAGTTTGAATCGTCGCGGTTTCCCCGTTGGTAGCGGTTCGGCCTGTGCAGAGCCGGTAGGCAAGATCAATCCTTGCGGGTTCGGAAGAACCAGCTTCGCGCAAGACCCGGAACGCAAGCGCTCTCGCAGCCTCCATGAACACGGGCTCATTCAAGGATGTCAGGGCGGACAGCGGGCTATTGGATCGCAGGCGGCGGGCGCAGGAAAAATCCCCATACGGCGCGTCGAATCCACTGAGCACGGGATCCGGCATCGAACGCTTGCGGAACAGATAGATTGATCGTCGGTAGCGTTCCTCGCCTTGCGCGGCAATCCAGTAATCGGGCTTCACGAAGTTGTTTTCGATGACACTCTGCGGCACCGGTGGATAGACGCCGGGGCCGCCCGCTTTCTGATAAATCAGGCCCCCTGCGCCGAGGGCAAGATCGCGCAGGATCTCGGCTTCGAGCCGAAAGCGCGGACCGCGGGCGAGCAAGCGATTGGACGGATCCATTTCAATCATCGCCGCCGTGGCGTCCGACGATTGTTGATAGACCGCACTGTTGAGAATGACACGAAGCAACGTCTTGAGGCTCCATTTCCGGTCCATGAAATCGACCGCCAACCAATCGAGCAGCTCAAGATATTCCGGACGCGCCGCCCGAACGCCGAAGTCTTCGGGAGTCTCCACGAAGCCGCTGCCGAAGACGGCCTGCCAGACGCGGTTGACCTGCACGCGGGCTGTTAGCAGGGATTCGCGGGCGACCAGCCAGCGGGCAAAATCGAGGCGCGTGGCAGTCGGTGATTTCATGGGATGGAGCGCTGCCGGGACATGGGGCTTTACCTCCTGTTTGGGGGCATCCCAGCTGCCGCGATCCAGCAATCTCGTGACCCGGTGATCTTCCGGTGAACGGGCTTCCAGATGAAGCACGCTGGTTTCCGCTTCGGGGAATTGCTTCTCTAACGCAGCAACCTCCGCATTTGTTCCGGCAGTTGTCGCGTCCTGCAATCGCCAGGCTCGGAACAGAGCGGACTCGTCATCCGCCGTCCGCTCGGACACCGGTTTCGCCATCGCCAAGGTTGCGGCGTGATCGTAGGCTGGCGCGACCGGCGCGGCGATGTGAGTTAGGCAAAAGCGCACCCGCCCCAGTTGGTTGTTTTCCAGCCCATCCAAGCCACCGCCGTGGACTTGGATGACGCGCACCCTCAACCGCGAGCCTTCCGGCACGTCGAGCGGAGAAGCGAATGGCACAACGGCGGCGGATTCCGTGTGCCGGAGGATCGGCCCGCGGTCGGGGAACCAGCCAAGCAGCTCGTCTCCATCAGTTAGAAAAGCGGCGCCACCGAGCTTGCGGATTTTCCGTTTGTCCGGGTCTTCCTGGGGCGAGAAGACATCGGTGAGCAGTCGCTCGGGTGGCGAGAAGTCAGCAGTCGCCTTACCAAGTGCCACCGGTTTCCATTCCTCGCTGCCGGGGGCTTTGACATCCACACCGATCTCCGAAATCGCGAAAGATCCGCGGAGACTGCGGCCTGGCCCACCAAATGGCAGATCCTTGTCGCGCAGGGCTTCGAGACGCAGACCCGTTAGGCCCGTTTGTTTAGGCTCCGCCTCGAAAATGAGCACGCCGAAATTCGTGCGATGCCCCAGAATCGAGATGCTGTGATCTGCCTTCTCCACGGGATGGTTCAGCCCTCCTTCGATTATCTGTTTGTCGGTATCGAGCACGGACCATGAAATTGATGCCGCACGTTGGGCATCAGCCCAGGCATTCATCTCATCCCGCCATTGCGGGCGTTCGGTTTTCAGCTTTTCCTCAAGTGAATGAATCCCGGACTTGAGACTATCGAGCAGTTGTAACTGAGTTGAATTATAGACCCACGATTGGGCTTCGTAAGTATCATTTAGAAAAGCGAAAATGCCGAAATACTCATCGTGAGTGATCGGATCAAATTTGTGGGTGTGGCATTGCGCGCATTGCAGGGAAAGCCCGATGGCTGCTTTTCCTATCACGTCCATGCGGTCCACCACGCCTTCAGTCCGGAACTGCTCGGGGATGATCGCGCCCTCCTCGTTGACCATGCCATTGCGCAGAAATCCGCTGGCGATCACCTGGTCCTGCGTGCGATTCGGCAGCATGTCGCCAGCGATTTGCTCGACGAGGAACTGATCGTATGGCATGTCAAAATTGATCGCCGCGATCACCCAATCCCGATACGCCCACTGCTCGCGCGGCAGATCCTTTTCAAATCCATTGCTATCCGAGTAGCGGGCGATGTCGAGCCAATGCCGCGCCCACTTCTCACCGAACCGTTCACTGGCGAGCAACTTGTCAACCAACTCGGCGACGGCCGCCTTGCCATCCGTTCTCCAGGCATTCACGAATTCATCAATCTCCGAGGGCGAGGGCGGAAGTCCAACCACATCCAGATGGATGCGGCGGGCTAAAATGTCGGGTGTGGTCGCAGGCGAGAGCGACAGGTTCTTCTTGCCCAGCCCGTACGCGATCCACGAGTCCACGGGGTTCACAGCAGGATTAGGCAGAGCCTCCTTCAATGGTGGCACAAACGACCAGTGGGCGCTGTCGGGCGCGCCCTGTTTGATCCACTCCCGCAAAAGCTTTACTTGCGCACTGTTGACCGGCTTGTGCTGGTCCGGTGGCGGCATGATGTCATCAGGATCCGTCGTGGTGAGGCGGCGAATCATCTCGCTGACAGCGGGATCGCCCGGCACGATAGCGGTCGCGTGCTTGTCCGATTTCGCGAGAGCGCCCTCGCGGGTATCAAGGCGCATCTCGGCCTCGCGCTTGTTCTCATCCGGACCATGGCAATGGAAACAATGTTCGCTTAGGATCGGTTGAATATCACGGGCATAGTCGATCTCGGCCGCCTGGCTGGAAGAAGTTGCGACAACGAGCGCGAGCGCTGAAAGAAAGTGGTTCATTGCGACAAAAAGTGATAGTTCCGGCTGCCAGTTCAAGCACGGCGCTACGCCCTAATTTCAGCGAGAAATTCATAAATCCTAGCGACGGAATCCCCACCGGCATGGGGCAATTTCCCGACTTCATCGCCGGGTTGGCAGTATGACCATTTAAGAGTTTTCAAACGGTCGTTGCTCCATTTTTCCATTATACCAGCTCGGGTAGTCGGTATGAGTGGCAAAAGCCTTCACGAGATCCGCGCCCCCGCCTTCGGTTAGCACGCGATTGAACCGTTGCCCGCCGACGAGTTCAATGGCGTTGTGATCGTGGGTTGGTGCCAAACTTAAAAGTTTTTCCAGTCCCGAACATTGGCTGAATTAGAAGGATTTTCATAGTTTGTTGAACTCTACTTTGCCGGAACTCGAAACTTGGCGGCTGTAAAACCGGGGATTTCGGCACTGAATTCCCATGCTCCGCCAGCACCCGCGTTGGCGGGTGTGTCAGCGAGTGTTAGATTTCCCGCAAGGCTGCCTTTAATTTCGCTGATGCCTTCCGAGAGCGCGAGAATCGCGTGAACGATGCTGTCAGCGTCGCTGTCCTTCAGCGCGATCTGCGGGGGCATCGGCACCTCGCCCCACGCGCCTGCGCCACCGGTTTTGAGCTTGGCTATTAAATACTCGTGCGCATCGGGACGGTCGCGGTATTTGAGCGAGACGTTCATATAGGCAGGCCCGACGGAAGTTTGATCCACCTGATGGCAGGCCAGGCAGAGGGTAGCGGTGACGAGGGCGTTGATTTCCTGGGAAAATTGTGGGCCGCCAGCGTCGTGGCCGGTAGGCGGAATGTAGCGGGCGCGGACGACGGCTTGTGCCCCGTTTGGAGTCCCTGAAACTTCGAAGCCGACCGTCTCACCGAAGCC
>JAYTLO010000319.1:0-1013 GCA_043729385.1 Akkermansiaceae bacterium
GCCCCGCCGGTGCCGAAATACTATCCGCTGATGAAGAAAGTGAACGCGAAGGGACCCGAGATCTTGGGGAACCTGCCCCGCGTGCCCGGCTTGCCGCCAAGGACGTTTCAGGAAGCGCTGGACAAGAAAGAAGGCGTGCTCGTGGACACGCGGCTGATGCTGGCATTCGGCGGCGGCCACATCGCTGGCGCGCTGAACATCGGCGGCACGCCCATGCTTTCGATCTGGGCGGGTTGGCTGCTAGACCCGGAGAAACCGCTCCTGCTGGTGCTTGATAAAGACGACAAGGTCAAGGAGGTCGTGACGCTTTTCCTGCGCACAGGCTTCACCAAATTTGCCGGGTATCTCGTCGGCGGCATGACCGCGTGGTACAACGCAGGGTTTCCGCTGGACGACGTGGGCCAGATGACGGTGCATGAAATCAAGGATCCCAAAACGCCGTTGCAGATCGTCGATGTCCGCGCTCCGGGCGAGTGGAAGGAGGGCCATGTCCCGGGTTCCACTCACATTTTCCTGCCGGAACTCCGCGAGAAATCCAGCAGCCTCGACAAGCAGCAGCCCGTCGCCGTCTATTGCGATAGCGGCTACCGTGCGAGCGTCGCCACCAGCATCCTCAAGCAGGAAGGTTTCACCCGCGTGTGCAACGTTCCGGGAAGCTGGCAGGCGTGGAAGAACGCAAAATTTCCAATCCAGCGAGGCGACTCATGAAACGACTCATTCTAACCATCATGATGGCGTTGACCGCGCTGGCCCGCGCCGCTGACTTCGGCGTCAACGCCCGGGACTACGATGGCGCAGCCTGGTCGCCCTATCTGGTCGGCGCGGGCATCGGCGTGCTGTCATGGCTCACCTTTTATTTCTCGGACAAACCCATTGGCGCATCCTCCTTTTACGCCACGCTCGCCGGCTTCATCGGCAAGCTTGTCGCCAAACGCCACACCGAATCGCTGGCCTATTATAAGACCAATCCGCCAAGCGTGGATTGGGGACTGGTGTTCGTCATTTCCACCATC
>JAYTLO010000320.1:0-4804 GCA_043729385.1 Akkermansiaceae bacterium
ATTGGTCTTTGCGAGCTGGTCATTGATGCGGACGTAGCGCAGCTCGCGATCGAGAAAGACAAACCCGACGGGCGCCCGCATGAGCAGTGTATCAAGCAGCTGGTTGGATTCCTGGAGCGCCTTCTCCGCCCGCCTGCGCTCGGCGATTTCTTCGCTCAATTGAAGGTTGATCTTCGCCAGACCCGGCAGGGCGAGCGCGCTCGGGAGAACCTTGAGGAGCGCGATCACCGTCATCCACGACACCACCGCCGTCACTGCTTTCATCAAACCTGAGAAGCGATACCAAGGATGCCAGAAGATCGTGGCCTCGATGAGATGAGTGAGTCCACATGAGGCGATGAATGCGATGAAGAGCCAGACGACTGGAGTGAACGGCACATCCTTCCGCTGCCGGATGAAATAGGCCAGCGCCAGCGGAATGGCGGCATACGCGCCAAAGATAGCGATGTCCGAAAGGATGTGCATCCAGCCGTGTCCCGCCGACCACTGCCCGCAGTGCCAGCGCGCCGGAAAGCCGTTGGTATCGAATAGGTCACGGAAGAACGAGATCATTAGGTTGGAAAGGTTCGGTATTGCAGGTGGGCCTGACGTAATTCAGGAGTGCTTGACGACGCAGCTTGGCGGGCATTTCCTTCACCTAGAGAATCCAATCCACCACCCTCGTGGCGATGGCCGAGCGCGGCATCTCCGGATGTTCCGCCTCGTTGGGGTTCTGCGCGATGGTCAGCCCGCCCAGTTCCTTGATCCGCTTCAGCCCGAGCGCGCCGTCGCCGCCAGTGCCGGAGAGCACCACGGCCAGGGCTTGCGCTCCGTGTGTCTCCGCCGGCGTGCGGAAAAAGTAGTCCACCGCCGCGCGCTTTCCGCGCTGTTCTTCAGCATCGACCAAGCCGAGATGCCCATCGACCGCAGCGAGAAATTTGGCCGGCGGGATCACATGCACGGCGTTTGGTTCCACCGTCACCCCGTCCGCCACCACCGGCATCGCCGTGGGGCGCTGGAACAGATCCGCCAGCGTGCTTTCGTGAAGCGGCGAGAGGTGCATGATCACCACGAACGCCGTCCCGGAATCCACTGGCATGGCCGTAAAGAATTCCTGCAACGCCGCGATACCGGTCGCCGACGCGCCGAGCCCCACAATGGGCAGCATTCCATCGCCGCGCCACAGGAGGCCGCCGTCCATTTCGTCGGCGGGCGACTGGCCGGCGGCACCCGTTTTGGCGGCTCGGGCAGATTTGCTTTTCATGCTTAGGCTTGCTCCAGATTCAAATCGGGGTCGTTGAGTCGGAAACGGGATTCGGCAACCACTCCAACATGAATTTGATCTCACACGCCAACCGGGCGATGGGCAAGAAAACAAAGCGGCCGCATCGTCTCCAAGCACTTGCCCGCGGGGGGGCGGACGCGTCCTCCGCATCCGACTCAAGTCAGAGTTCCATTCCTTCAACGCCGAGCTTTATCAAAAAACCGAGCTTTCCCTCCCGGATTCGAGCCGTTAGTTTCTCCCTCTCATGACGCTTCCACCTCGGCGCACCAGCGGCTCGATCGCGATGGACGACTACCTCGAACAGATTCTGCATCTCATCAAGGACAAGGGTTACGCCCGCGCCGTGGACATTTCGAAAAACCTCGGCATCTCCCAAGCCAGCGTCACAAACATGCTCCAACGCCTCCACGCGGAGGGCCTCGTCAACCACGAGAAATACCGTGGCACCATCCTAACCGAAGAAGGCCAACGCATCGCCCTCGCCATCATCGAGCGCCACGAGACGCTCACCCGTTTCCTCCGACTCTTCGGCATCGACGAGGAAACGATCTATCACGACGTCGAGGGCATGGAGCACCACGTTTCCCGCCCCACGCTCAAAGTCATCAGCGCCGTGGCGGATGCGTTAGAGGCAGATCCAGCCTTGTTAGAGCGGGTGCGGAAAAGCAGCCGGTGAGATGAGATCGACCTTGAATCAGTTAGTGGATCAGGCGTCGTTAGAGCAGAGGTTGTATCTCGGCTAGCATCCCCTGCAAATGCCCAGACGTTTGATGAACGTCACACCGCCGTGTGATGTAGTCCATGTCCAGTTTGGACGGCGTTTGCACCGCTAACACATCTCTAGCATCTTCCAAATCCTTGGGCCTGCCCCAGGGCTCCCACGACCATGTAAGGAATATTCTCTGCCTCCAGCGCCTCGATCACATGAGCCGCCAATTGGTAGAGATTCATTCGGCCACCGGTTTGTAGAGTGCATGTTCGTGCACCCGGCGAAGCCGTTGAGGCAAATTGAGCACTTCCGCCCACCCTTCCTCATCGGTGGGCAGGCCACATTGCACCTTCGCACCATCAAGCATCCAAGTATAGATATCGTTGCTCAATTCCAGTGCCTCGTCCAGACGCTCGGCGGATGTCATCGCCCGCGCCCGCAACACCTTGTCGCGATAGATGGTGTCCTGCATCGACTTCATCGCATCCAAATAGGATTTAGCGTTCATGATGGAGTGTCTTTCGTCTGCGGCCAGGGTTTAAGTATCTATAATACGCAAGCAGCCTTCTCCTCCTCATCACCACAATCGAACGGCGCGAGGAAACTTTTCAGCCCTCTTCCCGCGCCGGCATCCCTGTCTCGAAGCGCATCAGATCCGCGATGAAAGTCAGTGGGATACTGCCAGTTTCGCCGTTCCGATTTTTCGCGAGAACGAGCTCGGCTTTGCCGGCTTCTGCTTCGCGTTCCTCGTCGTTTTCCGCGTAGTAGGCGGTCCGATATAGCAGGCCGACCATGTCGGCGTCTTGCTCGATGGAACCGGATTCCCGGAGGTCAGACATCCGCGGCACGCCCAGGCTTTTGCCGGCGCGGCTTTCTGGCCCCCGGTTGAGCTGGGCGAGAATGCAGATTGGAATCCCTAACTCTTTCGCCAGCCCCTTGATGCCGGCGGAAATTTCCGCGATCTCCCGCTCACGCGAGCTTTCCGCCTGCTTCGTACGGGATTTCATCAACTGAAGATAGTCGATCGCGATGAACTGGATGTCTTCGTCGCGCTTCTTGCGGCGGGCTTTCGCGCGCAGTTCGTTGATCGAAATCCCCGGCGTGTCGTCGATGAAAAGCTTGGCCCCGGACGTTTCTAACGCCGCCCGCTGGATTCGCTGGAGGTCGCCCTTGGTCGGCGTGTAGCCACGGGAAAGCTGGCTCATCGCGAACTTCGCCCGCGAGAAAACCAGCCGCTGCACCAGCTGGAATGCGCTCATTTCGCAAGAAAACACCATCGACGACTTGCCTTGATCGAGGCAGACGTGCTCCACCATGTTCATCATGAACGAGGTCTTGCCCATTGATGGCCGCGCCGCCACCACGAACATTTCCCCCGGTTTCAGCCCGCTGCTCATCCGGTCTAACTCTTCAAATCCAGTGGTAATTCCCTGCGCGCCTTTTTCACCTGCTAGAAGCGCTTGGAACTGCTCGATCACCTCATTGACCGACTGCTTAATCGTCGGAGCCTTGTTCGTTTCCGAACCCTCGCGGATCGCGAGCACCTTGGCCTCCACCGAGTCTAGTAGCGCCGCCACTTCGTCCGGCGCGTCGTAGGCCTGGGCAATCGCTTCGTTGGAGTTCTGGATGATCGAGCGCAGCACGAACTTGTCCTTCACATGCTGCAAGTGGTGGCGGAAATGCCCAGGACTCGGCGCGTAGGTGTAAAGGTCCGTCAGCGAAGAAGGCCCGCCCACACGGTCCAACAGCCCCCTGTCTAACAACCGCTGCACCAGCGAAACCAGCTCCACCTCATTTCCTGCCTCGAACAACTCGATGAGAAACCCGAACAACGTCGAGTGCGACGGCAGATAGAAATGCTCCTGGGTCAGCTTCTCCTCGATCGCCACTCCGATGTATTCCTGAGGATCCTGAAGCATTGAGGAAAGCAAACTCTTCTCCGGTCCCAGCGCGTGCGGCAGCGCACGCGTCACGTCGTCCACAGCCGTCGCCCCTTGCTGGAGTTCGGCGGTTTTGCGGAAGGAAGGAGGAGCTTTGGTTTCGACGGCCATGAGTGGACGGTGAAAATGGCAGAACCCCGCCGCGCCCGTCAACCCCACGCCCTGCGCGCAACCTGTGAGTAACAACCAACAACTCGCATAATCGCTTATTTACCAAGTTTCGCCGGGTGCTCAAAAAACCATCGATCTGGTTAGAATCCCCAACCTTCTCGGCCTCTCGAGTGACTCTGCCCACGAGACAAAGGCAAAGCCCTCAGGCTCCGCAGGGACAAAAATCTTACGACGTATATACGGTAAGTGCGCTATAGCCTAGGCCAACAAGCAACCAGGATGGCCAGCTCGGCGCTTGGGACTCAAGACTTCCCCCCTCAGACCACACCCTTCCGCAGATCCCTCAGGCTCCACAACGACGGACTCGCGATCGCGGCCTCGCCTTTCAGTCGCCTCGCCCCGGTTTTTCGCTTCGGACCAAAGCGCGACCGGGATTTCGCGAACGCCTCGTCCACGAAACTCCGGCTACCGATCACCGCTCCGTCCGTGAAATAGCGGATCCGGCAGCGCAGCAACTTGCCGAACGGTATTTCTCCATCCGTGCCGCCTTCCTTCTCCGCCTCCTGTTCTGATATTCCTTTGCACAACGTCTTCGTAACCAACTGTCCATCCCGACTCACACTTTCCTCCGATTTAGCCACAGCTCCAGCCATCAACAGTTTTCGATATTCCCGCGAAACTCCGCTGGCCCAAAAATTAGCATCTGCGGCCACTCCTTCATGCGCCCTCAAGGCCCGGACCAAGCCAGCCCGCGCCGTTTTTCCATTGCCCTTCGCCCCG
>JAYTLO010000321.1:0-2354 GCA_043729385.1 Akkermansiaceae bacterium
AACGCCACCTTTGACCACTATGCCGAGAACCGCGCCGAAGCCATCCGCTTACTCACCCAAACTCCACCGCATTGCGCCTAGCCCGCCAAACACCCTGGGTCAATACACCGGCGCACCGCTTGGGTCCGGCTCGCTGCCCTTATCCTCGAATTTACTCTTCGTCCACTGGTAGCCCTGCTTGGTGTCGCGACCCAAGCCGATCAGCGTGTTGCAAGAATTCAGCGCCAAGGCGGCGGAGATCACGAGGAGCATTTTCATGCCCCAGACTTAGCCCACAGCCGGATTTCTGAAAGTCTAAATTACGGAAAACCTAATTACTTGCCGCCTGCCACTGGAGGCAGCGTGGGAAATCCAGATTTCACCCGAAAAATGGCTTTACAAGGCCGGGTGGCTGACTAGTTTTCGCGCCCCGGTGGCTGGTGCTTCCGCTAATTTTTAAAAATCTCACGCCATGAAAGTTCTCTCATCCCTCGCCTCCGCCAAACGCCGTCACGCCGATTGCCAAGTCGTGAAACGCAAAGGAACGGTTTACGTCATCTGCAAGTCGAACCCGAAGTTCAAGGCCCGCCAAGGTGCCACAGCTGGCACCCGCCTCTCGAAGAAAGGCCTGTAAGCAAGCTAACTTCCGTTCTGGAAATTTTGAAGAAGCGACCCACGGGTCGCTTTTTTCATGCCTTCGCCGCTATCCTATCCAGCACCCGCCCGGCGGCAATCAGGCCGAAGCTCGCAATCAAATGCGCCGCCGAGCCGAAGCCCGACGCGCAATTCAGCCGCATCGAGATTTCCTCCGGCTTGTCCTTCGATACCGTCCCGTCGCAGCCAGAATACCAAGGAGCCTCGTCGGAATAAACCGCGTCGATCCCGAACAGGATTGGCTCCTTGCCCCGGATGTTTTTCGGAAATCCAAAATCATTGCGCAACCCGCGGCGGAGCTGGAGCAGCAACGGATCCATCCCGCTGTAGGCAAGATCCGTCACCCGGATGCGTGTCGGATCACGCCGCCCGCCCGCGCCGCCACAAGTGATGGCGTAGATCCCACGCCGGTGGCACTCCGCAACTAACAATGATTTATGCCGCGCGAAGTCGATCGCGTCGATCACCGCATCGAACCCCGCATCAAGGATCTCCGCCGCTGATTTCTCGTTAAAAAACTTCGGCACCACATGGACATCGCACGCTGGATGAATCGCCAACGCACGGTCCGCCATCGCGTCCGTCTTCTGGCGGCCAATCTGCCCGTCCATCGCATGGAGCTGGCGGTTCACGTTGGTGATACAAATTTCATCCAGATCCATCAACGTCAGATGCCCGATCCCGGACCTTGCCAACGCTTCCACCGCCCAAGAACCCACCCCGCCTACGCCGATCACCGCCACTCGCGCCGTTAGAAATCGCTCCAGCGCCGCCTGCCCATAAAGCCGCGCGATCCCGCCGAAGCGGTGGTTGGTGGATTCAGTCTCGGGCACGCCGCTGATTTACGGACCGCCGTCACGGGAGTCACGACCCGAATGAAGGACCGCCGCCTTTGCCCATAACGATGGGATGTGAAAGATATGTGCTTCGCGCTCACTCATCCTCAGTCGCCTTCTTCAGTGCCTCCATCACCTTCGCCACTGGCAGGCCCATGACAGTGTCGTAACTTCCGGAGATCCCAGAAACGATCATCTCTCCACACTCTTGGATTCCATAGGCGCCAGCTTTATCTAATGGGTTCACTTGGGAGAAATAGAAGTCGATCACGGCATCATCTAGCAGGAGAAATGTTACCTCGGTGATGTCATGAAACACGTCTTTCCGCCCGCCCGGATAGATCACGCACACGCCGGTGCAGACGCGGTGGGTGCGCCCGGACAAGCGTCGCAACATCCTCCGCGCCTCTTCCAAATCCGCCGGTTTTCCCAGAGGAATCTCATCAATGAACACCAGCGTGTCCGAGCCGATCACCGTGGCATCTGGCCGCATCTGCGCCACGGCCTCCGCCTTCAAGACGGCGTTCCATTCGCACAAGACATCCGGTTTCATCGTCGCATCGTGGACTTCTTCTGCGGGGGAATGCATCACCTCGAACACCAACCCCGCTGCGGCTAATAATTCACGGCGACGGGGTGAGGATGAAGCAAGCACGATGGGCATCCCGCTCAATGCCCCGCATTCGCGCGCCCGGCAAGCTTTGGGCGGAGGGTGCGGGACATAAAAGTTATCCTAGACATGAAGTGGTCTGAGGTTGGCCCCAAGGAGGGGCGGAACGTGTCCGTCCACGCGGATGATGAGCCGATTCGTGGTCCAAAGGGTCTTGTCATCGTCATCTCATCCTCACGGCGAACACGTTTCGCCGCTCCTTGAACTTTTTTGTC
>JAYTLO010000322.1:0-1876 GCA_043729385.1 Akkermansiaceae bacterium
CCCGCTAACATTTGCAGCAGTTATAGATGGACTCATCCAAGGCCGATAGAGACGAAAGCGC
Organism: Akkermansiaceae bacterium; assembly: GCA_043729385.1. Lineage (GTDB taxonomy): Bacteria > Verrucomicrobiota > Verrucomicrobiia > Verrucomicrobiales > Akkermansiaceae > Luteolibacter. Next base: position 62 of record JAYTLO010000322.1, read on the forward strand.
CCGTTCCCCGTTCGCGGGATGCGCCATCCTCATCGCCGCCCTCGCGGTGATGGTGTTTCTAATTGGTTTCTCGGTGCTCACGCTGTTCCGGCAATTCAACGAGATCGCGAAATTTACAGGTGAGAAACCGATACCCATCGAAATATCATCCATCGAAGGCAAAGGACCCCAACTCAACAATCTGGCGGAGCGAATCGAGGTTTTCCGCCAGCAACTCGCCGGCGACAGCGAAGCCATGCTCGCTCTATCAGCCGATGACATGAACCTTGCGATCGCCACTTACCACGCCTTCAAGGATCTCCGCGGGACTTTCCGGGTGCTTAGCATCGAGGACACAACCCTGCGCATTGCGATTTCATTTCCGCTCAACGGCAAGCCGCGGTTTGCCAACAAGGGTGAACCTGGCTGGATCGCCTCCGACTCGCGCTACCTGAACGGCACGCTGGTCGCCCGCCCCACGTTGCTCAAGCGCGAGATCGTCTTGAGCCTCGATGCCATCGAAGTCCCAGGAGCGAAGGTGCCCCACGAGTTCATCGATCAGATGTCACCCTATCGGATCACCGAGCGCTATCTGACAGACAAGGTTATCGGCCCGGCGATGGCCAAGCTCACGCGGGTGGAGGTCAGCGGAGGAAAAATCGTGCTGACCCGCAAGCCTGACGAAATCCCCGCCGGCACAATCACCGACGCGCAGGTCGATGCCGGCAGCAGCAAGCTTTTTAAGACACTTGGCATCGCGGCCGCCACATTTCTTGCCTTCGCGGGGGTCATCGTATTGATCGGGATTCGGGCGAAAGCCCGGAAACCTTAGATTTCCCGAAACAAAGCCGCGTCACCGCAACGTTTTAAGGGAAGTTCATGAAACACCTGTCCGCCCGCACCGCCATCCTCGGCTTCGCCCTAACGGCTTTGCTGCCCGCCAAGGAAGCCACCTCGCCCGCCGCCGTCGAGGCCAGAGACCCGGCACTCGAAGCGAAAATCAAGGAGCAAGAAGCCCTCGCCACCGACAACAAAATCCAAGCCGAGCGACTCGTCCAAGCCACCAACACCCTGCGCGCCGAAGTCACGCAGTTGAAGCTGGAGCGGGAATTAATCACCGAGAAAGTCGCTCTTGAAACCACCAAGCGCCAAGTCGCGCTTCAGGAAGAACTCGCTAAAGTCCAAGCGGAAAAGGCGAGAATCACCGAGGAAGGCGAACTCTCGAAGGTCCGCGCCGAGAAGTTGGCCAACGATCTCAAGGCTGTCCAAACCGAAGCCGCTATGGAAATCACCCGGCTTCAGGGTGACATCTCCCGCATTGAGACCGCCGACAAGCGCGCGCAATTCGCCGACTCCAAGCCGGTTTTCCTCAAAAATCCGCTAAAGGAAAATGGCATCCTCGTCGTGTCCGACCGCCGCATCCCGCTCAACGGGCTGATCACCACTACCACCGCGGACTTCATCACCAGCCGCATCCAGTATTGGAATAACAAGGATCGCGAACTGCCGATTTTCATCGTCATCGACGCCTGTCCCGGCGGCTCGGTGATGGCCGGCTATCGGATTCTCAAAGCGATGGAATCCAGCGACGCTCCGATCCACGTAGTTGTGAAATCCTTCGCCGCCTCGATGGCCGCGGCCATCACCACCCTCGCCAAGGAATCCTATGCGTATCCAAATGCCGTGATCCTTCATCACCAGATCAGTGCGCTCGTCATGGGCCAGCTCAATCTCACTCAACAGCGCGAATTCCATGATGAAAGCCAACGCTGGTGGACTCGCTTCGGCACCCCCATCGCCAGCAAAATGGGCATCACTCCCGACGAGTTCATCAAG
>JAYTLO010000323.1:0-1287 GCA_043729385.1 Akkermansiaceae bacterium
ATCAAGTCGATTACGTCCGCGCCATCGTGTCCAAATACAAAATGCCCTGCCGCAGTTATATGCTGCTATTTATTCTAATGTGCGTTCAAGATGAGACTAACTATCCATGGCCAAGCCGTTAGGCTTTTTAGCGCTGGGGTGTTGGCGGCCATCCGGGGAAGACCCTCTTCGAGTTGGCCGACGACGGCCGCCATCGATTCGAAAACCCTGTTGGGGAATTCTTTTTCGCGCAGTTCATCCCAGACATGCTCTTGCGGATTGAGTTGGGGGGAATAGCCAGGGAGGCGATGCAAGCGGATGTTCTCGGGAACCCGCAAATCCTGGGATCGGTGAGAACTGGCCCCATCGACTACCATGACGATGAATTCCTCCGGATGAGCCGCACTTACTTGTAGCAGGAATTGGTTCATTTGTTCGGTGTTCATCTTGGGGCTAATCATCCAGTCCAATTCTCCCTGGATCGGACTGACCGCTCCATAAACATACGTGAACTGCCGTTCATAGCCGTTGTCGACCATCGGACGAGACGGCGCCGGCGACCAACAGCGTCGAATCCGCACCATTCGCCCGAAGCGAGCCTCGTCTTGAAACATGATCCGTACGGTTCGTGTCCCTACGGCGGCCGCTGTCAGCAGGGCCGCCAAGTCTTCTGGGAGTTTTTTTTCCAAGCCTCTTGAATTTGCGGTTTGCTGTTTGGATGCCGCGTATCCGGCGCCACCTTTCGCCAGCCATGGCGCGCCAGAAAGCGGTAGACGACCGAAGTGGCCACCTTCCGCCCCAAACGTTGCGCCAACGCCGCTCGAATCGGCGACAACACCAACACTCCACCGGCGAGCGCCTGTTCTGCCCATGGCCGCAGGAACTCCTGTTCCTCTTGTTCGCTCATCAAGGTTCGCCGCCGCCCACCCCAACTGGGACGCTTGGCGCTGTCGGCGTCGCGCCGCCGCCGGAAATCGGACTGGAGTCGCGGAACGGTCGCTCGGCTGACGCCGATCATCCGCGCCGTCTGTTCAAGCGAGGTGTTCAACTCCGCCGGCAGCAATACCGCCAAGGCCTGCCGAAACTCCCGGAGGTCCTGAGTTTGCCGCACCACTTGTCGTGCGGACGCCACCACCTGCTCATCGATTATTCGAGGTCTTGCCATGAAGGCAATGTAACATTATTAGTCTCATCTTGAAAGGGAACTAGAATTAGATTCCGACAAATGAGCCTGAAGACGTTGATGAGGTCTTTGTTTGTGGCAGACTGCTCAGCGGCTACGTGCGTGAATTCTCTAACGGCTCGAAC
>JAYTLO010000324.1:0-1350 GCA_043729385.1 Akkermansiaceae bacterium
TCACCATCTGGGACGGCCACACCACCAAACCCCACCCCGTCACCGGCAAACCCGTCCCTGACGAATCCGCCCGCCGCGCCGTCCTCGACTACACCAACCCCCGCCGCGCCTCCTGGCCGGAAGCCGATGTCATCGTCGGCAATCCGCCGTTCATCGGAGCCTCCCGCATGAGGGACGCCCTCGGCGATGGTTATACGGAAACCCTCCGCGCCGCCTGGAAAGGCAGCGTCCCCGAGTCCGCCGACTTCGTCATGTTCTGGTGGCAAAAAGCCGCCGAACTCCTCCGCGATAGCAAGATCAAGCGGTTCGGTTTCATCACCACCAACTCCATCCACCAAACCTTCAACCGCCGCGTCATCGAGCCGTTCCTCGCCGATGAAAAGAAGCCGCTGCACCTCAGCTACGCCATTCCGGATCACCCATGGGTGGATTCATCGGATGGAGCCGCCGTTCGCATTTCGTTGACGGTAGCGGACCCGGGTAAGGGGTTGGGCTTTCTGGGGGACGTGGAAACTGAAATCGCCCGCGATGACGGCGAGAATGAAGTGACTCTATCCACCCAGTCAGGATTCATCGCTGCTAATCTGAAAGTGGGTGCCGATATCTCTTCCTGCGGCTCACTCCAATCCAACTCAAAAGTAAGCTGTCCTGGAGTGAAACTTCACGGTGCCGGATTTATCGTCAGCGAGGAAGATGCAAGCAAGTTATGCCTCACGGCCTTGGAAGACACCTCGAAAATCATTCGAGGTTACCGGAACGGCCGGGATCTCGCGACAAGGCCGCGCGGCGTGAAGGTCATCGATTTATTTGGGCTGACACCGGGCGAGATTCAGCAGGTTTTCCCCTCAGTTTGGCAGCACGTGCTGACACACGTAAAACCCGAGCGCGATCAGAATAACCGCGAAACTTATCGGCGCTTTTGGTGGACTTTCGGGGAACCCCGAAGGGAGTTCAGGCCCGCCTTGGCGGGACTGCCTCGATACATCGCAACCGTCGAAACTAGCAAACATTGCTTTTTCACTTTTCTTGAGCAGGAGATTCTGCCGGACAATATGCTGATCGCCATCGCATCGGATGATGCGGCATGGCTAGGAATTCTTTCCTCTGGAATTCATGTCGTCTGGGCACTTGCGGCAGGTGGTCGCCTTGGAATGGGGAACGATCCGCGTTACAACAAATCCCGCTGTTTCGAACCCTACCCCTTCCCAGCCCTCTCCGAAAGCCCCCTGAAGCAAAAAATCCGCGACCTCGGCGAGCGCCTCGACGCCCACCGCAAGCGCCAGCAGGCCCTGCACCCCGCGCTCACCCTCACCGGCCTCTACAACGTCCTCGACCTCCTCCGCGCCGGCA
>JAYTLO010000325.1:0-1540 GCA_043729385.1 Akkermansiaceae bacterium
CAACTGGCGCTCGTAGCGATCCGCAAAGTCCGTGGCGTGGATCAGGCTGAACGTCGTGGGGGTGAGCAACTGGCGGTTCTTGCCCTTGCTCGTCGCGGACTTAACGACCTCCGATGAATTCCACGAGCTGAAAAAAACCTTCAGCCCCTGCACTTCGAGCCACTTTTGCAGCAGATGGATTTGCGTGGATTTACCGGAGCCATCGAGTCCCTCGACCGCAATGAGCCGTCCTTGAAATTTGAGTTCGGAAAAAGTTTTCGTCACAGGCCGCGCCGAAATTACGGCGCGGCGCGGGGAAAACCAGCGGCATTTTTTTAGAGCGCGGACCGCCGAGTCCGCGTGTTCATTTTGCCTCACGCAAAGAACGCCAAGGATGCGAAGAAAGAAACTCAGCTTGAAAATGGTCTTGGCTCCGCTTCGCGTCCTTGGCGTTCTTTGCGTGAGGCAAAATGTTCTTTGGTAATCGGAGACGCGCTGACTCGGTGGTCCGCCCCAAATCACTCTTGCTCGCTCCGCGCCAAACTCGGAACGTCGCGCCACATGAAATTCGGCATCTGCAACGAGATTTTTCAGGGCTGGAAAATTGAAGACGCGATGGCCTTCGCCAAACGCGCAGGCTACGACGGCCTTGAGATCGCGCCCTTCACCCTGGCGAAATACGTCACGGAGATTTCCGCCGCCGAACGCCAGCGCCTGCGCGACACCGCCGCGAAGTTGCAGCTCGAAATATCCGGCATCCACTGGGTGCTGGTGCAGGCCGACGGGATGTTTCTCAATCATGCCGAGGCCACCGTGCGGACGAGCAGCGCCCGTTACTTCGTCGAACTGGTGAATTTTTGTGCCGACCTTGGCGGCAAAATCATTGTCGTCGGCTCGCCCAAGCAACGGCAGGTGGCCGAGGGCACGAGCCACGAGCAGGCCTGGCAGTGGGCCGCCGAAACCTTCCGCGACTCGGTGAAACGCGCGGAGGATCGGGGCGTGACGATTTGCTTCGAGCCGCTCGCGCCAGCCGAGACCAATTTTATCAACACCGCCGCCGAGGGCATCCGCTTCGCACAGCAGTTCCACAGTCCGGCCATGAAAGTCATCCTCGACGTGAAGGCAATGTGCTCGGAGGAAAAATCCGTTCCGCAAATCATCCGCGAGTCGCGCGGCGAGTTCGCCTACTTCCACGCCAACGACCGGAACTTGAAAGGCCCGGGCTTTGGTGATGTGGACTTCGCGCCCATTGCCGCCGCGCTGCGCGAGGTAGGCTACGACGGCTACGTCTCGGTGGAGGTTTTCAAGTTCGAGGAAGGCCCGGAGGTCATTGCGACGAAGAGCATCGAGTATCTCAAGCGGGTGATTGTGTAGGCGGCGGGCGGGCGGAATTTCTGATGCCGACAAGGCTCTGGATTTTTTGCACATGTCGCCCTCACCCCGGCCCTCTCCCGCTGGGAGAGGGAGAATCGAATCCAGTTTTCTTACCTGGAGAGGCACTGATGTTGTTCGGACGCAGGCTGACTGGCTCCCTCTCCTCTGGGGAGAGGGCCGGGGTGAG
>JAYTLO010000326.1:0-7799 GCA_043729385.1 Akkermansiaceae bacterium
GCGCGCCGCCGCAGAAGCGGCCGATTCCGCTACGCTCCATCGGCCGCTTCTGCGGCGGGCTGGTGCCTCGCGAACTTACAGACAAAGATTTACACTACCTTTTGTCCTAGTCCGGGACTCCGAAGGATCGCAGCGACTGGTTCACTTCCATGCTCCAGAATTGCTGGTGATCGACCGGCGCCGCACCGCAAATCCGATAGAGTCCGGCGAACACCGCCTTTCCCGGTCTCAAACCGATGAACGACGCGATGTATCCCGAGCCGACGAAATGGTTGAGCGCGGTTTCCACCAAGCTGCTCTGGCTTTGCTGATAGGCGTTGAACACCTCGGGCTTCTCATGCACCAGCCATGGCATGACTTTCCTCATCTCCTTTTCCTTGGGGCTGTGCCGCATGACGATCACATGCGCGGGATCGATGTTTTGTTTGAGCAATAGGTCGTTGAGCGTCATTGAGGAGAGGCGATAGTGAGGGCGCTTGTTTGGCTCGGTTGCTCATTAGAGCGTATCCTCGTTCAAAACGTCGAGATACTCCCGGTAGGTGTAGAGCTTCCGGTATTGCTGGCCGGTGATTTCGCTAACAATGGAGCGGGCTTCCAAGGTCGCGAGGGCCTTGGCAGCGGTAGGGGCGGAAATGTTAAGGGAGCGGGCGGCTTCGGCAATGCTGATGACCGGCTTGCGCTGCAGGTGTTGGTGGAGACGGATGACGGAGGCGGCTTCGGAACGGAGGATTTCGCTGTCCCGCTGGAAGATTTGCAACAGGCGGCGGGCGGTTTGGGTGGCTGCGGCGGAAGTTTCGATAACACCAGTTAGAAAGAAGGTGAGCCAGTCCTCCCAATTTCCATCGACGCGGACTTCTTGTAGGAGGCGGTAGTAGTCGTCCCGGTGTTTCTTGAGATAGAGGGAAAGATAGAGCATGGGGGCGTCCAGCACACCCTCGGCGCAAAGGATGAAGGTGATGAGCAGGCGACCGAGGCGACCATTGCCATCGAGGAACGGATGGATGGTCTCGAATTGGACGTGGGCGAGGGCAGCCTTGAGCAGCGGGCGGGTTTTGACGGGCTGGTCGTGCAGGAAAAGTTCGAGGGCTCCCATGGTTTCCAAAACCGCATCGGGCGGCGGTGGGACGAACCGGGCATTTCCGGGGCGCGATCCGCCGATCCAATTCTGGCTGGTGCGGAACTCGCCAGGCATTTTCCCGCTACCGCGGCCGTGGGCGAGAAGACGGGCGTGGATTTCCCGGATGAGCCGGAGGGAAACAGGAGTGCCGCTTTTCAGGAGGGCCAAGCCGTGCTGCATGGCATCGACGTAGCAGGAAACTTCGCTGACATCCTCGAGCAGCCCGGACGGGGTGTTGTCGAGTTCGTGGCTAAGGAGATCCGAGAGCGAGGACTGGGTGCCCTCGATCTGCGAGGAGAGAACGGCTTCCTTCCGGACATAGGTGTAAAGGAACAGCCCGGGGTCGGGAAGTAGCAGGGAAATGCCATCGAGACGACCGAGAGCGGTGGAAGCAGCGTCGAGCAGCGTGCCCAATTCTCCATCGATTTCTAAAGGCGGGATGGGCGGAAGTGGAGTGGGGACAAAAGCTTTCGTCGTTTCGCCGACGGTGCTGATGGGCAGATAATGGCCGGAGGGTCCCCGTTGCATGGATTCAAATTAAAGATTTTGCCGATTTTATTTAATTCCTCTGCCGAGATTGAAAGAAAACTTTCCATCGGCAAGAAGAAATGATAGTTATTTGGCAATTTCTTTAATTTGACGCCGGAGATGAAAAGAATTGTTTCAATCTCCACGGAGAAGACATCGGACTCCGGATGAAGGAATGCTCCCAACGGAACCGGAGGGTTGACCTTCGATCAACCCGGGTCGTCGGAACGTCGACCCTCCTCAAGCGTGATACTCCTGAATGCTCTTCACCGTAAACTCCCGGGTCTTCAATGACCGCATCGCCTTCACCGAGGCTTCGGCGGCGGAGAGGTTGGTGGCGTGGGAGATCTTCTGGGCGATGGCGGTGGAGCGGATCAGGATCTCGTCGGCGCGGGATTCGTGGCTGGCGGGGGTGTTGATGATGAAATGGATCTCCTGGTTTTTCATCCGGTCCACGATGTTCGGGCGGGCCTGCTCGGCGACTTTGTAAACGCGGGTGCTAGGGATGCCCTCGGCGACGAGGCGGGTGTGAGTGCCGCCGGTGCTGTAAATTTTGAAACCTAACTCTACCAGATCGCGGGCGACGGCGACGGCGCGGTCCTTGTCGAGATCGGCGACGGAGAGGAAGACGTTGCCCTCGGTGGGCAGCGGGTTGAAGGCGCTGATCTGGGATTTGGCGTAGGCCATGCCCCAGTCGGCATCAATGCCCATGACCTCGCCGGTGGACTTCATTTCCGGGCCTAACACGATGTCGATGCCGGGGAAGCGGTTCCACGGGAAGACGGCTTCCTTCACGGAGAAATGCGTCGGAACGATGGTTTGGGTGTAGCCGAGATCCTTGAGTTTTTCGCCGACCATCACCTTTGCGGCGAGCTTGGCGAGGGAAACTCCGGTCGCCTTGCTCACAAACGGCACGGTGCGCGAGGCGCGCGGGTTGACCTCGATGACGTAGAGTTGCCCGTCCTTCACGGCGAACTGGATGTTCATCAGACCGATGACCTTGAGCTCGCGGGCGAGGTCGATGGCGGCGCGGGTGATTTCCGCCTTGATAGAGTCTGATAGGGAAAACGCCGGGATGACGCAGGCGGAGTCGCCGGAGTGGATGCCGGCTTGCTCGATGTGCTCCATGATCGCGCCGACGACGGAGGTTTCTCCATCAGAAATGCAATCGACGTCCACCTCGGTGGCGTTGTCGAGGAAGCGGTCCACGAGGACCGGGCGCTCGGGTGAGGCGATAACGGCCTCGCGCATGTAGCGGGTGAGTTCTCCGTCGCAATACACGATCATCATGCCGCGGCCACCTAACACGAAGGATGGGCGGACAAGCACCGGGTAGCCGATGCGGTTGGCGATGACGACGGCTTCGGCTTCGTTGGTGGCGGTGCCGGCTTCGGCTTGCTTGAGGCCGAGCCTATCTAGCAGCGCGGAGAAGAACTTGCGGTCTTCCGCCTGTTCGATGGATTTCGGCGAGGTGCCGATGATCGGGACGCCGTGGCGCTCGAGGTCGGCGGCGAGGTTGAGTGGGGTTTGGCCGCCGAACTGGACGATCACGCCGTGGGGCTTTTCCTGATCGCAGATGTTGAGCACGTCCTCTAACGTAAGCGGCTCGAAGAAAAGTTTGTCGGAAGTGTCGTAGTCGGTGGACACGGTCTCGGGGTTCGAGTTCACCATGATGGTTTCGTAGCCGAGTTCCTTCAGCGCGAAAGCGGCGTGGACGCAGCAATAGTCGAACTCGATGCCTTGGCCGATGCGGTTAGGACCGCCGCCGAGAATGATGATCTTCTTTTTATCCGAGCTGCGGGCTTCGTTTTCGTCGCCGTAGGTGGAGTAGAAATAAGGCGTGTAGGCCTCGAACTCGGCGGCGCAAGTATCGACGAGGCGGTAGGTCGGGATGATGCCTTTGGCTTTGCGCTCGGCGCGGATTGTGTCCTCAGTGGCGACATCTACGACTGCGCCTTCCGGCTCGGCGCGGGGTGGGGCACCGGCGGGTTGGTCCTTTTCACCGTGGATCGAAGCATCGTGGATGGACGGCGCGGCGGCGCGGGCCTTGGCGATCTGGCGGTCAGAAAAGCCCATTTTTTTCGCGCGCTTCAGGTCCATGGTCGCAAGTTCCATGCCTTCCTTGGCAATCTGTTGGAGGTGGCCGAGGAACCATGGGTCGATGGCGGTGGCGTCGTTGATTTCCTCTAACGTCCAGCCGTTCACAAAGGCGGTTTGCAGCCAGAAAATGCGCTCGGCATTTGGGATCTGGAGCTTGCGGGCGATCTCGTCGCGAGTCGGTGAGTGCGGGTCTTTGTTGTCGAAGCCGAAGCCCCAGCGACCGGTTTCTAATGAGCGCAGGCATTTCTGCATGGACTCTTTAAACGTGCGCCCGATCGACATCGCCTCGCCGACGGATTTCATCGAGGTCGTGAGAACCGGATTGGCGGTGGGAAATTTTTCGAAGGTGAAGCGCGGGATTTTGGTGACCACGTAGTCGATGGTCGGCTCGAACGAAGCGGGCGTCTCGCGAGTGATGTCGTTCGGCAGCTCGTCGAGCGTGTAGCCAACGGCGAGCTTGGCGGCGATTTTTGCGATGGGAAATCCGGTGGCTTTAGAGGCGAGCGCGGACGACCGGGAAACCCGTGGGTTCATCTCGATGACGATCATCCGCCCGGTCTTCGGGTCGGTGGCGAACTGGATGTTAGAGCCGCCGGTTTCCACGCCGATCTCGCGGATGACGGCGAAGGACGCGTCACGCATGATCTGGTATTCGCGGTCGGTAAGCGTTTGGATGGGCGCGACGGTGATCGAGTCGCCAGTGTGGACGCCGCAGGGGTCGAGGTTTTCGATGGAGCAAATGACCACGCAGTTGTCAGCGCAATCACGCATGACTTCCATTTCGAACTCTTTCCAACCGAGCAGCGATTCGTCGATGAGCACCTCCGAGACCGGTGATAGATCGAGGCCGCGGGTGATGATTTCCTCAAACTCCTCGCGGTTGTAAGCGATCCCGCCGCCTTGGCCGCCGAGCGTAAACGCGGGGCGGACGATCAGTGGAAACGTGCCGATTTCCTCAGCGACTTTCTTCGCCTCTTCCATCGTGTGGGCGATGCCGGAGCGCGGCATGTCGAGGCCGATCCGGATCATCGCTTCTTTGAAAAGCTGGCGATCTTCGCCCATGTCGATAGCTTCGGCCTTCGCGCCGATCATTTTAACGCCGTATTTATCGAGGGTGCCGGACTTGAAGAGCGACATCGAGGTGTTGAGCGCCGTCTGGCCGCCGAGCGTCGGGAGCAGCGCGTCCGGCTTCTCGCGGATGATGATTTTTTCCACCACTTCCGGAGTGATCGGCTCGATGTAAGTGCGGTGGGCGAACTCTGGATCAGTCATGATCGTGGCCGGATTCGAGTTCACTAAGATGACTTCGTAGCCCTCTTCTTTCAGCGCCTTACACGCTTGGACGCCGGAATAATCGAACTCACAGCCTTGGCCGATGACGATGGGGCCGGAGCCGATGACGAGAATTTTTCGGATCGAAGTGTCTTTGGGCATGGTCGGGGAAGGTTGGTGAGATTGCCGTCCGCGCGGCTAAATTTCGAGGTGTGTGGCAGGGTTCACCCGACTTGTAAAGGGCGGGATTCACGGAAGATTGCGCTGGCCAAACGCGCTGGCCTGCTAGGCTATTTCTCAGGAATTTGCCTCAGCCGAGACACGTTGTGTCAGGCTTCGATCCCGTGCTTGGTGCGGAGGCGCTCGATCTCCTCGGACAACGCACCCCAGCGGGAATAGCTGACTTCTAACGACTTCGCGAGCTTGTCCACGGCGTTGGTGACCTCGCGGAGTTTGCCGGAATTGCCCGTCACGGCCTCGCTGGAGAGTTGCGCGGTGAGCGTGGCTTGGGCGCCTTCGAGTTCGGCGATCTTGGCTTCGAGCGCGGTGAATTCGGTCTCTAACGGCTTGAGAACCTTCGACCGGATTTCGCGCTGCTCCGCTTCGATCCGGCGTTGTTCTTTGCGGTTCACGCCGGGCACGGACTGGCGGGACGAGCCGGTGGCGGGTGCGCTGCCCAAGGTGGCGAGGCGCGGGGCGATGCCCTTTTTCGCGGCTTCGTCCTCGGCGGATTTTTCCAAGTAGTAAGTGATGTTTCCGGCGTAGAGCACCGGTTGCTCGCCGGGGCGAAATTCGAGGGTCTTGGTGACCAGCGCGTCGAGGAAGTTCCGGTTGTGGGACACGATCATGACGCTGCCCGGATAGTCGATGAGCGCGCGCTGAAGCACGTCCTGCGATTGCATGTCGAGGTGGTTCGTCGGCTCGTCGAGGATCAGGAAATTCGCCGGACGCAGCAGCATGCAGACGAGGGCGACGCGCGATCGCTCACCACCTGATAGCACGCCGATTTTCTTGAAGACATCATCGCCGCGGAAGAGGAAGCAGCCTAGCAGGTTCCGCGCGTGCGGCATGGATTCGCGAGAAGCGGCGGCTTCCACCGTTTCCAGGACGGATAGATTCGGGTCGAGTTCGTCGGCGTGGTTCTGAGAGAAGAACGACGTGGCGACTTTGTGGCCGAAGGTGTGGGCGCCGGCGTCTGGCTCTTCCTGGGCCGTGATCAGGCGGCAGAAGGTGGATTTGCCCGCGCCGTTAGGACCGACGATGGCGAATTTTTCGCCCTTGTTGATCTCGAAATCGAAGCCGCTGAAAATGTTGAGTGCGCCATAGCTTTTCGCCACGCCATCGAGTTTCGCCACCGTATGCCCGGAGTTCGGCGGTGGCGGGAATTTGAAATTCATCACCGCGTCGTCCTGCTCGGGCGCGGGGATGCGCTCGACCTTGGCTAACAGCTTGATCCGCGACTGCACCAGCGTCGCCTTGTTAGCCGATGCGCGGAAGCGGTCGATGAAGCGCTGGGTCTCCGCGATTTCGCGCTGCTGCGCGGTGTATTGCTTGAGGCGGATTTCCTTGCGGAGGACTGACTCGCGCTCGAAGTAGGAAAAATTTCCCGCATACTCCTCGGCCCGGCCGTGGGAGAAGGCGATGGTTCGCGTGCAGAGTGTATCTAGCAGCGCCCGGTCGTGGGAAATGAGCAGAATCGCGCCTGGGTAGTTGACCAAATATTGCTCGACCCAGATCTGGGTGCCGATGTCCAAGTGGTTCGTCGGCTCGTCGAGCAGCAGGACTTCCGGCTCTTGGAGAAACAGCTTCGCCATCGCGATCCGCATTTGCCAGCCACCGGAAAACTCAGAGCAATCGCGAGTGAAATCCTTCTGTTGGAAGCCGAGTCCTTTAAGTACCGACTCGATCCGCGGCTTCATTCGCGCCGGGTCGGTCGCGTCTAGCAGCAACTCTAACTCACCTATTTCCTCCAGCAAATCCCCATACGGCGACGAGCGCGGGTCCAGCTTGGTCAGCTCGTTCGATAGCCGGTCGATCTTCTCGCTCAGTGCCATCGTCTCGCCAAATGCGGACTCCGTTTCCTGCCACAACGTGCGCCCTTTCACGTGAATTCCCTCCTGCGGCAAGTAGCCGATGCGCGTGCCCTTGGGCGCATGGATCTGCCCAGACGTCGCCCGCACCAGCCCCGCCACGCACTTCATCAGCGTGGATTTCCCCGCGCCGTTGTGGCCGGCGAAGGCGATCCGCTCGCGCGGCTGGACGGAAAACGAAAGGTCGTTAAAAAGGACGCGGGCGCCGAATTCAACGCGGAGTGACTGAACAGAAATCATCGGGCGCGGAAGATGCACGGCACGGGCGCGGGGTCAAGCCTCGGGGAATCAGCTCGCTCTCACGGTTTCACTCGGGTAACTTTCACGCATTCACCCACATGCACGTCAGTTCGCTCCACCTCCAGAATTTCAAACGCTTCACCAATCTCAAGATCGAATCAATTTCAGAGACCGCCAAATTGATTTTGATGATTGGTGCCAACGGCTCAGGAAAAAGTTGCGTCTTTGATGACTTCAATATTTTGGCAGAACCTTGGACCCCAGCGAATGACTAACATCAGAAAACGTCGGGGAAGCCTTTTGAAGTCACCCTCACAACGACTGCGGAGACAAAAAGACATGTCGGGGAGATTGCTGAAACCTATGGTGGTGCCGATCTGAAATTTCTCGGACGCTCCAGCCTGCGAGTCATTCCCATAATCGAAATAACGAAGACCGGCGGTTCATCGCAG
>JAYTLO010000327.1:0-9144 GCA_043729385.1 Akkermansiaceae bacterium
TGGCAGGCTGAAACTGCCAAAACGGGGGCTAATGTCTAGCATTTTCTCAAATCGCTAATGACTGTGGCCCTTGGCGAATTTCTGGGCAACCGCCCTGACCCTGTGGTGACTTGGATTAAATCAGCATCGACAAGCCGCAGACTTGCTGCAAATCCTCCCGCGCAAGATGCCGCCGTGGCGGAATGGTAGACGCCACAGACTTAAAATCTGTTGATCTCACGGTCGTACCGGTTCGAGTCCGGTCGGCGGCACTTTTGTTTTTCCTGAAGACTCCCATAAAGAGCATTCTAGCAGCCGATCTATCCGGCCAAAATCACAGCGGATATCACTTAAAGTGAAAAAAGGAGAGTGGACACTTTTGTCCACTTGCCGATGTGTCGCGAAAGCAGAAGCGCGGAGCACATCTCCTTCACGTCCCATCGGCCGGGCAGACAAAAATGTCCGCCCTCCTTATGACTACGCGCCACACCGTCGTGGGTGTTTGATGGCCACTTTGCCGGTGACGGTGGAAGAACCCGCTGGGACAGCGGGGACACTTTTTGGGATCGCTCATGACTTCGCTGTGATAGCGATTTCTCGGGGTAATTGCGCGGCAAGCGCGTTGATCATCGCGATTGAGTGAGCGGCGGAGACGCTGATCCTCAAGCGGGCGGTGCCGCGGGGGACGGTGGGGTAGCGGATGGCGGGGACGAGGAAACCGGCTTGCTCAAGGGCGACGGCGGCGGCTAGGGCGGCTTCGTTAGAGCCTAACACTCGCGGGATGATTGGCGTGGGATTGGAGGACAGGGGGGCGATGTTTTGCTGGAGTTTTGTGCGCAGAGATTGGCCTCCCGTCGAGCGAATGAGAGTTAGAGACGCGCTGGCGGCGTGGGCGAGGGCAGGCGGTGGGGCGGTGGAGTAGATGAATGAGCGGGCGCGGTTAGTGAGAAGGTCGATCCAATCCTGGGAGGCGGCGAGGTAGCCGCCTGATAGGCCGGCGGCTTTGCTGAGGGTGCCCATCTGGAAGGTGATGCGCTGTTGGAGATTTTCCTGCTCGGCGAGGCCCATGCCATGCTCGCCGAGGACGCCGAAACCGTGCGCTTCATCGAGCAAGAGAAGGGCCGCGTGAGTTTCCGTCAGCTCGACGATTTCGCGCAGCGGGCAAAGGTCGCCGTCCATGCTGAAGACGGACTCGGTGACGACGAGGATGCGGGCGGATGGGGATTTCGCACGGGTGGAAACTAACAAGCGTTCGAGTTTCCCGAGGGCGTTGTGAGGGAAGACGCGGAGGGTGGCGCCGGAGAGGCGGGCGGCATCGACGAGGCAGGCGTGGGATAGCTTATCGAGAAATACGAAATCGGCTTTTCCGACGATGGCTGGGATGACGCCGAGGGCGGTGGCGAAGCCTGATGAGAAGGTGAGTGCGGCTTCAGTTTGTTTCGCCTCGGCGAGCGCGGCTTCTAACATCCGGTGCGGTGGCAAGGTGCCGCAGACGAGCCGGGAGGCGGCGGCACCGGCACCGTAGCGATGCACGCCCTCGATCAGCGCGGCTTCGATTTCTGGATGGCGGGCAAGGCCGAGGTAGTCGTTAGAAGCAAAATTCCACAACTCGCGGCCTTCTCTAACGACGCGAACGCCGGTGGGGGAGTCGAGCGGCCGAAGTCCGCGCAACAAGCCCTCGGCGGCGAGCCGGCGGAGGGAGTCGGCGGGGGTAGGCATGTCGGTTAGGAGCCGGAAGCCGGGCGTTCGAGCGCCCAAGCAAGCAGCTTGGCCGAGTCTTTCCAAATGTTAGGCGTGGTGGATTTCAAGACCACGACGATGACGGAGCGACCGTTGAGCGAACCGCTGGCGACGAGGCAGCGGCCGGCGGCATTGGTGGTGCCGGTCTTGAGGCCATCGCAATAGGGGACGGTCTTAAGGAGCTTGTTGGTATTTTCGATGAGCCGGGTGCTACCGTTGTTGAAGCGGAATTCAAACGCCTTGGTGGCGGTGAAGGAGCGGATCAACGGGCTGTGATAAGCGGCGCGGGCGGCGATGGCCATGTCGCGCGCGGTGGAGTATTGGCCGGTCATCGGTAGGCCGTTCGGGTTGATGAAATTCGAGTTTCTCATGCCAAGCGACGAGGCTTTTTGATTCATGAGCGCGGCGAAGCCTTCCTGACTGCCGCCGACGTCGCGGGCGAGGGAGCGAGCGATGTCGTTGGCGCTTTTTACCATGAGCACTTTTGTCAGCTCGCGGCGGCTGTAGATCTCGCCGGGCTTGACGCCGAGCCGGGTGGGTTCGCAGTTCACGTCGGAAGCTTCGATGACGATGGATTTATCGATATTTCCCGCATCCAGGATGCAAAGGGCGGTTACGATTTTCTGGGTGCTGGCGACGGCGCGGGGCGCATCTGCGTTTTTCGCATAGAGCACGCGGCCGCTGACGACGTCGATGACGATGGCGCTCTCCCCGACGACGGGCGGTGGCGCGGTGGGTGGGATGGCCGCGACGCGGACTGGCTGGTTCGATGCCGCCGCTCGTCCCGACTGCGGCTGGGCGCGGGGCGGGGGACTACCACCGCAAGAGGTGATCAGCGCTCCGGTAAATAGGAGCGCGGCGAGGTGGGCGAAGAACAACCGTGACATGCGGGGGATCATTCTCATCAGCGTCCGGGCATCAAGCCGGGAATGAGTGGATCGGCGGAAACTCCGGCTCACGGAGTCATCGGTGGCAGCAGGCTGCCGTCCAACTCGCCGCCGGCTGCGGGCAGGGTGGGTTCCTTGAAATCCACGGGTCCGCCGAAGAACCAGAAGCCGCGCTTGCGGGTGTTTTGAAAGGCAAGCGCGCGTTCTTGGCCAGTGAGAATGGGCTTGAGATCCTTTTCGCGAACCTCGACGACCTTGACTCCGGGAGGCCGCACGAGGTCAGCAAGCTGCGAAACTTTGGTGCTGGTCGCTGCGGAAGTCTTTTGCACGAGCGCCATCGATCCTTGGCCTATTTTACTAACAGTCGCGCAGGACACGAGTCCGCAGCTGACAACTAGGGTGGGTAAGAGGGTGGCCCGGGACATGGTTTTCTTACGGTGAGTGACTGGCGGAGATTATCATTTGAAAACTGGCTGTCCACCGCTCGTTTGGGAGCGGCGATCGGGCGACGAGGACGAGGAAATTTCGGACCGGGCGATTCCATGGCGGGCGCTTGAGGACGGGGCCGCCGGTGATGGAATCGGCGATCCAGAGGTCGGACGATCGGCCGCCGTCGAGGTTGAGGGCCGCTTGGACGGGCCAACCTGCGGGGGCGCTGTGAGCAAGTGCTTGGCCGAGGGCTGCCAAGGTGCAGGGCGAGCTACAGCCGATCCACCAGCGGGTGCCACCGTCCCACAAGATCACGGTGCGGACGCTGGATTTGGTGGTTTCGAGACCACTCACGGTTTGGCGATTTTCAACTAACAGCGGGCCGGCTTGGATGAGATCGCGCATGGTAGCGGCACCGAGGCGACCGAGTTTTTCCCGACGGGCGATGGCCATAGCACCTGCCGAATCTCGGTAATACGCGCCGCTGCCGAGCGAGGACGCCGAGTTCCACGAGCCGGAAATTTTCCCAGAGGAAGCCACCAAGCAGAGTGGTGCGCCCTCGGGAGTGAAGAATCCGGCGTTCACGGCGGCAAATCCTCCGAGCGACCGCGCTGCAGATTCTGAGTCCGGGTAGCGGCTGCCAGGGCCGTTAGGCTGATCGACGACGACCAAGTGGTGGCCGCGTGAATCGAAGGTGACGCCCGTAAACTCGATCCGGAAAATTTCCCTAACGGATACCCGCGGGGCGCTTGCCGGGACCGCTGGAGTGGGTGCTGCGATTTTCACGGCAGGGGCGACCCTTTTAGCAACAGCGGGTTGTTGCACAGGCCTCGCCGGAAAACAGCCGGTGAGCGGAAGTACGATGAGCAAGCCAATCAGAAATCGCATGGCGTCCACTCGCATGCCGTGGCCGCGTTGGCAAGGATGGCTCAGGCTTTGCGGACGCCGATGCCGAGAAGCGTCTGGAACTTCGGCGCAGCAGTCTCGCGGTCGGCCACGACGGTCTCGATTTGGACAAACCCGGCTTTCTCTAACATCATGGCGAGATCGCTTTCGGAGAAACCTAGCCAGCGGTCGGCGTAGAGTTCGCGAGCTTCGTCGAAGTGGTGTTGTAGGAGATCGAGGACGACTAGGCGTCCGCCGGGTTTTAAGATGCGGAATGCGGCATCGAGCGCGCGTTGCGGGCGCTCGGCGTGGTGGAGGGCTTGGCTGAGGATAGCGAGATCGAGGCTTTTAGCTTCAATCGGCGGATCCTCAATGTCGCCGATGCGGTATTCCAAATTGGCGAGGCCATTTTGTGCGGCGAGGTTTTGGCCGAACTCGACCATTTTCGGCGAGAGATCCACGGCGATGACTTTCTCCGCCCGCTGGGCTAACAGTTGAGCGAGCGTGCCTTCGCCGGCACCCAAATCGGCGACGACTTGGTAGTTGAGGACTTTGATGAGTGCCTCGGCCAGAGCTTTCCATGAGCGACCCGGCACGTAGTCCTTGCCGAAGCGACCTGCGAGTTCGTCGAAATAGGCGCGTGAGCTGTCCTTTCTTTTGCGCAAAAGATGCCGGAGCGCGGCGGTGTCGTCCGCCACTTCCGCCACCTCGGCGGCGGCTGATCGAGCGACTTCCATTAGGTCCGAGTCGCCGGTGCAGGTGTAGATGTTGTTTTTTCCACTGCGTTCGTCGCTGACCAAGCCTTCCATTTTGAGCTGGGAGAGCTGGGTGGAGATCCGGCTCTGACCCATGCCTAACACCTCCTGCAGCTCGGCCACGGAGAGAGCTTCATTCTCCACCAGCATCAAAATCCGCAGGCGAGTGGGATCAGAAATGAGCTTCAGCGATTTCAGCATTGACGGCATGGCGGGGTTAATACATCAACGCATCACGATTTGACGATACGAAAATTAAAAAGCACATGAGCACCTACATTTTTTCCTCCGAATCCGTTGGCGAAGGCCATCCGGACAAAGTTGCCGACACAATCTCGGACGCCATCCTTGACGCTTGCCTCGCGATCGATCCGAAGAGTCGGGTCGCCTGTGAGACCTTCGTAAAGAGCAACGTGGTAGTCGTTGGTGGCGAGATCAGCATTCCGAAGATCGGAAAACAAACCCCGATTGGCACCGTCATCAACGTCGAGCAAGTCATCCGCGAAGCCATTCGCGGCATTGGCTACACCAACGATGACGATGTGTTTCATGCCGACAAGATATTCATCAATAACTACCTCACGCCTCAATCCCCCGACATTGCTCAAGGTGTGGACGCGGCTGGGGCTGAGGGGAAGAAGCACAAGGAACAAGGAGCTGGAGACCAAGGAATCATGTTTGGCTATGCGTGCGATGAAACGCCCGAACTGATGCCGGCACCGATCATGTTCGCCCACCGTCTCGGACGTGAACTCACCCGCATTCGCAAGGCCGGCAAGCTAGCGAAGTGGCTCCGCCCCGACGCGAAGTCGCAAGTCGCTGTCGAGTATGTGAATGACAAGCCGACCCGGATTGTGAACGTGGTGATTTCCACCCAGCATGCAGAAGGAGCCAGTCACGCTGAGATCGAGAAATTCTGCATAGAGCAAGTGATCAAAAAGGTCTTGCCGAAGAACATGCTAACGGAAGACACCGAGTATCACATCAATCCTACGGGGAGCTTCGTCGTTGGCGGTCCTCAGGGTGATACGGGCCTGACAGGTCGCAAGATTATTGTCGATAGCTATGGCGGCATGGGCCGTCACGGTGGCGGTGCTTTTTCTGGCAAAGATCCATCCAAGGTTGACCGCTCTGCCGCCTACATGGGCCGCTGGGTCGCCAAGAACGTTGTTGCGGCTGGCCTGGCTACGCGCTGCGAAATTCAGTTCGCCTACGCCATTGGCCATCCACAACCGCTTTCGATTCACATCGATACATTCGGCACGGGCATCGTCAGCGATGAAAAGATCTTAGCAGCGGTCAAAAAGACGTTCTCCTTCAAGCCCGCCGACATCGTCAAGCAGCTCGACCTGCTCCGCCCTATTTACTCCAAGTCCACCAACTACGGCCACTTCGGCAAGGACGACACAGACCTCACTTGGGAATCCACCACTAAGGCGGCGGCTCTCAAGAAGGCGATCGGCTGATTCAAAATTCTAACCTAAAACAACATGAGCTTCACAGACTGCAAAGTAAGAGACATCGGCCTTGCCGATTTTGGTCGCAAAGAAATCGAGATCGCCGAGCACGAAATGCCCGGCCTGATGGCCACCCGCGAAAAGTATGGTAAGGAAAAGCCGCTTCAAGGTGTCCGCATCATGGGTTCGCTGCACATGACGATTCAGACGGCGGTTCTCATCGAGACCCTTGTCGATCTCGGTGCCGAAGTGCGCTGGGTCTCCTGCAATATCTTCTCCACTCAGGACCACGCTGCCGCCGCCATGGCCGCTCGTGAGATTCCGGTGTTTGCCTGGAAGGGCGAAAGCTTGGAAGAATATTGGTGGTGCACTTGGAAGGCTCTGGTTAATCCAGCAGGTCTTGGACCTGAACTCATCGTCGATGACGGTGGCGACGCGACCCTCCTTATCCACAAGGGCTACGAACTCGAGAACGGTTCCGACTGGGTCAACACCCCGTCCGGCAACCACGAGGAGCAAGTCATCAAAGACCTCCTCAAGGACATCCATGCCAAACAACCGGGCATCTTCGCGAAGATCGTGAAGGATTGGAAGGGGGTTTCCGAGGAAACCACCACCGGTGTCCATCGTCTCTATCAAATGGCCAAGGCCGGGACGTTGCTCGTTCCTGCGATCAACGTCAATGACTCGGTCACCAAGTCGAAGTTCGACAACCTTTACGGTTGCCGCGAGTCCCTTGTGGATGGCATCAAGCGTGCCACCGACGTAATGATTTCCGGTAAAGTCGGCGTCGTTTGCGGCTACGGCGATGTCGGCAAAGGCTGCGCCCAAGCCCTCCGCGGCCAAGGTGCCCAAGTCGTCGTCACCGAAGTTGACCCGATTTGCGCACTGCAAGCCGCAATGGAAGGCTTCCGCGTGCTCACGCTCGAAGACACCCTCGGCTTGGGCGATATCTACGTCACCACCACCGGGAACTTCGACATCATCCGCCTTGAGCACATGGAGAAGATGAAGGACCAAGCAATCGTTTGTAACATCGGCCACTTCGACAACGAGATCCAGATCGACAAGCTCAACGAAGCTCCTGGCGTCATCCGCACGAACATCAAGCCACAGGTGGACAAATACACCTTCCCGACCGGCAACAGCATTTACATGTTAGCTGAAGGCCGCTTGGTGAACCTCGGTTGCGGCACTGGCCACCCGAGTTTCGTCATGTCCAACAGTTTCACCAACCAGACGCTCGCGCAAATCGACCTCTGGAAAAACCGGGAAACTAACAAGCCCGGCCAAGTCACCGTGTTGCCGAAACACCTCGACGAGGAAGTGGCGCGTCTCCACCTTGCCAAGGTCGGAGCCAAGCTCACGACCCTGACGCAGGAACAAGCTGACTACATCAACGTGCCTGTCGAAGGTCCGTTCAAGGGCGAGCAATACCGTTATTGATCCGAACGGATTGTAGCCTGTATCACTCCAAAGCCGCCAGTCGTGCAGACGACTGGCGGTTTCTTTTTGGGAAAAAACTTGTAATGATTCAGGAGATGCTTTCTATTGCTTCATATGAATCAGAAGCCAGTCAGCTATTGGGATCACATTCCTCAGGAAACCTCCATGCTCCGCGAGCCGGAAGCGGCCTACATGATCGACAAGGTCCGTGATGGGCTGCCTTTCGCTGAGTTTCACATGATGCAGGAAATGCTGGGCGTGACCGAAGAGCGCCTTGGGGCGTGGCTTGGAATGTCCCGCGCCACATTGCATCGCCGGAAAAAACTGGGAAACCTGGACCGTGCCGAGTCAGACCGCTTGGTACGCTACGGTCGGCTCATGTCTCACGCCACCGCCGCGCTCGGTGGTCTTGAAGGGGCGCGGTCATGGTTGGTGGCGCCAGCCTTCGCCTTTAACGGCGAGTGCCCGCTAGATTTCGCGGACACCGAGATCGGTGCCCGCGAGGTGGATGCCCTGTTAGGGCGTTTAGAACACGGTGTCTTTTCCTGATCATGCCACTTTTCTATCGCATCGTGCAGGCGCACTGGGCTGCCACCGCGCTGGATGGCGAAGGTGCCCGCCTCTATGGCGGACGCTGGAATTCACCCGGAGTCGCGGCGGTCTATTTGGCGGAGTCGCGCGCTCTAGCAGCGCTCGAAGTCTTGGTCCATGCCCCGCGCGAGGCGTTGCTGCTGGATTGGGTCGTGATCGAGCTGGAAGTTCCCGATGCTTTGATCTCGCAGGCGCCGCTTTCCAAACTCCCGCCGGAGTGGCGGCTGCAGCCATCGTCACGACAGGCGCAAACGTTCGGCACGCGCTGGCTGCGGGACTATCAGAATCTAGCGTTGCTGCTGCCGAGCGTGGTCATTCCTGAGGAGAAATCTCTGTTAGTGAATCCATTGAATCCATACATGCGAGACTTGAAGCCGAGCAAACCCCGGCGCTTCAGCTTTGATTCGCGGCTGGCGGTCTGAGGGCGAATTGCTCTAACTGCCGCCTCGGCCCGAGCAGATGCGCCGCTTGCGGATCGATGAGAAAATAGCCAGCCAGCGCCCGCCGACCTAGCAGCATCGGGCAGCGCATTTCCGACCGATTTGCCAGACTCACAAGAATACTCCAAGTGAAACCACCTGCTAGAACCGCAGTGGTCTGGATGAAAATCCGCTTGCGGGCGATCCCGCTGGAACTCTTCACCCGGGCCAGTCGCGCGACCGGCGCTTCGCAGGAAATCGTCTCCGCGTAATGGTTCGTAGTGGTGAAATGAACGCTTTTTTCATCTGCTGAGAGCTGGACATTTTCCGCATGAATGCTGGAGCTCCGGGCACCGCTGTCCGTCTTGGCATTCAAGGGAGAAACCCCGAGCTCGGGCAGCGCGATCCATTCCCGGCGACCGATTACTAACCGCGGCATCGCAGGTCCGCGAGATGGCAAGCCAAGCGATGCGGCCAGCTCCCGCGAGGTGGACTCGACCGGTTCGCCAGACTGACAAGAATGCTCCAGTTGAAACCACCCGCCAGGACCGCGGTC
>JAYTLO010000328.1:0-9783 GCA_043729385.1 Akkermansiaceae bacterium
GAAGACTACTTATCCACCTGAACTCCATCATGAGCAGGGTGTTGCGGGAATACAATTCCCCCAAAAGCCTAACAGACTAAAAAGACAGTTGCTGCCCGCTGCCTTTTACAGACAAGCCGTTCCAACCGGAATTAACCCACACAAAGTTAGGAATCTGAAGAAACCGTCCGGTTTAGGAAAGGCTTAGCACTCAGCTTGAAACACATATACCGCTGTCTTCTTTGCGATCTCGCCGTTCCTTCGCGGCTAAACTCCTTCAACTCCCCACTTATTAATCCAATTCCAGCAACTAACAACGTCAGGGCTGGATGTAATACCGCGCCACCGACCGTGAAGTGAGAGATATGTCACCATTGGTCAGGCGGCGAGTGAAGTTATACGATTGGAAGCAACCGCGCACGCGACGCGGAGTCTGATTGGAACCGCCCTGTACGGAGCCTTACGCAGGGTAGTGTGGGACCCGGGAGCTAACTACTCCCGGGAGCCCGATTCGGCTCCTTGTTTAGTCCGGATGCGGCTATTGGCAAGAGACCGTAAAACTGAATAGACTGCAAGTCCCACTGCGGTCCCAACCAAGGACAGATTTGCGACAAGGGGAACTCCTGCATATGGAGCAGGCATGGGATGCCCCATGACAGCGGCAAGCCTAAAGTAGGGGGTGACTGCTGCAGTCAGTGCGAGAGCCTGCAAAACGGACGATCCAAGAATCAACGCGAGCGTGGATGGACGCAGTGGGATCCGAAGAGACGCTGCCGCCGCCACGGTGAGCGCCAGAGGTGTGATGAAGCTCCACCAATCGAGTGGACCGAAAATCCAGAGTAAGGAAGAAAGAAGCGGGAACTCAGAGTCCGCTTTGTCATAAGTTCCAGTGAAATCAAGGCATCGGATATCGTAACTTAGCTGAGCAAGTCCAAGCAGCGGCACCGTCACGAAGATGAGGGTTGCCAGTCCGATTGCGACTCTGGAAGTGTTCATATTATCTCTGCCGAACAGTGTTTATTAGCCAGAAGAGCATATAATCTAAGTCCGGTGCATTGTTGGCAGGTTTCTGGGAGAGAGAAGCAGCCTAGGTTTTGAGGGTCAAAGCTATTCATCGAGAGCGCGGGGTTTTGGAGAGGGTGCTTTTTTTCCAAGAACAGCGGAACCTTAGGATGTCCCCGGTGCCGCAAACCTTCCGGGGGCGTGTAGGTGGTCCGCCTTGTGTAGATCGGTGCCAGTTACTGCCATGAGGATGACTGGTGGTAACAAAAAAGCGGGGACACGATGTCCCCGCTCGTTATCGAGTCTGCCAGGCCGATTACAGTCGCGCGAGCACCGCATCGCCCATGCCGGTGGTGCCGACTTTAGTTTCGTCGGGCTGGCTGGTGGCGATGTCGCCGGTGCGGTAGCCGTCGGCGATGGTTTTGGCGACGGCGGCTTCGATGGCGTCGGCCGCTTCGATTTCTCCGAGGGAGAAACGCAGCAGCATGGCTAGTGAGAGGATTTGGGCGATCGGGTTCGCGATGCCTTGGCCTGCGATGTCGGGAGCGGAGCCGCCGGACGGTTCGTAAAGACCGAAGTAGAGGCCGTCTTCGCGTTGTTTGCCTAACGAGGCGGATGGCAACATGCCGAGCGAACCGGAGATCATCGCCATTTCATCGGATAGAATGTCACCGAAGAGGTTTTCCGTGACTAACACATCGAACGATCCGGGGCGCTTGATGAGCTGCATGGCGGCATTGTCCACATACATATGGGATAGCTGGACTTCGGGGAACTCCTTGGAAATCTCGATGACGGTCTCGCGCCAGAGGACGGAGGTGGCGAGGACGTTGGCCTTGTCCACGGAGAGCAGTTGCTTTTTGCGGCCCATGGCGGCGGTGAAGGCGACTCGGGCGATGCGCTGGATTTCGCTCTTCTGATAGACCATGGTGTCGAAGGCGACGGGTTCGCCATCACGCTCCTCGCGGCCTTTCGGCGTGCCGAAATAGATGCCGCCTGTTAGTTCGCGGACGCAGAGGACGTCGAAGCCATCGGCGATGAGTTCTTGTTTAACAGGAGATGCGTGGGTGAGGGCGGGCAGACAGACGCCGGGGCGGAGGTTGGCGAAGAGGCCGAAGTGCTTGCGCAGCGGGAGAAGCGCACCGCGCTCGGGCTGGATGTCGGGTGGCAGGGTTTCCCACTTCGGTCCGCCGACGGAGCCGAAGAGAATCGCGTCCGCAGCCTCGCTGGCAGCGACCGTTTCCGGCGGCAGCGGGTGGCCGGTGGCATCAATGGCCGCGCCGCCGACGAGGTGCTCGCTGCGGGAAACGGTGAACCCGAATTTCGCCTCGACGGCATCGAGAATGCGGAGGGATTCGGCCATGACTTCGGGGCCGATGCCGTCTCCGGCGAGGATTGTGATGCGGTAGCTGCGTGACATGCGCGGGAAAATGGCGGGCGATTTGGGAACTGGCAAGTTTGCAAAAGCAGGACTTCGCGGCGTGGATTCACACCTTTAATTAGAGATCCATTTTGAAAAATGCTTCAGGTAGGTAGAAACTTCAGGAGGGCCAAAGAATAAGGGTTCATTCTTCTTGACTCGTTTTGACGCGGAGCCTAAATCGCCGCCCCCAAACGAACTTTTATCTCTGATTCCCATGGCCAACGCACAAGTTATTCTCAAAGAAAAAATCGAAGGCCTAGGTGCCGAAGCTGATGTTGTCAAAGTCCGCGCCGGATACGCTCGGAACTTCCTGATCCCACAAGGCAAGGCATTCGAAGCAAGCCGCTCAAACCTCCGCCACGTCGAAGCTCTTAAGACGAGCCGCGCAGCACGTGAAGCGGAAGAGCTTGTGGGACTTCAGGAAATCGCTGTTAAAATCGCCAAGCTCAAGCCGAAGTTCACGCTTTCCACCGGCCAAGGCGGCAAGGCATTCGGTTCGGTGACAAACATCGACATCCACAAGGAACTCGAAGCAGCTGGCATCGTCATCGATCGCCACGCCATCGAGCTCGACAAGCCAGTGAAGAAGTCTGGCAAGACCGAAGTTCAAATCCGCCTCCATCCAGACGTGATCGCCACGCTGACCATCTCTGTGGACGCAGGTGCCGAAGACAAGGAAGCTTGATCTAACTCCATTTACGAAAAACCCCCGGCCCGTTAGACGGACCGGGGGTTTTTGTTTGGGGCGCGAACTCCAATGAGAATGTTAGACGAGTCCTTGGCGGAGAGCCTTGGAAACGGCCTCGGTCTGCGAGCGGACTTGCAATTTCCGATAGACCGCGCGCAGGTGCATGTCCACGGTGTGTTGTGAGATTGAGAGTTCGTCGGCAATTTCCTTTTTGATCAGGCCGCGGACGAGGAAGCGCAGCACCTCTGACTCACGTTGGGTGAGAGGCTCGATGTGAGCGACCGGGCCGTAGCTGGCGAAGCCTTTCAGGATCATGCTCGCGATCGGTGCGCTGAGAGCGGAGGTGCCATGGAGCACATCGCGGATGCCTGATAGAATTTCTTCGGGATCGGCGCTTTTGAGAAGGTAGCCGGAGGCACCGTTGCAGATGGCCCGATAGACTTTTTCGCGGTCGTCGGAGGCGGATAAAATGAGCACTTTCACGTCCGGCAACAGGATGCGGATGTCGGTAAGGACATCAAGCCCGTCACGGCGGGGAAGTCCCAGATCGAGCAGCAGCAGGTCCGGGCGTTCGTTGGTGAACTTGAGCTTGTCGAACAAATCGGCAGCGGTCGGAAAATGATGAGGACAAGTTAGATCGTCTTCACCACCGATGAGGCGGCGGATTTGCTTCGCGAAGACTTCGTGATCTTCCAAAATCCAGATGCAGTGGGTAGTGGTGGTAGCGGCGACGGCGATCATGCGAGGGTGGGGTGGGCGATGAGGTGGGAGCGTTTGACGAGCAGGCGGATCTGAGTTCCGCGGTCCTTGGAAGAGGTGATGTTGAGGGAGCCTTCGAGCACGCGGGCGCGGTCCTCGAGTTTCTGGACACTTTGCGGACTTAGCTCCTCACTCATGGGAAGTCCGATGCCGTTATCGAGGATTTCGAGGGCAAGTTTGTCGTCCTCATCCCACAGGCGGATGGAAACTCGGTCCGCTTGGGAATGCTTGAGGACGTTGTGGATTGCTTCTTTGTAAAACAGGAAAAGGTGGCGTTTCGCATCGAGCGAGAGCTTGGCGGCAGTTCGGCTCGATTCGCATTCGAGGGTGTAATTGACTTCCCTGAGGAGGCGTCCGGCCGTCTCGCGCATCCTTTGGACGAGGTCGCCAATGGAGTCTTGGCGGCGCTCTAACAACCAAACGATATCGCGCATCGCAAGCGAGCTTTCGCGGGCGATGGATTCTACTTCACCCAGATCTTCGGCCACTTCCTCTGGACCTTGAAGACGCACGAGATCCTTGCGGGCGGTGCGGGCGATCAGGGAAATACTCCCAAGATTGCTGCCGATATCATCGTGAAGGTCGGATGCTATACGCTTGCGGAGTTGGTCAATCTGATCTCTCGACATCAGCCGCCGACGTTCGACGATAAACACCGGGATCAGGAAGGTCAGGCCGAGAATGACCGCCGAACCCCAAGTCGCGTTTAGTTCACTTTCAGAGGCCAGTTGGCGGCGGACGGGGTGGAGCATTGCCAGTTCGCGCTCGATCTTACCGCGTTCGTAAAGTTGGTCGAGCCAAGTGGCGACGGGAATGATCTGCTTTTCGGAGGTGTAGCCATCCGTTAGGGAGTTAACCACCACGTTTTGGGTGCCGTCGGAGCGAGAAACCGGGAGACCGCTGGCGAGGTTTTTGGTTTGTGACCAAACTTCGATTTCGGAAAGCGCATGGACTTTCTGCCCGCCGATCCCGCAGGGGCGGACGCCGGTCACGCGGATGAACTTTGCGGTTCTACCACCGAGAGGAATCACCAGCGGATTCATGCTGCTAGCTCCAGCGAGAGGATTGGCCCACTGGTAGGCAAGGTTTTCCACGCCGCCGTCAGCGCCTTGGAGGTGGATCGTCAGTGAGTCCGGGAAGACCGAGGACTCGGATGAGCGGTCAAGCTGGTAGGGAAACAGAACTAGCCGGTCCAGAGGTGCGACCTGATCCAACGAAATCGTCCAAGAAGCCGTCTCGTCATTGTGAGAGACTTCCACGGAATCGCCGGGCACTGAGTCCGGGCGCCCCTCGTTCTGCCAGATACCGAGAGGGGTGCGACCGTCCGTTAATGCCTCAGGATACCAAATCCCGGGGACGTTGAGATCGCCTACCGTGGAAACGGTGGCTTCAAACGAAACTGGGTCGCGGTTCGAGATGACAGAGATTTCCGAAAGGCCGAACAGGTCCAGGGTTCCGCGATTGTGACCTTCGTGAACTGTCAGCCGGACGTAGCGAGCATGATTGTGAGCCTTGAAGGGAACTGGATTGCCGTCGGCCAAGTGGTTTGAGTTCGGTCCCAGCCTGGAGGTGAAAACGACGGTCCGCTGCGCAAAATCCGCTTGGTTTGAGAGTTCAATCGTGAACCGTTTCGGGAAAATTCCGGTATCTTCTAAAAATTCCCGTTGAGCGGGGACTAGGAAAATCGTTTCCACCGGGAACTCGCTTCCAAGATCCAATGTGATCGAGGGGTCTGGAGCGCCGACCTTTACCCGGCATCCACGGTATCCTAAGCCAGTCTTCATCGCGTGCTCTCGATGCTCAGCGAAGGTGGACAGCCGTTCTTCAAGCCAAGACACTCGATCTTCTGTCTTAACGAGTTGCGGGTCAAAAATGCGAGCAATCCGGCCAATGGGGTTGGCGATCAGAGCGATATCGCCGGCTTCCGCGCGACTGGCCAAAACACACGCCATTGCTGACAGTGCGAGGCTTGAGATCGGGCGGGCATGACTGCGGATCGACATAATCTTGGGAAGCAATATGCTGCCGACTCTGCTAGTATTCTAAAAACATTCAATCTTTTTTAATTAAAAACTTATCTGTGGTAGTTTCAAGGATTCGGCGGCGAAATTTCTGCCAAGTTGCCGTGAAATTAGCCCAATCAAGCTGGCGAAAGGAAGTGTTTCACGGCTTCCCGCTTAAGCCGGAGTTCCCGCCATTCGTTGACAAGACGGCTCGCCTCTATCACGCCGCAGCCAGCGGGCAGCAGGAGGTTGTTGCCCTCCCACCAGATTCCTCGGATCGCCACGACGGCCTCAAATCCGCCATCATCCCACAGTCCGAACGGAGCGCCGAACTGCCGGGGGCAGCCCAGGCGGTCGCGCCAATCGAGCAGCATTGAGAGGGTTTCCGCAGTGCGCGGCAAGGGGCCGAGCGCTGGTGTCGGGTGGAGCCGCCGCAGAAGATCCTCAGGTGCCTGTAGGGAAGGAAGATCCAGCGCGATGGTGGTTAGAAAATGAACGATCGATCCCAGATCGAGAATTTCCCGGGTGCAGCGCTCGATGCGCCCGAGATCCACCAACTTAGAGACGAGCGTCTGAGCGACGTATTCGTGCTCGCGGATCTCCTTTTCATCGACGGCGAAAACCTCGCGATCTTCGCTTCTGGCGGTGCCGGCGAGTGCCATCGTTTCCAGCCGGGTGCCATGCACGGAAACCAACAATTCCGGGGTCGCCCCTGCAAATCCAGAGTCCTGGTGGAGCCAGCCGTATGAATGAAGCGGTGCGTATTGGCGGATCATGGCCGCCAGCAGGGCTGGCCCGGGCGATTGGCGCGCCGTGCCAGTTTCCGTGACCACGGGCACTGTTTTCTCGAAAACTCCGCCGTTGATCGACGACACGACTTCTTGGAAGACTTGCGAAAATGAGGCTGCATCGAGCCGATCCCACTCGCACTCCAACGCAGGTGCGCCTTGAAAACGCTCAGTCATCGCAGCGATGGTGGTCCGCTCGATGCGCTCCGGCGATTTCCACGGTTTTGGTTCCCGGAGGGCAAAGTCCTGCACGTAGAACGCCACGCCGGCGGTGGGTGACTCGGCGGATTCCTGAAAAGGCCCGTAACCGATGACCACGCTGCCATCCCGTTTTGCCAGCCACGCCATTGAATCCGAAAATTTTTCCATGAATCGCTGGCGCAGGGTGGGTGAGGGGAGTGACGCCCGCAAGCAGGATTCAGTGGCTAGAAGGCATCCTTCACCTGACTGATTCGTGGCTTCTTGCCGTCCTCCACATAGACTTCGATCACATCGAAGCGCCATGGCAAATCGCGGGTGCCGAGGCTTTTGAGCCAAGCATTTGCCCCGCGTTCGATGAGTGCCTGTTTGTCCTTTCCGACGGCATCAAGCCCGCGAATTTTGCTGCCCTCGCGGCGGGTTTTCACCTCCACGAAGAGCAGTAGCTTGTGATCCCGCGCGACGATGTCCACCTCGCCCTTGCGGGGACCACGGAAATTCCGGGCCAGGATTTTACAGCCCTTTGAGCGAAGCCATGCGGCGGCCACTTGTTCGCCGTAATTTCCCACCCAGATCCGGTCGCGGGCTTGGCCGTCAGCCAAGGTCAAGCGAGAGGGCGAGTTGAGCGACCGGCTGAAACGAGCGACGATGGTGGCAACAAGGGCCGTGAATCCGTAGCGCTTCAAGATGCATCTTGGTGCCATATCCCTGGTGCCTCGCAAAGCCGAATTGCGGAAACTCCTCGTCGAGCACGCGCATGATCCGGTCGCGGGTGACTTTCGCGATGATGCTCGCCGCCGCGATCGAGAGCGACAGCCCATCGCCTTTGACGATACCGTCGTGGGAAATGGGGAAATTTTTGACCGGTAAACCGTCGATCAAACAATGGTCAGCCGACGTGGCGAGGGCCTCAGCAGCTCGGCGCATCGCCAAATGCGTGGCTCTGAGAATATTGAGTCGGTCGATTTCCTCGCGGTCTGCGGTGGCCACCGCCCAGACAATCGCCGGATCGGTGGTCAGGCGTTCGAAAAGATACTCCCGCTTGGCAGGACTAATTTTCTTAGAATCGTCGAGACCGGGGCAGCTAAATTTCCTCGGTAAAATGACCGCCGCAGCGGTGACTGGACCCGCAAGTGGACCTCGACCCGCCTCGTCGATACCCGCGATCCGGTGAAGGCCGCGGGCATGAAGGGCGATTTCGAGGGCCAAATCGGGCATGGTTTTCGTTAGACTCAGAATCCGCTGAAGCGCTGACGCGACGCCAATTGCGAGTGGTTGACGGTGGCAAACAGTTGGGTGCAGAAGACCATTCCATCGTTATCGACCACCAAACCGATGCCGGTATGAGTCCATGAACTGCGCATGTTGTATTCGTGATCTTTGGATTCGGACCAGAGTTTGACCAGCGTGGGAGCCGGGTTTTTTCCCAGATGACTGGCAGCAACGACGTTCTCGCTGACGCTTTCCATTTTGAGGCGTTCGCGGGCAATCAAGGTGCGACCCTCGAAGCCGATATGGCTGACATTTTTGCCGCTGAGGCTGAATGAGCCACGATGAGCCATCAGGTATTCGCAATGCTTTTGGGCAAGACGATCCAGGCCGGCGTGGCGCTCGAGATCCGACGCGCCACGGTTGCGGCGGTAGGAATTAACTTCCTGAAGCACGCCCCCGGTGACGGAGGAATCAGGACGAAGGGTTGCCGATACAGGCATCCGGGTGGTTTTGGTTTCAGGTTTGGTCGCGCAAGATGCCAAGGCACCGACGCAAGCGACCGCGATCACTTTCAGGTAGGGATATGTTTTCATGCAGGGACAGCACGAAAAATTCAATGTCAAAACTACGGTTTAAAGTAAAGGTTTTTAAAATTTCAAGGTAAGCTTTTAGCCTACATTAATAAATAAATTTAGGCATGGGGCATTTCTGCGAAGACACTTGCAAGAAATCCGGCATCAGAAAGACAATTAGGAAATGAGCGATGGCGGAACAGGCTGGATGATCATCGGACAAGGTCTCGCCGGGACTTGCCTCGCCTGGGAATTGTTGAAACGTGGGGAAAAATTCGTGCTGATTGACCGTGGCACCGGTGGCAGTTCGCGGATCGCGGCCGGGATGGTGAATCCGATCACCGGGAAAAACTTCGAGCCGAGCTGGCGGATCGCTGAGTTCATGCCGGAGGCGCTGGACTTATATGCCGAAGTGGAGAGGCGAACCGGGCGCAAGCTGTGGTATCCGTTTCCCGTGATGCGGCTTGCGGGATCGGAAAAGGAATGGCGAAAAATCCTCTCCAAGTTGGATGCGCCGGACGTGGCACCTTGGGTGCTCGGGGAAGTGGCTGCTCCCGATGGCTGGTGCGGAGCCGTGGAAGTCAGAGGCGGGGGACGACTCGACACGCGGGCCTTTATCGACGGCTCGCGGGATTTTTTCGAAAATAGAGGCTGTTTTCAGGTAAGGGATGTTTCAGCGAATGAAATCAAGCCGGGTGAAATCCGCTGCGAGGGCGCGTCGGGATTGCTAGCCGGCCACTATGGTCCGCATCGCTGCGCGAAGGGCGAGATCCTCACGATTCGCGCCGCGGGCTGGGACGAGACGCACATCCGGATTGGCGCGGGAGGCTGGCTTGTGCCGCAGGGCGGGGGTGTTTTCAGGGTGGGTTCGACTTACGAATGGGAAGACCTCGACGAACTGCCGACGGGCAAAGGGCGCGTGCGAGTCGAGGAAATCGCGGGGCGATTAGGTGGCGAAGTGTTTGAAGTGCTCGGTCATGATGCGGGCGTCAGGCCGATTTTGCGCCGCAGCCAGCCACTGATCGGACCGCTGGAGGGAGGCGGTTGGATGTTCAACGCGCTGGGTTCGAAGGGTTCGCTCTACGCGCCCGGTATGGCGGCGCGGCTCGTGCGGTGGCTGGTCGATGGAACGGAACCCGAGCCGGAAGTCGACTTCCGG
>JAYTLO010000329.1:0-1616 GCA_043729385.1 Akkermansiaceae bacterium
CCTGCGGGCAGGTTTTGGTTCGATCCGGGCGAAAAAGCAACCACAAAGATGGAAGCTCGCCGTGGCAGATCCTTCAAAAGAGGATTGTCGTCATCCCTACCCGCCCCTAGATTCGCGGTCCCGAGAGGGCTGCCGCAGCAGTTTCTATCAGTCAGCAACTTTTCCAATTCCATGGGCATTTTTAGCAAACCCCGCTTGCGCAGCCACGACCGCCGTGAAGAAATGCCGGAAGGCCTTTGGCTCAAGTGCCCCGATTGTGGCGCCTTGATCCACACCCTCGAACTCAAGCAAAATCTCCACGTCTGCCTGCATTGCAGCCACCATTTCCTCGTCGATTCGCGGGAGCGAGTCACGATGCTGGCCGACCCGAGTTCGTTCGAGGAAACGGAAACAGGATTGATCTCAGCCAACCCGCTCGGCTTTTTGGGCTACGCTGAGAAAACCGCTGGCCTTCGCGAGAAGACCGGACTGGATGATGCGGTAATTTGCGGACGTCTATCGATTAACGGCCAGCGTGCGATGATCGCGGTGATGGATTTCAAATTTTTTGCCGGCTCGATGGGTTCGGTAGTTGGTGAAAAAATCACCCGCGCCATCGAGATGGCCATCGCCGAAAAGCGCGGCATGATCATCGTGTCCGCATCGTCCGGCGCGCGGATGCAGGAAGGCATGCTATCACTGATGCAAATGGCCAAGACCTGCGGCGCGTTGGCCCGGCTCTCCGAGGCGAAGTTGCCCTACATCTCCCTCCTTACGCATCCTACCACCGGCGGCGTCACTGCTTCTTTCGCCACCATCGGCGACATCAATCTGGCCGAGCCCAAGTGCATGATCGGCTTCGCCGGCCCGCGGGTAGTCAAGGAGACAACCCACCAGAACCTCCCGCCTGGTTTCCAAACCGCAGAGTTCATGTTAGAGCACGGGCTGATCGACGCCATCGTCCCGCGGTCCAAACTGCGCGATAGGCTTGGCACGCTGTTAGCCTACATGATGCCGGAATCAAAGGAGTAGGGACATCATCGTCCTTACAAAGATGCAAGGACGAGGCGTCGATGTTCTTCAGGAAACATCAACCCTCCCCCGGCGGGGTCACCACCACCACGCGCTCCACGCCGCGTTTGGAGAACTCTTCCCAGTAGCGTTTTTCCCACGCGACGGTGCGCGCCCGGCGATCTTCCTCGCTGAGCGCTTCCCATTCCTTAAAGCCGATCGCACGCGCGAGGTCTCGGTCCGCGAGTCTCACTGCCAGCTCGTCCCAGAAGCTTTCGTTGCGGAACTCCTCGTAGCATTCGTGATAGAAAAGATTTTCCTCGCGTTCCGCCTTTACCCGGAAGCGCTGGCTTTCCTCGTCGAACTCGATCCAGTCGCCCAGCCCCGAGTGGCCGGCTTTTTCGAGAATTTTGCTTTCCAGCGTCTCAAACGCGGACACTTGGTCGTTCGCGGTTTCCTTTTGGTTCCACGACGCGACGTTCGCGGCGAGGCTCACCATTTCCACCAGCGTGGCGAGTTCTTGATCGGAGAGGCGCAAATGCATTCGTGGCGCGAACAAACCACCACCGCGGCCCACCCGCAAGCCCGCAACACTCGAAGCTTGATCTTCGGAAAATCTCCCGCCA
>JAYTLO010000330.1:0-9637 GCA_043729385.1 Akkermansiaceae bacterium
GAATCGGCTCATCATCCGCGTGGGCGGACACGTTCCGCCCCTCCTTGGGGCCAACCTCAGACCACTTCATGTCTAGGATAACTTTTTTGTCCCGCACCCAAGCGCGAAGCTCACCTACACCCAAGCTCGACATCCCGCCGCTGCTTCATTCTGATGCTTCGGTATGAATGAACCATCGCTCTATCAGCCGCCACTCACCCAAGGTTCCCCCTCGCTTCCGCCCGCCATGTTAGGCGAGCCGCCTGCGGTCAAGGTGTTTGGCATATTGCACTTGGTATTCGCCGGCCTCGGGTTGTTAGGTGCCGTGTGGGGCTTGTTTATCGAGGTGGTGGGAAACCCGTTTCTCAAGTTCAGTCCGCCCGACCAAATGGATGCACAAATCGCCATGCAGGCCAAGATCGGCTCGATGACGATCACCTCCAGCATCCTCTCGCTGTTAGTTGCCATTCCGATGATCATCGCTGGCATCCAGTTGCTGAAGAAGCGGCGAAACGGCCTCAAGTGGTCGAACACTTACGCATGGTCATCGCTCGGGGCGAAGCTCATCAACCTAGTATTAGCCCTCACCATCATGATCCCAGCGATGCAGGAAATGACTCAGGGAATGCTGGCAAATTCCAAGGCACCCTCCGCCATGTCAGGCATCATGTCGGGCTTCATGGCCGTCGGCACGATCGGCGGAGTGGTGGTGTCTTGCATCTATCCGATCCTAGCCCTAGCCCTCCTCAACCGACCTGCAACCAAGGCTTGGTTCGCAACTCTAACGAGATGACAGGCTCATCGCCCCGCCGCCGCTTTCTTCGCGAGCGAGGCCTGCAATTGAGCGATGAATTCCCGGTCCGCCTCGCTCAGTCGGTCGAGTGCGATTTCCACGGGCTTCTGATTCACTAACAACCGAACCTTGCCACCACGGGCCACCGTAGGCTTCGTCGGCGGCGCGGGCATCACGGGTTCCGCAGATCCTTTGGGCGCCTCCGCGACGAGATCTTCATAGGCGATGAGCTTGGCTGAGAGGGGTTCGCCCTCGGTAACGCGCAAGGCGGGCAGTGACGGGGCGGAGGAAAGTGAGTTCAGCTTATTGATGGCACGTAAGTCGAGTACCTCCTCTTTCCGGATACCAGTGAAGTCGGATTCCGAGGTGAGCGGGAGTGGGGCGGGCAGGAGTTGCTATGCGACCCAGCTACCGCGTTGGAAACAAAAAAGCCTCCCGGCGGAATGCCGGAAGGCTTGATGAATTTGAAACGACTCACATCAACTGCGCACCCGCTTCGGCCAGTTCGGAGCGCTCGCCGCGGTTGAGGGCGACGTGGGCGACGAAGGGTTGGCCCTTGAGGCGGTTGCGGGTGTAAACAAGGCCGTTGCTGCGGCTGTCCACGTAAGGGTTGTCGATCTGCGCAGGATCGCCGACTAACACTAACTTGGAGTCGCGCGACATGCGGGTGACGATGGTCTTGGCTTCCTGCGGCGTGAGCTGTTGGGCTTCGTCGAGGATGAAGAAGCGGTTAGGAATCGAACGACCGCGGATGTAGCAGAGCGCTTCGATTTCAAGCACGCCTTGCTCCATCAGCAGTTCGTAAGGCTTCTTGATGGTGGCGGGTGCGGAGCCCGGCTTTTGCTGCTGCTTGCGGCGTGGACCTAACGGAGTGTTAGGGCGCATCAGCAGGTCCAGCGCGTCATGAATCGGTTGCAGCCATGGGCGCATTTTCTCGTCGAGTGAGCCGGGCAGGAAGCCGAGTTGGTCACCCATCGCGACGACGGGTCGGCTGACGGTGATGCCATTGTATTTGCGGTTGAAGACTTCATGCAAACCGGCGGCGACGGCGACAAGTGTCTTGCCGGTGCCAGCGTGGCCATAACAAGTGACCAGCGAAATGTCCGGGTTGAGCAGCGCATCGATCAGGCAGCGTTGGCCGAGGTTGAGCGGCTTGAGCGATTGGCCGTCGGGAATTTTTAAGACTTCGGGGAAATTGAGACGCACGAAGCGTCCGTCCGCTGCGAGGCGGGCGGGGATCGTTTGCTTTTCACCTGCACCTAACAAGACGTATTCATTCACTGCCACGCCGTGGATGCGGTCCTCGGAAATGGTGATTTCACCCGCGCTGGCGAAGCGGTGGAGCTCGCTCGGATCCGTCTCAATACGACGAACCTCGTAGTTGGAGACCTCGCGGGCATCGACCTTGTCATTCAGATAGTCCTGGCAGTCGATGCCGACGGCGCGAGCCTTAAGCTGCATGTTGATGTCCTTGGTCACAAGGACGACGGGAGCCCGGTTGTTCTGCATGAGCAGCAGGCAGGCGGCGAGGATGCGGTGATCGACGCGTTCACGATCTGGGAAAACCCGGTGGAAACGGTTGAGGATGTCCGAGTTGTCCGGGCAGCTCGCGGGATCGTAAATCACCAGGCGCACGGTACCGCCGCCTTCGGTGGCGACGCCTTGGGTGACTTTTTCCGAGTTTGAAAACATCTCGGTCAGGCGGCGGTGGACGCGCCTAGCATTTGCCCCGCGCTCGGTTTGCTCGGACTTGAAGCGGTCGAGTTCCGACAGCACATCCACGAGGATGCACAGGTGATTTTCCTGAAACCGTTCCAGCGCGGCGGGGTCGTGCAGGAGGACATTGGTGTCCAACACGTAGTTTTTCGCAGTCTGTGTGAGGGCCGTTAGCCCGAAATCGGTCGGCTTGGGTGAGTCGCTGCCCGCTCGCTTCTTCCGGGCACCGCCTCCACTTTCTTGGGTTTCTTCAAGCAATGCGGAATGACCTTCCTCGGTGCGATGAATCATCGGTGTAGTTGGGAGTACTGAGTATTTTGACGGGTGAAGGGGTGTGCACCGCCAGCCCGCCGCCAGCATACACAATGCCAAATCGTGGCTTCGAATCTCTCATCCAGTTATTCAAGATACTTTGACTATCTCCACGGGTGGCTGGATGACAACTCAGAAATCGGCGAATCCTCCGCGATGAGAAATTCTCCGGGCGGCGGTGGTAAACTGAATTGTATATTGCTCCACGTTGCGCCAACGTCAGTGCTCGCGCGAGGAGCGAACCCTCTGAACAGCAACACTTCACTCCGATCATGAAGCCAAACCGACCACTCTCTGGAAATCCTGCGCCCATCGTGAAACGCCGGTCACCCAATGCCGAGCTGAGGTCTGCGACGGTCAAATCCCGGCGGCGGGATCAGCTCGCGAGCCAGTGGAAGACACTCGCGGTTGGCGTGTTTGTGATCTGCGGGGTATTCGTCGCTTTGGAGCTGACAAAGCCGCTGCCCCAGAAGTCCGCTCCTACCACCATGGCGCAACAAGCAAGGCCAGCGCAACAAGCCACAGCACCCACCGTGAGCGAGGCGGCGGAAGTCAGCTCTGCTGCGCCGGTCGCCCTAGCGGAAACCGCCATCGCCAATCCACCGGTGGCCGGCGTTTCGAAGCCGCCAGCAAAGGTGGCTCCAGTCGCCGGTGAGGCGGAACGGTTAGGGAAGGAAAAGGAACTCGTTCTAACTGGCCTCGATGCAGGGCGGGAGGCGGCGATCACTCGCGACAAGGATCTCTTCGTGCGTGCGGTGAAGGGCCAGGCGTGGAATGCGTAATGCGCGCTGTTAGCAAAGTTTATCGACGCGGGATTCGCGAAGCTCGGAAAAGGAGCGGGCGTAAATCGTTTCGACAAGGTTTGGAAAGAGCCATCACTCTATCAGGCATGTCTGCGCTGGCAGGTGTTAGGCCAGGTGTCGGAGTCGATGATCGCGGCGCAAGTGACCGACACCTACACCGGCGAATTTCTGGCTTGGCTGTGCCACAACACGAGCGCGATGAAGCTCACTGGCGAGCCTGCCAAGCCGAACAATCTGGAGGACGCGCGGCGGGTGACGAGGAACGCGCCGTGATGTTAGAGAAGCGTTACGAGGTGCTCCTCAAGCAGGCGGAGCGCGGTGCGCTGTGAGAGATTGCTGATAGATCGCCGCCAGTTCGTTGCGCCGTAATTTCCCCAGCTCGCTTCGCGGAAATTTCCCGAGCACCGCCGCGGCCTGCAATCTGCGGAAGCCGGGGGCTTGGTCCGCGTAATTTACAAGCACCGCTTGGATGATAGGTAGAGAGACCGTTGACTCGAAAATGGGCACCAGCGCGTGACCCGCACGTTCGTCTGGGATGGCGATGACCGCCACAGTTCCGGCGGTGAGCTTGCCTGTGGAAAGCGAGATCAGCTCGCGCTCGATGGCCTCGGGATCGACGAGTTCGCCGAGAACTTTTACCAACGAATCCGCACGCCCGAGCGGAGTGAGCATTCCGTGATCCAAGGCGACGCGGTCCGAAGTCAGGTGCCACGCGGCTTCCCGGACCACGTAGTTTCCTCCACTAACATATCCTGAAAACAACGCGGGTCCGGCGATGGCAAGAACACCGTCCGGGGAAATTTCCGCCTGCCAGATCGGCAACAGTGGAAGAGGTGCTGACTGATAGGGCGCATTCAATGCATCGAGTCCTTGGGTGGCGATCTGCGAGCCAGCTTCGGTCATGCCGTAGCTCGCCAGCACCGGCCAGCCGAGATCGCGGGCGGCTTGTCCAGTTAGACGGTCGAGATGGCCGCCGCCCACGACGATGGCGAGCAGCGTGTCAGGTGCGGTTAGACTGGCTTTGACCAAGTCGTGGACCTGAGTCGGAACCAGCGAGGTGTGGGTGATTTTTTCCTGCTCTAACCAATCCCAAAATCCGCGTGCGTCCCAGCGATGACTGAATTTCTCGAAACGGCAGCCGGCATCGTAAGCCCGTGCCGCGACTCCGAATCCGCCGACATGGTTGAGCGGCAATGCCAAGCCCCAACACGAATCGCGAGTCACTTCCAAATGCCGGTTCACCGCCGCCGCTGAGACTCGCAGAGCCTGCTTGGACAGCGCGACCCACTTGGGAGTGCCGGTGCTGCCGGACGTTTCAAAAAGCACATGCCCGGCAAGTTCCGGGATGGCCTGCACAGGCGACGCAAGATCGCTCCAGAACGCGGCACTTGTTAGTAGAGACGTGTCCATGGCAGGGCATCGAGCAGGTCGTTGAAGCCCAGTCCAGTGCCCTCGGGGATCCTGAAATCCGGCGACCATGGACCCAGCACTTCGGTGAACGCATCGGGCTCGAAAAGGTGGTGAGTTTGCAAGCCGCACAAGCCGATCAGGCCGGGGAACTGCAGTTCCAGTCGCGCCGCCTCCCACGCCGCGAAGGCCTGGCCCAGCGGGTGATCCATGTAGCTCGTTAGCACGACGCGTTGGTTGTGGCTGATAGCCGCCTCGCCTAGCAGAAATGGTTCATCCACCGCAGGCTTGATCACCATCACTTGCGCGGCGGCAGTTAGAGGCGCAGCTTCCAAGTCCACCGCGAGTTTCACGCGGGTTTTGCGGCGGAGTTCCGTCCAAGCGGTTTCCGAATACGGACAGGGATCTTCCACGAAGTCGATGGCCGTCCGAGTTTTTTCCGTGAGTCCTAACAAAAATTCAGCCGCTTGTTCCGGGGTGAGCGATTCGTTGAAATCCAGCCGCCATTTCAGCGCGGGATACTCACCCGCCATTGCATCGAGAAATTTCCCCTCAGCTGCTAGATCGCGTCCCGCCTTGAGTTTGATGGTGGTGAATCCGGCTTCCACGGCGAGGGCGATTTCCGCAGCGTCGGTCTTGGCAAGCGTGGCGTGGCTCTTCGGCACTTCCATTTCCTCGAACAACGAGTTCTCGAAATCACGGGCCACTCTGTCGTATTCCGCGCACCGGATTGCCCGCCGCACGATCGGCCAACGGCGCGCACCTGCTAAATCAGCCAGGCATTTTTCCAGCGTGGGATCGCCAAGCTCCGGCCACGGATGAATGCAGCCGTAGCCGCCGTCGATCTGGATCAGCGCACCGTCGAAAGTGCGGCGGTTAGAAATGGAATTCAGCAAGCCACGCGACTTGAGACGGTAGCGCGAGATCAGAGGTTTTTGTTCGATTAGATGCATGTCAGCGGGCCATGACGGCGGCGAAATGAAAGGCGGCGGCGAATAAAATCAACTGCACGCCGCCTAGCGCCAGCAACCGGTTGAAGGCTGGTCCCGGTGGAAATGTCAGCACGCCCCAGATGATCCGCAGGCCTATCAAAAACACCGGCGCACCCGCCATCGCCAGCGGTGGTTGGCCAAAGGCGATCCACAAAAGTCCGACGAACACCGCCACTTTTACCTCCACCCAGATCACCGCGACGGCCACTTTCGGGCCAAATCTAACGGCGAGCGTGCGCTTGCCGGTGGTGGCGTCTTCCTCGCGGTCGCGGAGATTGTTGATGGAAATAAGGATCGACGACAGCAGGCCGACTTGCAGCCCTAGCAGAAGTGCCTCGCGCGGCCATGCGCCGGTCTGGACGAACACCGTGCCCATCACCGCGACCAGGCCGAAGAAGGCGATCACGAAAATTTCCCCTAGCCCGCGATAGGCCAGAGGGAACGGCCCGCCGGTGTAGCCGTAAGCGAGAAACAGCGAGGGAAGGCCGATGGCGATGATCGGCCAGCCGCGTGCCTGATAGAGCACGACGCCGCAAACCACCGCGAGTCCGAGAAACACGGCGGCTAGGCGCATCACGGTTGTGGATTTCATTATGCCCGATGCCGTCACCCGCGTCGGCCCGAGGCGTCGCTCAGTGTCCGCGCCTTTGTTCGCATCGATCGCGTCGTTGAAAAAATTTGTCGCGATCTGGATGGCGATCGACCCACCGAGCGTGCACAGCGCGAGTAGAAGATTGAAATTTCCGCTGAGTTTCCACGCCAGCACGCACCCCGCCCACACCGGCACGATAGCGGCGGGCAGGGTCTTCGGGCGAGCTGCTAGAATGCAGGCTTTGAGAGTGGTGGTGGTCACGGAAATTTCAAACGAAGGCGATGGAGTTGGCATCAAGGAAATCGTCCGCCGTGTCCAGTTCCGTCAGCAACGAAACGGGTGATTCTCGGAGTTTCGCGGCAAGACCCGGGCGCTCGAAAAGCACAACGCATGGATTTCCGGTGAAGCGGCTGAAGTAGCGCAGCCCATCCACTGCGTCCGGGTGATTCTGGATCGCCAAGCCCCATGCTTGTGGTACGTCGAGTTCGGTGTGCTTCATGGCGCTCAGGTCGAGGCCGAGGGTCCGACGGACCGGCAAGACTGTGAGGTCACAGATTCGAAGGTGAGCGGTCGATGAAATTTTGCTCAGTCGTTTCCCCCAATCCACCTTGGCGATGGAGGAGTGGTCTAGAATTTCATCGCCGAAACATTCCCAAAGGCATGTTTCCAAATCCTCTCCCATATAAAGCAGCCCGCCTGGCGCATTGGGATGTGAGAAACGATGCTCGGGGTTCAATCGAAATGACACCGCGGGAAATCTAACACTGTGGATGCGGAACGCCTCCAGTGTGCCGAGTTCGGAGATCGGCAACGACGTGTGCGCAAAATCGGCTGCCGGAAGGCGAATGGGGCGCGAGTGCGGCATTAATCGAGGGAAGAACGGGCGTAACCACAGACGCGTTTGGTATCTCCCTCACGCAACACATCCAGCGGACGCTTGCCTGCCAGACTGTGGCGCGCGTTCAGGAAAAACACGATTCTCTTCCAGTCATCCACCCAATCTTCTTCCGCGAAGATCGCCAGCACCTCAGGCATACCCGGCAGAACATTGTCCCCCTGGAACTGCCATGCCGGGAAACGCACCGCGTTCTGGCTGGCTTCCCGCCAACCGATGAGCTGGCCTTTCTGATAGCGCTTGAGCACGGCGGCTTTGGAAATCCCAAGCAACATCCGCGCTTCCTCGGCCGAGTAGCTACCGCCTTCCGCTTGTTTAAGTTCCTCGCGGGCCAGCAGTCCGCGCATGATTGCACTGGCATATTTCACCCGAGGCTTGGCGACGAGTGCGAGTTGGTCCTGCACGGTGGCGGAAATAAGTCGCACCGCTTCCAGCGGATCATGGCGGCTGATCATTTCTGCCACAGAAGCCGCGAGATCCATGGTGCCCACGCGGTAGGTGGCTTCGAAATCCCTGAGCACGGAAGATGTCCCGGAAATTTCGGGAGAGTTCCTAGAAGGTTCCGCAGCGGTGGGGTATTTGGTTCCCATGCGCAAACTCTTCGCCATCTTCACAATAGTGTCAACTTCATAAACCAACTTTTCCCAGATTATGAGAAATTTCAGTCTCGAATTTTAGCGGTTGTGGCTTTGATAGAGATCTGTCACGAATCCCGCCAACTGGTTTTCGAGTGGTCGTTCCTGCCGGGCCAGCATGTCGCGGCTTCGTTGTCGCTCTTCGCAAGCGTGGCGCTGCTGTTCTGGTATGTGCTGCAATTCCTGATGCGCTTCGGGCGGGATTGAGTCACGGCACCCGCGGAAACTTTGAGAAATCCGGCTTCCGTTTTTCGAGGAACGCTTGTTTCCCTTCGCGGCCTTCTTCGCTCATGTAGTAGAGCAGGGTGGCGTTGCCTGCTAGATCGAGCAGGCCCATCTGGCCGTCGCAATCGGCGTTGAGCGCGGATTTCAAACAACGCAGGGCGAGCGGCGAGTGGGCGAGCATTTCGCGGCACCATTGGAGCGTTTCCTTTTCCAAATCGGCGAGCGGGACGACGGTGTTCACCAACCCCATGTCGAGCGCCTGTTGGGCGTCGTATTGGCGGCAGAGATACCAAATCTCGCGGGCCTTCTTCTGGCCGACGATGCGGGCGAGATAACTGGAGCCGAGGCCGCCATCGAACGAGCCGACCTTGGGGCCGGTCTGGCCGAAGCGGGCGTTGTCGGCGGCGATGGTTAGGTCGCAGACGATGTGCAGAACGTGGCCGCCGCCGATCGCATAGCCGGCGACCATCGCGACGACGGGTTTCGGCAGGGAGCGGATCTTTTTCTGCAAATCCAACACGTTGAGGCGCGGGATGCCGTCCTCGCCGATGTAGCCGGCGTGGCCGCGGACTTTCTGGTCGCCGCCGGAGCAGAACGCGAGATCGCCGGCACCGGTTAGAATGATCGCGCCGACCTTGGGGTCCTCGTGGGCGAGGTCGAAGGCGACGAGCATTTCCTTCACCGTTAGAGGGCGGAAGGCGTTGCGGACTTCGGGCCGGTTGATGGTGATTTTCGCAATGTTTCCCTCATCCGTCGTTTCATAACAGATGTCCTCAAATTCGCGCACGGTGGTCCACATAGGGCG
This sequence comes from Akkermansiaceae bacterium, assembly GCA_043729385.1. GTDB lineage: Bacteria > Verrucomicrobiota > Verrucomicrobiia > Verrucomicrobiales > Akkermansiaceae > Luteolibacter. The sequence continues at coordinate 9,155 of JAYTLO010000330.1, forward strand.
GTGACTCTGGGTGGTTCACCTGCGGATCGCAATCCGGGATATCATCCCGCCATCACAGAGGGATGGGGCTGCCTTGTGACCCGGTTATTACGCCGCTGGCTCGGTGGAAAATGGTTGCCCGGACTACCCGAGGCGGTCGAGTTTCCTGTCCAGTGGGTGAAAACTGAGCGCTTTCCCGCCATCACACGCCTCGCTCAAAGGTGTCACCGGACTCGCCCATTTTCCTATGTAAAATATAAGTCTGAGGAAGGTGGGATTTCTTGCAGGAAAATGCCAGCTCGGTGGGTATTCACCCGCATGATGAACTTGAATCTACTTTTGGGAATCGCGGCGGGGTTGGTGCTGCCGGTGTTAGGGCAGGATGTGCCTAAAGTGCTGGCGATCGGCGCGGATCTACCGGCGTTCTCGCTCCCGGCGACCGATGGCAAGACCTACACGCCCGCCAATTTCAAGGATGCCAAGCTGCTGTGCGTGATTTTCACC
>JAYTLO010000331.1:0-1237 GCA_043729385.1 Akkermansiaceae bacterium
CAAGTGGCGGCGAGGTTCCGCCTCTCCGGCGCACAGAAAAAGCGGCTGGCCTTGGCGGCAGGGCGCGTCCCATTCCTCCCCGGCACGGGGAGGGGGACCAGCGAAGCTGGTGGAGGGGTACAGGCCGATTGTCCTGACCTCGAAAACTCACGCGACTACGATGGTGCCCCTCCACCCCCGCTGCGCGGCGGTCCCCCTCCCCGTACCGGGGAGGAACAAGCAGCCCGCGCCCTCGCCTACCGCCTCGGCCGCACCGCCGCACTCGACCGCCTGCTCCTCACCGCCCAAAGCATCGCCCCGCTCGAAGGCTGGGAGATCCCAACCTTCCCGCTCAAAGGCGGCCAGATCGTCGCACGCGGGATCAAGGCCGGGCCGGAAGTGGCGCGGGTGTTGAAGGCGGTTGAGGCGCGGTGGGTGGAGGAGGAGTTTCCGGAGGAGGCCGGGGTGCGAGTGATGTTAGAGGAAGTGTTACGCAGTTGAAATATCGCACAAGTCTTGGCGAATGAGACTCAATCGCTTTTGGCCGCACCTGAAATTGAATCCGGTTTGCGCCAAGGATTTGCGGCGAACTTGCGAGCACCCGTGACGCCGAATGCGACAGGAACGATCAGCACGACGAACCAAAACAAGAAAGTCGCCCCGCGCTGATCAGCGCTCGGAGTATACCCATCATCCGCGTATTGATCGCAGCCTCCGCGAATTGGATCGCCCTGTTCCTCACAGCTGGGGCTACCTAGGCTAGCTGCTGCGAAAAATGCGATAGCTACGCAACAAAGAATTCCATTCCTGAGGGCAGCCAATCGACCATTTTTCTCGCCTGCATCTTTCGCAGTTTTGTGAGCAAGCATGACGATTCCGCTCAAAAACAGAATGCGAACCGCCTCCCACAATTGATCGCCATAGGCTTGAGGCAAAATGCATCTCCTCTCAAACGGATTCAATTTGCGAGCAGTTTAGCAGATATCAGTATTCAAAACCTACCATCCCTAGGAAACCCCGTCGGCGGCAGCCGTCCCGCGGCCCCGCGCGCGACCTTCCACATCACCGCGTCCTTCTCGGTCCGGGTGCGCCCCGTGTCCCCGCCCATCGTCCAACTCAGCCCATCCTCCAGCTTCAGCGTGATCGCATCGGCCAGCCCGCCGTCGCGGTAGCGTTGCAGGGTTACGCCTTGGCCTTTGGCCATCACCGGCATTTCGGACAGCGAGAAGATCACCAGCTTGCGGTTATCGCCGACCAC
>JAYTLO010000332.1:0-1888 GCA_043729385.1 Akkermansiaceae bacterium
CGCCAACCTCGTGTTGGTAGGTGCTGAGAAAGGTCGCCAAGCCGTCCACGATCTCGTGGTCGCCTATCGCGCCAACCGCCGCACCGGCTCCGCTTGCACTAAGACCCGTGGCGAGGTCTCCGGTAACAACCGCAAGATCTACAAACAAAAAGGCACCGGCGGCGCACGTCACGGTGACAAGCGCGCCCCGATCTTCGTCGGCGGTGGTGTGGTTTTCGGACCCCGCCCGCGTGATTATTCCAAGAAGGTTACCAAGACCGTCCGCAAGCTCGCTTTGCGCCGCACACTCGGTGATTTGGTCCGCGCCGAGAAGATTCTCACCGTCGATACCTTTGCCGTTAGCGATGGCAAGACGAAGTCATTTGTCTCCGCGTTAGATAAACTTTCGAAGCCGGGTAAAATCCTCGTCGTTTCCAATAGCTTCGACGATTCCACCTACCTCGCTGGCCGCAACGTCGCTTGGGCACAACTCGTCACCGCCACCGACCTCAACGTCGAGCAACTCCTCCTCGCTAACACCATCATCCTCGTGGGTGATGCCGTGCAAACTCTTGCGGCTCGCACCGCCTGAACCCCGGACCTAACACCGAGATCATGAAAGATATTTACCAGGTCATTAAAAACGTCCGCCTCTCTGAGAAAGCAACCATGCTGCAGGAGACTAACAACGAGGTCACCCTCGAAGTGGATCGCAAGGCCAACAAGCTTGAAATTAAACAAGCTGTTGAACAACTCTTCGGAAAAACCGTTCTGGCAGTTCGCACTGCCAATTATGACGGCAAACTCAAGCGCCAGCGTCGTGCCGATGCAGGTCGTACCAACCATTGGAAAAAAGCCATCGTCCGCCTCAAGGAAGGGGAATCGCTCGATCTCGTCTAAGCGATAAACCGCTGCTTCAAACGTAACCATCTAACGTTCCGATTGTCATGCCACTGAAAACTTTCAAGCCAATCACACCCTCCGCTCGCTATAAGAATCTGCCGTCGTTCGACGAGATTACTAAAAGCAAGCCAGAGAAGAGCCTTCTCACGCCGCTCAAGCGCAGCGGTGGCCGTAATAACACCGGTCGCATCACCATCCGTCACGTCGGCGGTGGCCATAAGCGCCACTATCGTCTGATCGACTTCAAGCGCGGCAAGCACGATGCACCAGCAACCGTCGTTGGTATCGAATACGATCCTAACCGCACCTGCCGCATCGCTCTCATTCAATATGAAGATGGTCAGAAATCCTATATCCTCGCCCCACTCGGCTTGGAAGTCGGAACGAATGTCGTCGCCGGTGCCAACGTCGCTCCGAAGACAGGCAATGCCATGCCACTCAGCGCCGTGCCGCTCGGCACCTCGATCCACAACATCGAGCTCATCCCCGGCAACGGTGGTAAAGTCGCCCGCGCCGCCGGCCAGCTTGCAGTGCTCTCTAACCGCGATGGCGGCTGGGCACTGGTGAAAATGCCTTCCGGTGAAATCCGCCGCTTCAATGACCGTTGCTTCTGCACGATCGGCCAAGTCGGAAATCGCGACCACATGAATGAAACATCGGGTAAAGCCGGCCGCACTCGCTGGCAGGGCGTTCGTCCAACCGTCCGCGGTATGACGATGAACCCAGTTGACCACCCGAACGGCGGTGGCGAAGGCAAATCCAAGTCCGGTGGTGGTCGCCAGCACCTTCTCAGCCCATGGGGCCACGCGAAGGGCCAGAAGACTCGTAACAAGCGCAAGACCACCAGTGTCTTCATTGTTGAGTCCCGCCACAAAGCGAAGAAGAAGTAATCTAACTCAATCTTTATCTCACTCCTCTCATGCCACGCTCACTTAAAAAAGGCCCATACGTCGATCAAAAGCTTCTCGCGAAGATCGACGCCGTCGCCGAAGCCGGATCCGACCGC
>JAYTLO010000333.1:0-2660 GCA_043729385.1 Akkermansiaceae bacterium
ACCCTCACCTGGTCCGCGGTCCCCGAGCCCACCAGCGCGCTCGCCGGACTGCTCATCACCGCCGGTCTCATGCGCCGACGCCGCCGCGTGGCGTGATCATTCTCCCCTCCTCCCCCCTTTCTCCCTCCTCAATCAAAACTGTCTGCGGTGCAGTGCCGCAGGCAGTTTTTTTTGGGTTTCAGTCCGGGTGGACCGATTCAAGAGGGAGTTGAAATCTCAGCTTCGGGCGGTGCTTCATCCGCGGCGAGGTCGAGGATGCGGGTGAGTTTTCGCCAGACGGCATCGGCCTGGTCCTTTTTCAGGTGGATCGAATCGCAGTCGAGGAAGTGTAGGTCGAGGGATGAGGCGGATTTCAAGCTTTCCGGCGATTCCACCTTTTCGGATTTCGCGCGCCGGCGGGCGTTCACTTTGGTCTTCGCCTTGTATTTGGCGCTGATCAGGAAGGCCAGGTTGTAAACGGTGTCGTCGATGGTCAGGGTCTTCATGGTGTTGTGTTAGGTGGGATCATTGCAAGAAGGCTCGCAAGGCTACGCCGCCGTGCCATCCCGCGAAAAGCAAATTTCCCTGGAGGTGCCGGACCACACGGCGAGGAAATGAGCTTGGGTTGGCCCGCGGTTCTCTAACCCCGCCGCCGTTCCAGCAGGATGAGCATCATGAAGGATAGAAACAAATTCAGCTCCTCGCGCGGAGTCATCGGGCCGAGTTTCTCCAACAGGAAGCGCCCCTCCCAGAACGCCGGCTGCTTGGTCATGCGCATCGCCGGGGTGCTGCTAGCTCGCGTGGCGAGGTAGCTCGGGTGGAACAGATAGCCGCTGAACATGCCTAGCAGCGGAATGTCACCGAAGATCGAATCCGCGACCTTGATCCAGGCGTTTTCCTCGTGGATCGAGAAGTCCGGGGTGTCGTCGCCGGGATTGAAGGTTTCGTAATGGGCCTTCCAGATCGAGCGCCAACCGCGGCGGCCGACGCTGCCGATCGCGCCGCCGTTGGAATCCATCGCAAAGTAACGGGCGGACCAGTCGATGACCTTGTTAGCCTTGATCTCCGCGAGGCGCGTGCCTTGCGAGCTGTCGGTCCAGATTTCCACGTGCTCGCGGAATTTGAACATCTTCTGCTTGGTGTAGAGCACCGTGCGGCCCGCGGCATCGGTGACTGTGGCTTGGCTCGCGAGCGCGAGGACTTTGAACGACAGCGTCAGCGGATACTGGATGCCCTGAAGTTGGCGGGAAATGTCATCCGTCGCTGGAATGGGTGGAATGGCTGGCGACGCGTAAGGGTTGGAAGGATCCATGGCGCGAGGTTAATGGCCTCGGCCGGGATCGCAAGAACCGGATGACCGGACATTCCACCGGTTCAATCCATGACCTATCAGATTTGGGGATCGAACTTCAGCGCCGAGGCCTTGCGCTCCATCTCTTCCCGCAGCCGCGAGCACATCATGTCGCAAAGTTCCGTGACGATGGGATCCGCGATGTAACAGACGGTCGTCATGCCCTCCTTGCGCATCCCGATCATCCCTGCGTCGCGCAGCACGGCGAGGTGCTTGGAAACATTGGCCTGACCCGAACCGGAGGCCTCCACCAACCGGCCGACGGTGTTCTCGCCCTGCATCAGCAGGTTGAGCAGGCGCAGCCGTACCGGCTCGGAAAGTGCCCGGAATCGACTGGCAATGAGTTCCAGCGCCATCGGGGAAAGCAACTTGGCGGACTCGGTTGAGGCTTTTTTTGTCATGTTCAAAATATTGTTTGCTTCATCGCTATGTGGCGATAAGGTGGAATTATTCAAACCGAAATCAAGCTCAAAAATTCAACACCGCCATGCAAACCAGCAGTCAATCGATTCTCCCCACCGAACTCAATACCCTTCTCTCCCAAGGCTGCTGCCTCGTGGATGTTCGCGAACCGGTCGAGCATGCGGAAGAGCATATCACCGGTGCGAAACTCATTCCGCTCGGCCAGTTGGGGAAGCGGACTGCCGAAATTGACAGGAACGCACCCGTCGTCGTGATGTGCCGCAGTGGCAGACGCGGCAGCGAGGCGTTGAAAAAATTGCAGGCGCTTGGAATCACGGAAGCCCGCAATCTGGAAGGCGGCATCCTCGCATGGAAAGTGGCGGGCCTGCCGGTGGGGAAGAGCGGGAAAAAAGTCTTTCCGCTCATGCAACAGGTCCAACTCACCATCGGCCTCGGCGTGCTGACCGGCGCGATCCTCGCCCTAACGGTGAATCCCAACTGGGTCTTCCTCTGCGCCTTCTTCGGCGCGGGCCTGACCATGGCCGGCAGCACCGGTTGGTGCGGCCTCGCCATCCTGATGTCCAAAATGCCTTGGAACCGCGTGGCTGGCCAATCGTGCTGCTCCACCGGCAATGGCTCATCCTCCAACTGAACCAAACCCATGTTCCTCAGACAAATCACCGACAGTTCCCTCGCCCAGAATGCCTATCTGATCGGCTGCCAACGCACCGGCGAGGCGATCATCATCGACCCCGAGCGTGACGTGGACCGCTATCTTGAAATCGCGGCCGACAACGGTTTTAAAATCACTGCCGTGGCGGACACCCACATCCACGCGGACTACCTGAGTGGTGCCCGTGAGCTGATGGAACACCAAGGAGCCATCGCCTATCTATCCGCTGAAGGCGGGCCTGACTGGCAGTTCGAG
>JAYTLO010000334.1:0-6757 GCA_043729385.1 Akkermansiaceae bacterium
CGCCCCATGTTTCTGGAGGAAGTCCCAGTTCCAGCAGTGTCGCGGCAAAAGATCTTTCCCAACCGTCGGTCATGAGATCATCATCACTGTCTGGGTCTAACGGGTCGGTGGCGGCGCTGGCTAACAGCGGTGATGGTGGCTTAATCTCGTCGATGTTAGAAAGGCCGTCATCGTCGAAGTCTGCTGTATCTAGGGTCTCGCCGGGGCCGGGGGTGAGGCCGGTGTATCTGAGCCGGAAGAAGGCATTATCAGCAAGTCCGCCGATCTGGTGGCTGATTTCGGCACCGTTGCCGGCTTCGATGAGAGGTGCCCAGTTCCACTTGCCGAGCGGGTCGTTTTGATCCGAGACTTGGATGAAGTAGCTACGGTTAGGGTGGCCATACCAGCGGAGGACTCTACTGCCACCGGGGACAACAACGACTTCGGAGTCCTGCTCGTCGCGGTTCGGCTGGGCTGAGGCGATGGTGGCAGTTAGTAGGAAAAGGGAGAGAACGTTGAACATCGAACTCCCAACATTGAACATCGAATGAAGAGAAGTGAAGAAAGGGGTCATCGGGTGATTCCTTTCTCGGGGGTGGGGTTGGTGAGATAACGGCTACCCCGGTGTGGGCGGAACCAGATTGTTTCGTCGTGCGGTAAAATGGGATGGGATTTTTCCCAAGCTGCGGCGGCTTGCTGATAGATGATGCGTTCTTCCTGATAGACGATCAGGCGGGATTTCTCGGTGGCGATGAGGTCGCGCAAGAGAGTGGCAGTGGCGGTGCCGACGGGGTCGTTGGCGTTGCCGCGAGTGATGGCGATGGTGTCGGGGGCGGTTTCGGGTGGCTTTGGGAGTGGAAGTTTCGAGAAGCGGCTGCGGGTGGTGGGGCGGACGCCGGGCGGGATGAAGGAGAGCTGATAGATTTTCCTGTCGCTTGTGAATTGGCCGATTCCGGCAAGAAGGTTGACGTCGAATCCGCAGGTGGCTTCGTAGGCTTCTTCGGTATCGGGGTGGTGCCAGCGGAGGATGCTGACGCCATTTTCATAGACTTCGGCGTTGAAATTGAGGTGACAGCGGCGCTGTTCAGCTTGGCGGGCGAGGTCTTCGGTGGTGAGTTGCCGGGGTGCGCGTGGTGCGACGACGACTGGCTCGGGGATGTCGGGAAGGGTGGAGGCTTCGCCGCGAAGGATGGTTAGGGTGCGGGAGTGCGCAGTTGGGACGGTGACGGCGGAGTCCACGCGCATGGTTGGGACTTTTTTCTCCACGGGTGGCGCGGGCGGGACGAAGGTGGGGACTTCGAGGTCCGTGGGGATGAATGTGCGGGCGTTACCCGCTGGCGGCTGTTGCACGGCGGCAGTTTGCTCGTCTGCGGCAAGGGCGCAGGCACCCCATCCGATGAAGGGGATGAGGATAAAGGAAAGGTATGTTTTCATAGGGAAGGAGAAGTCTTTGTCCTTCCTGGTGGACGGGGAGTTAGAAAGCTGCCAAAAGCCAGCCGCAACGGCCTTTAGCCGTCCCCGAAGGGGCAGCTTGGACATGCGCCGCTGCCTCCCCGGCCGTTTGGTCGGTTTGGCAGCAATGTTCGCGGTCATTGCTAACCGCTTTTGGTTGGGCTTTCTAAGTCCCCGTCCACCAAGGCGGACGTTTGAAGGAGGCTCGATCTCCGACAGATTGGCAAGAAGCATTTGCAGAAGCAACGAGTGATCGCTTGATTATCAAAAAGGACTCAGCCCTCAGGATTATCCAAAATCAGCTGCAACCGTGCCCCAAGCACTTCAGCAAACCGCCCCGGCCAAGTGTCATCCACCAATCCAACAGAATTTAGATCCCGCAAATGCATCCGGTCTTTGTCGCGGAACGAGGTGAGTTTCATGCGCACGAGATCCTCCAGCGGAATCAACTCGAAGCCATCGCCCGGTTCGGTGAGTCCGAGTTCCGGGGTGGCTGCAATCGCATCTGGCACGGCTTTTTCTCCCGCCCACAGGATGTGCACCGCATCGCGGACCTTTGCCTCCGGGCCGTCGAGAAAAACATCCATTGAAGCGGCCTTGCCGAGTGAGGCGACCCGGCGATGAACGAAGCCGGCGGCTTCAAGTGCGGCCCGCGCCCGGTCCATATCTTCGCGGCGGAGCATGATGTCCACGTCCCGCGTGTTTCTAACCGCCGCCGTATCCACTCGGGAGACCCAAGCCGCCACCGCATTTCCTCCGACCACGGCGTAGCGCACGCCCGCTTGGGCTAGGGCAGTCGCCGCCCGGTCGAGCCGGTTCTTCACGCTCTCGATGCCTTCTGCCATGCGCTGCCAAGATACAGGTGCCAGAGCGGTTGCCTTGCTCATGCGCGGAAACTCTCACAAAGCCAGAATCGAACCAAGAGGCAAATCGACGTTCAACGGCCTTAAAAACCATCGCGTTCACCATTGCCGTTGACCCGCGTCCCTCGGCTGACACTCTGCGCCCATGTTTATTGATCACATCCGCATCTTCGGAAAAGCTGGCGACGGCGGAAATGGCGTTGTCTCGTGGAAGCGCGAAAAATTTGTTCCGCGTGGCGGTCCCGATGGCGGTGACGGTGGCGCGGGCGGCGATATTATTCTGGTGGTGGACAACTCCGTGGACAACCTCCGCGCCTATCATTACGACCCGAAGCTCGTCGCCGAGGACGGTAAAAATGGCGCGGGCGGCCGGAAAACTGGCAAAAGCGGCAAGCGCGTGATCGGCAAAGTGCCTCCTGGGACGGTCGTTTTCCGCAGCAGCGCCGTCACCGTGCAGGAAGCCGTCGAGTTTGAGCGCAGCGATGAAGGAATCGACCTCGAACCCATCGCCGACCTCACGGAAGTCGGCCAAGAATTCGTCCTCTGCAAAGGCGGCGATCCCGGCAAGGGCAACTGGAATTTCAAAACCGCCACCAACCGCACTCCGGTCGAGCACACACTCGGCACTCCCGGCGAAGTCTCGGTTTTCTATCTGGAGCTGCGTCGCATCGCGGACGCCGGGCTGGTCGGTTTCCCGAATGCCGGGAAATCCACGCTTCTGGGCAAACTGTCCGCCGCCAAACCCAAGGTCGCGTCTTATCCGTTCACCACGCTTCAGCCGGTTGTCGGGGTGGTTGAATTTCCCGGTTACCGCCGCTGCACCATCGCCGACATTCCCGGCTTGATCGAAGGCGCTCATGAAAACCGCGGCCTCGGCCATGAGTTTCTCCGGCACATCACCCGCTGCCGCGTGCTGTTATTCGTCATCGACATGGCCGGCAGCGAAGGCCGTGACCCGATCTCTGATTTGGAAATCCTCCGGCGCGAGATCAAGGAATACGACGATGAACTCGCCCGTTTCCCGTGGAAGATCATCGCCAACAAAATGGATTTGGAAGGTGCCGCCGAGAACCTCAGCATTTTCCGCGACCGCTTCCCCAAGATCGACATCATCCCGATTTCTGCGGAAAACGACATCGGCCTTGATGACCTCCGCCAACTCCTCGACAACGAAATCGGCTACCGTCCCGAAAAGTAACTTTCCTAGCATGGACCACTCCCCCCAACTTGTGTTCGTTTACGGCACGCTGCGTCGCGGCGGCAGCAACCATTTCCGGATGGCCGGGGCGGAGTTCGTCGCCCAAGGCACGATCACCGGGCAGATGTATCGCATCGACTGGTATCCCGGCTTGGTTCTCGACGGAGCGGGCGATGAAATTCACGGCGAAGTTTACTCCGTCACCGCCGAGCAACTCTCCGCGCTCGATGTTTTCGAAGGTCTATCCGCCGGTGAAATCGAGGGTAGCGAATACCGCCGGGTGCAGACCACCGTCGTCCGGCAGGACAGCCAAACCCTGAGCGCCTGGGTCTGGGAGTGGCTTGGAATCGTCGATGAAAGCCAACGAATCCGTGACGGCGATTGGCTTAAAAACGAATGACCTGACTATGAGACATCACGCGCACATGTCGCCCGTCGATTGGGTTAGGCGGATCAACCGCTCTTGGATCGTCCACAATAACCTCAATGACCAAGCCGACGCGTGGGTCACTTATTTGGCCGACCTCGACGACGGTCGGCTTGATGCCTCATGTGGAATCGCCCGCGAAATGTGCGATCTTCGGGACCCGTTAGACGACCCCAAACCGTGGTTCTACGCCGGACTTTTCCACCTCGCCACCGCTGCCGAGGCCAAGCAATTTCTAGACACCCATCGGGTCACCAAAGCCACCGTGCCCACGATGGTAGACGATGAAAGCGTGAACCTCTGGATCGCCCGCATCAGCCCCGAGACGCGCGAGCTGCTGGACCGGCTGCGACAAGCGTTGGTCCAAGCGCGGCACTGAAAATTTGCCTTCCTGCCGATTCCATTTGCACCCTAGCTTGCGTCATCGCACCCACCGATGCCTGATCGAAATTCCGAATACCCCGCTTCCTCCGCATCTGACGAACGTCGATCCGGGAGGGTGTTCAGCGGGATGCTGTTGTTAGTTTTATTGGCCGTCACATTTCCTCAAATGGCGCCTCAGGGCTTGCAGGGGATTCTGTGGACCGGCGCGGGACTTCTGATGCTGCTGTGGCCGCCCGTCGTCCGGCTGCCGCGGGTCTGGGCATTGCTGGTTGCGGGCTTTTTGCTGTTTTCCCTGGTCGGCTTCCTGCCGCGGGAGTGGTTTCACGCCTCGTCTTGGCGCGGCGATCTGGAATCACTCGGACTGGAAACCGGGGCAAGTCACTTCGTGCAAGCACAGCTGGCGACAGAGGTCATGGCCAGCTTCGCCGCGACGAGTGTGGTGGCCTTGTTTTTGCTCGGCCATCGGGTCGGGTCGAAGTTCCAGCACCGGCTGGCACTTGGGTTTGCACTTGGCGTGAGTGCGTGGACGGCGGCGGCGCTGCTGATGCATAAGCCAGCTGAGTTGTTCGGGTTTTTCCCAAATCGCAACCACACTGCCAGCTTGCTCGTGATGGGGACATTTGCGGGCCTCGCCAGCCTTGCCCACGCGATTCGGCGGAAGGATTCTTGGAAAATCCCGCTATCCGCCATTCCGGTCGGCGTCTGCCTTTACGCCCTACACGCCGTCTCAGAAAGTCGGGCCGGGGTGGTGTTAGTGTTCGCAGGGTTCGTGCTGTGGACGCTTCTAATCGGTTTCCGCCACCTTCAGGGAAACGTGGGAAAAGCGCTGGTTCTCATCGTGATCGCGGCGTCTGGCACTTTCCTGATCGTCGATTCCACGGCGAAAAAACGCCTCACCACCACCGTCGAGCAATTGGCCGGCCCCGCGCTTGTTCCCGGCGCTACCCCCGAAAATCCGTTCGGCGAAGGTGCGATCCCGCGCTCAGAACTTCAGACGGATGGCCGCATTGCGATTTTCCAAGACACTCTGGAAATGATCCGCCACGAATCATGGGCCGGGGTGGGACCGGGGCAGTTCGCCCAAGTATTTCCGCAATACCGCGACAAGACCAACGCTTCTAACGACGCGAAATGCCTCCATCCTGAGAGTGACTGGTTGATGATGCTCGCGGAGATCGGATGGCCCGCCACGCTTTGCCTCGCTGCGGGCGTGATCGCCGTTTTTCTAACTGCCATCCGGCAAGCTCGGCAGAGCAGTGCGCGCTTTCTGCGGACTGGCTGCATCGTGGGCGCGCTGCTGCTGTGTCTTCACGGGATTTTCGACGTGCCGGGCCACCGCGTCGGTCTAGCGTGGGCGGCGGTGCTATTGCTTGCTGCGTCCCTGCGGGCGCAGGATGCTGGCAGCTGGACGGTGGCTTCGCGGCTGTCGGGGCACTGCTGGCGCGGCCTCGGTCTGTTTTTCACCATGGCGGGCATGGTTTTGATCTACGCTCAGTGGGCGCAGCGCAGCTTCCTTCCATCGGAGCAAGTTCGCCAGTCGATGATGGAGGCGAAAACCCTCTATGGCCAGGATCACGCCGCCTATGATCGCGCCAAGGAGGAAGGCGGAAATTACGATCCATTACCAGCCGAAGATCCCCTCGAAATCGCGCTCCTGAGAGTCAAAAACGCACTCGAAGTGACTCCCCTCGATCCCTATCTCCATCACTTGCGCGGCTCGCTTGCTTTGCATTATGACGATAAACCTGCCATTGCAAACCAGGCATTTGCAATCCAGCGCCGCTTGGAGCCGACCCGGGTAAATCTCCCAATGGAGCAGGCGCGGGCGTGGCACGTTCAAGACCCGGATCAGGTGATTTCTCTGTGGAAAGAGGCTCTGCTGCGGGCATCTCGCGAGCAATCGCGTTTCCCAAAAAGCCTAGTCGGAATCGCAAACACTTACCAAAGAGCACTCGATGCTGCGAGCAAGGACGATTACCTAGCCTCCGCAGCCCTCGAACTCGCAGCAGGGGATGCGGCGTTGTTAGTTCTTTGGGCGCGCTCCGCCCCCGTAAATCTGCTGGATCGTGAAATGCCTCGGCTGCTTTCGGCTGCTAGCGGAGCCGCTGCACGCAAGTCTCTGTTTCTAATTTGGCAGAAACGAGGTTCCAAGGACGCAGCCACCAATTTCGCCAAGGATCATCCAGAACTGGATCTTTCTCCGCCGTGAGTGCGGAATCCCAGCAAAGCTGAAGAAAATGTTACCCTGCGAGCGGCAACCGCCCACCGGGTCGGATCAAGGCATGAAGTAAGTCCTTCCGAAAAATAACAGCTCCTTACGTTAGGCTCGCGAGTCCTCGATTCTACAACGACTTAGTCTGAGGCGGACCCGAAAGTTCGACCACGGAGGGGCTAAACTAAGCTGGTGTGGCGGGGTGCGGGAAAGAGATAGGAGATTATGGATTGGGGATCAAG
>JAYTLO010000335.1:0-4557 GCA_043729385.1 Akkermansiaceae bacterium
CTGGCCTGGCAGCCAATGCCCCGCCGAGGAAAAGCCCGAAGGCTCTCCTATCACTTCTCATACACTCTCCGCAACAGGCTGCGAAGCCAAAAGCGGCAGCAGGCTGCAGCAGTCCATATAAAAATGTTCGCCTACCCGCCCCAAACCCTGTTCAACCGCGTGCTCCCCAAGAGCAAGATCTACGCACACGCCAAGCCGGGCCGGGCCGTGAAGGAACTCTTCGTCTCCCGCATCGGCGAGATCGTCTGGAAACACAAACTCTCCCCGGAAACCCTCAAGCTTCCCGCCCGCAGAGGCATCACCGAAATCCAGGTCTTCGAAATCGCGCTGAAATCCGAAGACTGCGAGGCGGTCCTGCTCCGCACCATCGACAAGGCGATCCCGTTTCCCATCCTCTTCCAGCTCACCCACGCCGACCGCATCCGCTTCGCCGCCTCCTACAAGCGCCCCAGCGATGCCGATGCCAGCCAATGGGTGATCGAGGCCTCTTTCGTCCTCCCGTGGCAATCCGCCACCGTTGAGCGCCCGCCGCTGCCCGTCGCGCTCGATCTGGCAGCGCTCTACGACCAGCTCATCCGCCGTCACATCCCGTTGGCCCCGCGCCCCAGCGAATCCATCCGCGACCAAGTCGCCCGCCATCTTTCCTTCGAGGCCAAACAGCGCGAAGCCCAACAATTGGAAAGTCGACTAACCAAAGAGCGCCAGTTCAACCGCAAGGTGGAGCTCAACGCCGCCCTGCGCGCTCTCCAGCAGCAGATCCTTGATCTGAAAGGGGAGCGCACGCGCCCTCGCGTGCAGTCTCCGGCGCCCTCGCCGGAGACATGCGTCGATGAATCACCGGAGCTTTCCCCGCCATTCACGCCATCGTGCCGCGAGGGCGCGACCCGGAACACGCGAGGGCGCGTGTGCTCCCCCAATCAAGAATCCAAGCCATGACAAAACTCAAACTCCACACCCCGGACCTCACCGCCGCGAACGTCGAACGCATCGCCGCGCTGTTCCCTAACTGCGTCACCGAGGCGACGGATGAAACGGGGAAGCTCAAACGCGCCATCGACTTCGACCTGCTGAAACAGGAACTCTCCGCCGATCTCGTCGAAGGCCCGCAGGAACGCTACCGCCTCGACTGGCCCGGCAAGCGCGAGGCGCTCGCCCTTGCTAACACCCCCGTCGCCCTGACGCTGCGCCCTTGCCGCGAGGAATCGGTAGATTTCGAGACCACCAAAAATCTCTACATCGAGGGCGACAACCTCGACGCCCTTAAACTCCTCCAGGAAACCTACCTTGGGAAGGTGAAGATGATCTACATCGACCCACCCTACAACACCGGCAACGATTTCATCTACGAGGATGACTTCACCGCCGAAAAGGACGCCTACCAACGCGGCGCGGGTGAAAGGGACGAGGAGGGGAACCGGATGATGGATGAGGAGCGGTGGCGGCAGAACACGACGAGCAACGGGCGGTTTCACTCGGATTGGTTGTCGATGATCTATCCGAGGTTGAAGCTAGCGAGGCATCTGCTGAGGGATGACGGAGTTGTTTTTGTGAGCATTGACGAAGTCGAAGCCTGCAATCTTAAGAAAGTGTGCGACGAGATTTTTGGATCTGAGAACTTTGTCGAAAGCTTTGTTTGGAAGAAGAGTTACGGCGGCGGGCCGAAGGAAAAGTACGCGGTCACACTCCATGAATCGATTCTTCTGTATGCGAGAGATTTACTGAGCCTCCCCAACTTCAGCCTGCCTTACGATCCACAAAAGATTGAGCGCTACTATAAACTCACAGATTCGAATTCTGAACTGCGGGGTCCGTATCGATTAAAGCCGCTAGAAGCGACGAAGAGTATGGATTCTAGGCCTAATCTAATTTATGGAATCCCAATTCAGGATGGTAGTGAGATTTGGCCCAAGCGCCAATGGTTGTGGGGAAAAGATCGGGTATTAGAAGCGCTAAAAAATGGAGAGATGCAAATAGTCGGCAAGGGCCAATCTGCGACAGTTAACTACAAGCAGTATCTCCGTGACGAAGAGGGTGAAGAACGAGGTGAGAAGCCGTTTTCGATAATTGAAGGAATTTACACTCAAAGTGGTACTGAAGATCTGCGTTCTGTTTTTGACGGTAAGGTCGTTGTTCAATTCCCAAAACCCTTGGAGCTTTTGAAGAAGCTTCTTCAAATTGGAAGTCCCGCGTCGTCTCCAGACCTCATCCTCGACTTCTTCTCCGGCTCCGCCACCACGGCCCACGCGGTCATGCAGCTCAACGCCGAGGACGGCGGCAAGCGTCGTCACATCATGGTCCAGCTTCCCGAGCCTTGCGATGAGAAGAGCGAGGCGTTCAAAGCGGGTTACAAAACCATCGCCGAGATCGGCAAGGAGCGCATCCGCCGCGCCGGGAAGAAGATTCTGGCAGAGTGGCAAGCGAAGCAGGCCAAGAAGAAGTCCGCGCAAGGCGATCTTCTCACTCCGAGTTCCGACATCCCCGTTCCGCATTCCCCACCCGACATCGGCTTCCGCGTGCTCAAGATCGACAGCTCGAATTTCGCCGACATCCACCGCACGCCGGACGAGTTGAACCAGAAGGAACTGGCCTTGCACACCGAGCACATCAAGCC
The DNA here is from genome assembly GCA_043729385.1 of Akkermansiaceae bacterium. GTDB lineage: Bacteria > Verrucomicrobiota > Verrucomicrobiia > Verrucomicrobiales > Akkermansiaceae > Luteolibacter. The sequence goes on from JAYTLO010000335.1 coordinate 2,612, forward strand.
GAAGCGCACGCCGGAGGATTTGTTATTCCAAGTGCTGGTCGATTGGGGCGTAGATCTCGCGCTGCCGATCATTGAGGAAATCATCGACGGAAAGCAGGTCTTTTTCGTCGATGGCAACGCCCTTGCCGCGTGTTTCGACACCGGTCTGACGGACGAGTTGATCAAGGCCATCGCCGCCCGCAAGCCGATGCGCGTCGTCTTCCGCGACGAGAGCTACGGCGACGACAGCACCCGCATCAACGTCGGGCAGCTTTTCAAACTCCTGAGCCCAGCAACGGAGGTAAAGTCGCTGTGAGAAATCCACTCAAGGAGGGGCGATCTCCGATCGCCCAGGCCAATGAGAAGCCGATGGAAAGTGCCTCCGCTCATCTCATCGCCTCCCCATCGGCATCGGCGGACGGATTCCGCCGCTCCTTGGTCACCAACGAACCCCGCTCCATTTCCGCAGCGCCCCCGCTTCCATGAAACTCAAATTCAAGCACCAGGCCTATCAGGCGGACGCCGTGAAGGCGGTCGTGGATTGTTTCCAAGGGCAACCGAAATCCAGCGGCCTGAAATATGCCGTCGATCCGGGCGCGGCCTCACCCGCAGGGTTTGTCGCGCTGCCCGGTACCGAGGTGGAAGGTTTCGCGGACGCGTCTCTCTCAATTCCACCGGCGGCCATCCTGAAAAACCTCCAAGAGATCCAGCGCGAGCAGAAGATCCCGGTTTCCGATAGTCTCAAGGTCACCGACGTTTCCAAGCTGAACCTCGACATCGAGATGGAGACGGGCACGGGCAAAACCTACTGCTACATCAAGACGATGTTCGAGCTGAACGCCAAATATGGCTGGAGCAAGTTCATCGTCGTGGTGCCGAGCATCGCCATCCGCGAAGGTGTCTCGAAATCCTTCGAAGTGATGGCCGAGCATTTCCTCGAACAATACGGCAAGCGCGCCCGCCCGTTCATCTACAACTCCAAACAGCTCCATCAACTGGAGAGCTTTTCCTCGGATGCGGGGATCAACGTGATGATCATCAACCAGCAGGCCTTCGCCACCCGTGGTGAGGATTCGCGCCGGATCTATCTGGAGCTCGATGATTTCCAATCGCGCAGGCCCATCGATGTCATCCGCAAGAATCGTCCCATCCTGATCCTCGACGAGCCGCAGAAGTTGGAAGGCGCGGCCACGGTGACGAAACTCAAGGAGTTTGATCCGCTGATGATCCTACGCTACTCCGCCACGCACAAGACGGAGCACAACAAGGTCTATCGGCTCGACGCGCTGGACGCCTACAACCAGAAACTCGTCAAGAAGATCGCCGTGCGCGGCATCGCGGCGAGGGGACTTGCGGGCACCAATGCCTATGTTTACCTCGATTCGATCCGGATCTCGCCTAACAATCCGCCGGAAGCGATGGTCGAGTTCGAGGTGATGCAGGGCACCGGCATCAAGCGGGTGCGGAAGATCCTCGGCAAGGGCGATGACTTGCACGCGCTCTCGGGAAGCCTTGAACAATATCGCGAGGGCTACGTCGTTTCCGAGATCAACGCGAACGACGAGATCGTGATGTTCACCAACGGCCTCGTGCTGTGCGCTCGGAAGGCGCTGGGTGACGTGAACGAATCGCTGCTGCGCCGCATCCAGATCCGCGAGGCGGTGAAGGCGCACTTCGAGAAAGAGCAGCGTTTGTTTTCAAAAGGCATCAAGGTGCTCAGCCTGTTCTTCATCGATGAGGTGGCGAAATACCGCCAATACACGCCGGACGGCCATGATCCCGGTGAATATGCAAAGATCTTCGAAGAGGAATACGATCTGCGCCTCAACGAGGTGCTCACCATCGAGGACACGCCGTATAACAACTACCTCAAGGCGATCCGAACCTCGGTCACGCACGATGGCTATTTCTCGCAGGACAAGAAGACGAGACGTTTCGTCGATTCCAAAGCGGCTGCCAGAGGCGAG
>JAYTLO010000336.1:0-28171 GCA_043729385.1 Akkermansiaceae bacterium
CCACCAGGTGAAATTGAGCAGCAGTTTCTGGAAGGCGCGTTCGAGGAATAACAGATCGCGCTGGCCCTTGGGATCGGCGATTTTATAAACCCGCCAGACCGCCCAGGCATGGACGGGTGGGTTCACATCTGAGAAGTTCCACTCGTAGGCGGGGAGTTGGCCGTTCGGGTGCATGTACCACTCGCGTAGTAGCAGGAGGAGCTGGTGCTTGGTGAATTCCGGATCGAGGGCGGCGAAGGGAATCATGTGGAACGCGGTGTCCCACGCGGCGAACCACGGGTATTCCCACTTGTCTGGCATCGAGAGGATGTCGCGGGCGTAGAGGTTTTGCCAATCGGCATTGCGGCCTTGAAGCCGCGCCGGCGAGGGCGGTGCGCCGTTGTCGCCCTTTAGCCAATCCTCAATGACGTAGTAGAAAAACTGCTTGGTCCACAGCAGGCCGGCGTAGCCTTGGCGGCAGATCAGCCGCTCGTCGTGGGAGATGGCTTTGGGGATGATTTCCTCGTAGAACTCGTCGCTCTCGGCGATGCGGGTCGCGAAGGTTTCATCAAATCCCTCGAAGCCGCCGAAGCCATTGGATTCTCCTAACAAGTGCAGGCGGCAGCGCACGGTGATCGACACTCCCGGGGGAATCATGAACTTCAAATGAGCCGCAGCCTTGGTCCCAGACGGGGTGGGGGAGATGGCGGATTTTTCACCGTGGATCAGATAACGGTGGAAGGCGTCCTTGACGTGGGGGCTGGCATTTGGAGTGCCGAAGACGCTTTGGAAATTCGTGTCATTTTCCGTGAAAAGCCATGGCACGCCCTTCTTGGGATTTGGGGAATCCACTAGGAAACGATACTCGCCCAGCGCTTCATGACTGGCCACCACGCCGGTGCCGTCGGCCATGATTGCGGGCTTTTTGTTAGGCGACTCGCGGTTTTCACCCCAGCTCCAGATGTTGCGGAACCAGAGGGTGGGCAGGACATGGATCGGCGCGGTTTTCGGCCCGCGGTTGGTCACGGTGATCCGCCACAAGATGTCTTCCGGCGTCCGCTTGGCGACTTCCTGGACGACATCGAAGTATTTTCCTTGGTCAAACAAACCCATGTCGGCCAACTCCAGCTCGGGACCGGTGCGGCCAAGTTCTTGGTTTTTCTCGCGGATCGCTGTGTACGGATACATGGCGTGTGGGTATTTATAGAGCGCCTTGGTGTAGGAATGGGTCGGCGTGGAATCGAGGTAGTAGTAGCATTCCTTCACGTCTTCCCCGTGATTTCCCTCGTTCCCACCGAGGCCGAAGAGGCGCTCCTTGAGGATCGTGTCATTGCCATTCCACAGCGCCGGGGCGAAACACATCCGGCATTGGCGGTCGGTCCAGCCTTGCAAGCCATCCTCGCCCCAGCGGTAAGCGCGGCGGCGGGAATGATCGTGAGGGAAACTCGCCCAACTGTTGCCGTGGTCGGAATAATCCTCCCGGACGGTGCCCCATTGGCGCTCGCTGAGGAATGGTCCCCAACGCCGCCATTTCTTGTTTCCCGCTTTCTCTTCGGCGAGTCGCTCGTTTTCCCGATGCATCTGCGGGGAACTAAGCAGGAACCGTGCACAGCCAACAACCTAGAACTGGGGGGCAGAGGTGAGTTACGTGCCGAATGACAGAACTCCGCCCGTTTCGCCCTCAATCTAACCTAATTCTTCGCCGCGAGACTCAAATTTGAGCACTGCATTTGAGGAAGCCAAAGTGATCCCCGCGTGGCATCAGGGAGGGCGGACACTCTTTGCTTCTTGCCAATGAGAGGAGCAAGGAAAGGCGCGGTGAACTCGACCCTTTCGCACTTCATTGGCAGCACGACAAGAGTGTCGAGCCTCCTTATGCTGGGGCACCTTAGAGGCTCAGCGCTGGCTCACCACCGGTTGACCGCGAAGTAGGCTGGCGTAGTCGGTGAGGATTTTTTGGGCTTCTAGAAGGACGATGTCTGCCGTGGGAGTGGTGGCGATTTCAGAGTCGTCCTCGCTGAGGTTGGCGACGGGAGCTTTGGGTTTCACGGGATCGCCGAGGCCGGGTTTGGAAACGTTCTTGAGGGTGACTTCATACGCGGCAGGCGGCGGGGTGGCGCGGGCGAGGCGTTGCTTTTTCGCAGCTTCGATGCGGGCTTCGAGTTGGGTCTTCTCCTTTTGGCGTTTTGCCTCGTTGAGCGAGACGGTTTTGTCGTCGCGCATCTTGCGGTAGCGCTCGATGTCGGTTTTTAAATCAGCGAAGTCGGGGTCTTTGGCGACGCGTTGGTTCGACGTGGTGCGGAGGGTGGCGAGGGACGAGGTCACGCGGTTAGATCCCGTGTATTTTGCGGCCGGGATGGTGTCCCATGGCAGTGGGTTGCCGAGGTCGGACTCGCCGATTTCCGGAAAGTCGGTGAGCGAGGGAATCACGATGTCTGCCTTGACGCCTTCGAGCTGGGTGGATTTGCCGCTCGGGCGGTAGAACTTACTGATGGTGACTTTCACCGCGCCTGGATCGCTGCCGGGGACGAGACCCTCGCTCTGCATGATGTTTGCCAGCGAGACGATGGTCTGGACGGTGCCTTTGCCGAAGGTGGAAGTATCGCCAACGATCACGGCGCGGCCGTAGTCTTGGAGGGCTCCTGCTAGAATCTCGGAGGCGGAGGCGCTGAAGCGACTGGTGAGAACGACGAGCGGGCCATCATAGGCGACCTTGTCATCGCGGTCCTTGCCGATTTCCGTGCGGCCTTCCATGTTGCGCGTTTGCACGACTGGGCCGGAGGGGATGAATAGGCCAGTTAGATCGATGGCTTCTTGCAGCGAGCCGCCGCCATTGAGGCGCAGATCGAGGATGATGCCGGTGACATTTTCCTGTTTCAGCTTGGTGATAAGGCGGGCGACATCGGCGGTGCAGGAGGTCGGGGCACCTTTACCATTGCCCTCGCCGGCGTAAAAGGTCGGTAAGTCGATGACGCCGATCCGCTGGGTCTTGTCGCCGGCGGGCAGGTCGATGATTTGGGCCTTGGCCTGCTGGTCTTCCAGTTTGATCTCGTCGCGCACGATGGTGATGGCCTTGCGGGCACTTTCATCGGTGGCGTCGGCAGGGATGATATTGAGGAAAACAGAGGTGCCTTTTTTCCCACGAATCAGTTCGACGGCTTGGGTGAGCGGCATATCCACCAGATCGGTAAATTCGCCACCGGCCTTTTGAGAAACCCCGACGATGCGGTCGCCGCTCTTGATGAGTCCGCTGCGGTCGGCGGGGCCACCGGGGACCAATTCCTTGACCTTGCAGTAGCCGTCCACCGGTTGCAGCGTCGCGCCGATGCCGATGAGGGAAAGATTCATGGCGATCTCGAAGCTCTTGAGCTGCTCAGAACCCATGTAGTCCGAGTGCGGGTCATAGACTTGGGCGAGTGCTTCCAGATAAATTTCTAACACCTCTTTGCCACTCAGCTTGCGCATCATCTCGGCGGTGCGCGTGGAGCGGCGGCTCAGAGTTTTGGCGATGTCAGTCTCCTTCTTGCCAGCGAGTTTTTCCTGAAGGTATTCGTAGCGGAGCTGTTGTTTCCAGAGCGCCTTCGCGGCAGTTAGATCCGCCGGGCGCGCTGCGAGTTTGCGGTCGTAGGAAAATGTTTCTTCGCTGGTGAAATCAAATTTTTCCCCGCCCAACTGCTCGGTGATGAATGCAACGCGCTGGTCGAGGCGCTCCTGATAGCGCTTGAAAACAACGTGTGCGAGACTCGTGTCGCCATTTCTCCGGGTGACCTCGGCGAGCGCCGGGCGAAATTTCGCGAACTCGGCGAGATCGCTTTGCAGAAATAACAGATGGCTGCCATCGAGCGTGTCGAGGTAACGGTCGAGGAATTTGCCGGCCAATTTGTCATCGAGCACCTGGTGGGCAAATTGCGAGCTTTCTAGGATTTTTGAAGTCAAGGCGGTGGTGGCGGCATCGGTCGCTTTGGCGTCGAGCGGATCGGCATCCCGGAAGCCGAACGCGCAGACGGAGGTGATGATGACGGCGCTGATAGAAGCAGCCGGGATGACAGACGCGAGCAGAGGTTTCATGTGTTAGGAGACGAGCGGCGGAAGATCGGCCGGACTTTTCTTCCCATAGAACGCCGCGAACAAGCCGAACTGTCTTGGCGCGTTGAGATTGGTCTCAAGGCCGTGGCCACGGGAGAAGCGGTGTTTTTTCGCGGGCTTGGCTTTGGAGAAATTCGCAAAGTTTAGCGGCTCCGAAGGCAAGCAGCGTGGGTGGAGCAAGCGCGACGACTAGCCGCACTTGGGCCACGAGTAGTGAGCGCACTGGGAGCCGGTGCAGACAATAGCCGGCAGCGACGGCTAGCAGAATTGCTTTTCCGGGCGACTCGCGGACGGATTGCTCGCAGTCTTCATAGGTTTGGCTAACCTTGCGTTTCACGTCGCCGACTAAGGCGTCGACGCCTTGCTCAATGGTGGGAGAATTCACGGGAGATGATGTTAGAGGGATCATGATTTTACCAGAATTTGAGGTTGCCGTAGAGACGGTTGAAAGTGGAGCTGATGGCGTCGGTGGCTTGGGACAATGGCTCATCCACGTAGCGTTCTTGGAAGGTGTCGGTGTGTCTGCCCGAGACGATCAGGTAGCCGATAGCGACTCCGAAGGCGACGGCAGCGACGACAATGGGCACCGGGTTTTTGCGGATCTGCTCGCTGGCAAGCTCCAAGACATGCTTGGTCTCGGCGCAAATCGCTTGGCTTGCATCAATCGACGCTTGGCGGATGGGCTTGCCAGTGCGGTCGAGGATTTCGCCGAACTGGTCAGCGTTTTCAGAGATGGATTGGAGTGTCATGGGTGGGATTCGTTAGAGGATTTGGGAAAATAGGCACTGCCACTCGGCATTGCGCAGCCAGCATTTGCAGAATGCGTTCCGATTTCGAAAGTCCGTCGGACGTTGGCAATCCAAGGATCACCGGATTTCTAACGAATCAGCCACAAGCATTTTGCACGGAGCTGCAAAACAGGTTCGTGCAAATTTCCCACTCAAATCACGCCGTTGGCGCAGTTGCAGTCCCCTTCGCCTTTGAGCGCGTTGATGAGGTTGGTAAGCGATTTCATCGCTTGGCGAGGCACGCTCTCGTAAGTGCGGGAACCGATGTGCGGGGTGATCACGCAGTTCGGCGCAGACAGCAGTGGGTGGTCGATCGGCGGCGGTTCCACGTCGAGCACGTCGGCCCCATAACCTCCGACTTTGCCGCTGTGGAGGGCGGCCACTATATCGGCGGTTTCGACGATTTCGCCACGGGCGCAGTTGAGGATGATGACGCCGTCCTTCATCTCGGCTATCTTGGCAGTGCGGATCAGACCGCGCGTTTCATCGGACAGGAAACAGTGCAGCGAGACGACGTCGGATTGGGTCAAAACCTCGTCCATCGTCGCGCAACGAGTCACTTCGTGAGCGGCACCGAAGGCTTCGTCGAAATTGGGACTGTAGGCGATCACCTTCATGCCAAACGCGCGGGCGCGGATGGCGACTTCCTTGCCAATCCGTCCGAGGCCAACGATACCAATGGTTTTTCCCCAAATTTCGTGGCCGGTGAGGCGCAGCCATTCGCCATTGCGGGCGGCGGCGGCGGTGGTGACGATGTGCTTGGTGACTCCAAAAAGCAGGCCGAACGTGTGCTCCGCGACGGTGGTGTGATTGACGCCGGGCGTGAAAAGGACGGGGATTTTGTGATCCTGAGTGGCGGGAAGGTCGATTTTATCCAGGCCGATGCCGTATTTTGAAATGATCTTAAGGCGCGGTAGGGATTTCTCGATCACCGCGCGGGTGATGGCATCATCGCCGCAGAGGAAGGCGTCGAAATCGCCAGCGAGTTCCATCATCCGGGCCTCAGTGAGCGGTCCACGCTCGCGGACGATCTCCCAACCTTGGGATTCCATGAGTGGGTGGTGTGGGCCGGGAGTGTCTTGGTAGCTGCAAGTGGTCAGGAGGATACGCATGGGCGGAGGAGAGGGGATCACTCAGAAACAATCAAGAACCCACCTCCAACCCACCAAAAAAAGCGGGCGCGGATCGTTGCCGATCCGCGCCCGTTTACACATTTTCCCCCCAAAAGTCTCGGTTTGCTTTGCGGGCTTTACCATCGTCTTCCCCCCGGAGTTCGATGTGGCCTGATGCAAAGTGGCGCGAGACAGGATATGTCAGTAAGGGTTTCAGTTCACTTTCGTGTGCTGTTACCTACTGTCGGTTATCTGTTTACCTAGAAATTACGGGTATGGAAGCTAATTTTTCAGATTTTTTTGAACGAATCGCGTCGGGTGTCAAATCGATGCCTGGATTTCTAAAAAGCTGGTTCAAGGAAGGCCGATCCAAGCGAGAAATTCCTGGTTTCCGTCCATGCCGGTGATCGGGGAGGGGACGATGCCGTGCCATTCGCAGTGGTGCTCAGTGGTGACGAAATAGCGGATTTTTTCGATGGCTTGCTGGTGGAGTGATGGGTCGCGGACGATGCCGCCCTTGGCAATGTCCTCACGCCGGAGCTCGAACTGAGGCTTGATGAGGCATACGACGGATCCGCCAGCCTCGATCACGCCGAAGACGGCTGGGAGGACCTTAGTCAGGGAAATGAACGACAGGTCCATGACGGCGAGCCGGACTTTTTCGCCGATGTCGGCAAGGACCATGTGGCGGGCGTTGAACTGCTCCTTGACGATCACGCGTGGGTCGCTGCGGAGTTTCCAGACGAGTTGGTTGGTCCCGACGTCGATGGCGTGGACCCGGACGGCACCTCGCTGGAGCAGGCAATCGGTAAAACCGCCGGTGGAGGCACCGACGTCCATGCAGATCCAGCCGGTGGGGTCGATGTGGAAGGCGTCGAGGGCGCCTTCGAGTTTCAGCCCGCCGCGGCCCACGAAGCGGGGCTTCTCCTTGATTTCAAGCGGTGCGTCGGGGAGCAGTTGAGTGCTCGGTTTGTCGAGGATGCGGTCGCCGGAGCGCACTTCTCCGGCCAGGATGAGGCGCTTGGCTTGTTCGCGGGAATCACAGAGGCCGCGGGCGACCAGAAGGGCGTCGGCACGGTCCTTCTTCATTCGCTAGGAATGTCTCCCTTGTAGTGCTCGCGGAGGAGATCGCGGCCGAAATCGCCGTTGAAGTCGCGCCAGGCGGCGTGGACGTGGTTGGCGTTGTTTTGGACGTTACAGGCTTCCATTAAGAAGGTTGGGCCTTGGATGCGGTAGTAGTAGGCCTCGCCGGGTTTGGTGCCGCCGGCCCAGCCGAAGCGAACTTTTTCGAGGCCGGCTGTTTTGATTTTAGCCATGTCGGTGGCGGCGACTTCAGAACGGTAGCGACCGGTGTATTCGGCGATGAGAGTGAGGAGGGCGGAGCGTTGAGTCTCGGTCAAGTCTGCTGCAAGAACTCCGACAGGGTCGAGAGCGGTGGCGATGCGGTTCTCGGCGGTGATGATTTCACCCGGCGGCTTTTCGCTGAAGATGACGTCCTGTTTTCCGGCGGCGACGAGGGTGGTGACCAAGGTGCGGGCCAGATCTTCTTCGGCAGCTAAGACGCGGAGACCTTTGAGTCTTCCTTCGCGGACTTCGCCGGGATTTGCGCCGAGGAAAGTCGGGGTGACGGAGGTTTTGTCGCCGACGAGAGTGATGCTGAAGGAAAGGTGATGCCCTTCGAAACGCCAGCCCCAGCCCTTCGGATCGCCGGGAGTGCCGAAGACAATGATGCCGTACTTGCCGGGATCTCGCCTGACTGGGTTCTTCTCCATTTCAGTAAGGAGACCCTCCAAGGTCATGATTTGGGTGACCTTGAGTTTGCCTTTCTCGCTCAGCGCGGAGTCGAGGAGCTTCATCGCGGCTTCGCGCTGGGCGTCGGTCATTTCCTTAGTGGGAAGTCCGGCACGGTCACGCGGGGTGAAATGGAAATTCTCGCGCTCGTCGCCATCGAACGGGAGGTTGGCTTTGGCCTTTTGCGCGGTGTCCAGAGTGGCGAGGAAGCTCGCCGCTGCTGCGGCATTGATCGCGGGGGAGGGGAGTTCCTTGGCGCACAGAGGCATGGCCAAAACCAGGGAGAATAGGAGGGTTTTCATCAGGCGCGCAGCCAATCATGAATGGAATGGACACGCAAGGAGAGTCTCTGGGCAGAAAGGCGGCAGCGGGTGAAAGTTGTGCCTTGCCTAGCGGCCCATCCGCCGTCAACCATCGACGGCGTGACGCGCCACCGCACCGACGACCTTCGAATTACTGGTTTGAACCCGCTGATTTCTCCGGCGGTTTTGGCTTATTATCTACCAATCACCGAGCAGGCGTCCGAGCTGGTCTCAAGCGCCCGTTCTCAAGCGGATGCGATTTTGCGGGGCGAGGACGACCGCTTGTTGGCGATTGTCGGGCCGTGTTCGATCCATGATCCAGACGCTGCGCTTGAGTATGCGGCGAAGCTGAAGGAGGAGGCGAAGCGGATCGAGAAGGACATTTTCGTGATTATGCGGGTGTATTTCGAGAAACCACGGACGACGGTCGGCTGGAAGGGCTTGATCAACGATCCAAATTTGGACGACTCCTTCGATATCAACCAAGGGTTGCGGATCGCGCGGGGGCTTTTACTCGACCTCGCCAACATGGGAGTTCCGGCTGGGACGGAGTTTCTCGATACGATTTCCCCCCAATACATCGCGGATCTGATCGCGTGGGGAGCGATCGGTGCGCGGACCACTGAGTCGCAGATCCATCGCGAGCTTGCGTCCGGGTTGTCGATGCCAGTTGGGTTCAAGAATGGCACCGGCGGCTCGATTCAGATCGCGCTCGATGCCATTCAGTCCGCCTCGCGGCCGCATCATTTTCTGTCGGTGACCAAGCAGGGCGTTTCTGCGATCGTTTCTACAGCGGGAAATGAGTCGTGTCATTTGATCCTGCGCGGTGGCAAATCTGGGCCGAATTACGAGAAAACCGAGGTCGAGGCGGCAGCAAAAATTCTTGGTGAGCAAGGGCTTACGGAGTCGGTGATGGTCGATTGTTCGCACGGCAACTCGATGAAGGACTACCGTAACCAACCGATGGTGGCCCGAGACATCGCCCACCAAATCGCGGCGGGGTGCAAGGTGATTACCTCGGTGATGCTCGAGTCGAATCTCGTTGAGGGAAATCAAAAGCTTGTCAAGGACTTGAACGCGCTGACCCGCGGCCAGTCGGTGACGGATGCGTGCATCGGCTGGGACGACACAGTGGAAACGCTGACTGGCCTTGCCGAGGCGGTCAGTAAACGGCGAGAACGTTGACAAATCTGTAAATTTCCGAGGGTTGAGTGCAGATAATCAAGTGAAGTGAAAAAAAATTTCTGGGTGCTTGCCGAATCCGAAACGAGCTGCCCATTCTGTTCTGTCGTTCACCTTCGATAATGGATTTAACAAGCGAATCTTCCCAAAGCGTCATCACCTGCCGGAATAGCCAAGGCACGGAACTGACGGCCAACCTCCTCAGAATAAAGCGGTATTCCGTGGTATTCGAGGTATATAATCCCTACAGCATTCTCCAGCTGTCCGAGGTTCTCTCGGATTTCCGGATCATGGCCTCACGGCGGCTGCTGTACCACGGGAAGGCGGTGGTTAGCAATCTTCTCAACACCGGCATCGTGCTGGTTTGCGAGGCGATGTTGGACGAGGGCTGGGTGGAGGTGGATTTCCTCTCGAGCGTCACGGGAGGGGCTACTCCAAGTGGCAGCAGCGATTTGTGCGGGCAGTTCGGGAATTTCATGGGCGAATGGAAGTCCGCCAACAAGGTTCAGGATCCTTTCAAGCTGGTGGTGGCCGATCTCGCGAGCATGCTTTCCGGCGTGCAGCATTGGTTGACGGGCGTGGACGTGGGAATCCGCACCACCGTGACGCGAAGGCGCGATGATTTGGAGAAAGAGATTTTTTCAGGGATCGAGGGCCGGGTGGTGGAGGAAGTGATGCCGTCGATGGAGCGATTTGAGGAAGTTTCGCTGGAAGTGACGGAGGCCGAAGTGGCGGTGCATAAGGCCTACGTCCGCAGGGAGTTGCATCCGATCGTGCTGTGTTCGCCGTTCCTCTACCGGACGTATACCAAGCCGCTGGGTTACGCTGGTGACTATGAAATGGTGAATATGATGCTGCGGAATCCCTACGAGGGTTCTTCGGCTTTTGCCAAGCTGCTGAATTTCGCGCTGCTTAACACCGAGCCAGTCGTCGCCCACCGCAATCGGATCGATTTCTTGGTGGAAAAGCTTCGCTCCGAGTGCGCCCGGCGTGTCGGCAAGGGCAAGACCCGTGTTTTCAATCTTGCGTGCGGTCCAGCGATGGAGGTTCAACGTTTCCTCCGTGAATGCGAGGAAAGCGAGTTGGCGGAAATCGACCTGCTCGACTTCAACCCAGAAACTTTGGAATACACCCGCGAGCGGATTCAAGAATCCCGGATGAGTGGTGGCCGCGAAACCCCGGTCCGCTATTTCCAGCGCTCAGTTCATCAGCTTCTGCGCGCTGCTACTCAAGGCGGGGACGATGAGTTCTCCAACTACGATGTCGTCTATTGCGCGGGATTGTTCGATTATCTCTCGCAACGAGTCTGTAAACGTTTGGTCGAGCTTTTCTGCACCATGATCCGTCCCGGTGGCATCGTCATCGTGACAAACGTGGCGGCCAGTAATCCCCGGAAAGCTTGGATGGAATATGTGATGGAGTGGAACTTGATTTACCGCGACGAAGCGGAAATGGCCGAGTTGGTGCCCGACGGCTTGAACTTAAAGGGTACGACGATCAAAGCAGATTCCACGGGCGTCAACTTGTTCCTTGAAATCGAACTCGCCAATGGCTGAAGCCAGTGTCAGCCCAACAGAGACCGCTAAGGATCTCGGGAATTCGTTCCGTGAATATGAGAGCGAAATCGCCTTCGACAACGCACGTCGGGCGGCGGTTTTTGCGGGGGTTTTCATGCTGGCTGCCTCGTCGTTAGACTGGGTGATCATCAGCGACTGGGCGTTGGAATTCCTAGTGATTCGAGCCTCTTGCGCCACTCTGCTCGGTGGGATCTTTTGGTATTTGGGAAAATCTCGAAACTCGGCCGGTTCGAAGATCGCGGCGCTGGGAATCGCACTCCTGCCCTTGATCTCGATCTGCATCATGATTGCCGTCACCCAAGGAGGGAACTCGGTTTATTACGCTGGCTTGAATCTCGTTCTCGTTGGCCTTTCGCTGCTGATGAGATGGACGTTTTCGAACTCGCTGGGGATGATCCTTGCGACTTTCCTTTGTTACAGTGTGAGCGTCTGGGTGTCGCCTGTTTCGCCGAATTTTAAAATCCTATTCGGGAACTGCTTCTTCCTGTTTGTCACCTCGGTGTTCGTCCTAGCAGGCAGTTATTACTATGAGAAACTTCGTTTCAGCGAGTTTTGCCTACGAATGGAGGTCGAGAAATCGAAAAGCCTAGTGGAGGCTCAGAATCGCCAACTCAGCGAGCTGGATGAGGCGAAAACTCGCTTCTTCGCCAATATCAGCCACGAACTGCGCACCCCGCTCACGATCATGCTTGGCATCACCGAGCGCTTGCGAATGGTCCTGGGGCGCCAGAGCACTGATCCCGTCGTTCAAGAAATGACGCTCATGCTGGAGCAAAACGGCTTACGTTTGCTCAAGCTCATCGACGACTTGCTCGATCTCGTCCGTTTCGACACCGGCCATGCCGATATCAACCGCCAGCCTACTCTAATTTCCGCCCATATCGAAGGGCTTCTCCGCTCGCTCCGCCACCTGGCTGAGCAGGATCGAGTCGCTCTGTTGTGGGATTGCAAATCCGAAAGCGACTCCATCCAGCTGGACCGCGACAAGTTCGATAAAATTCTACTTAACCTCGTGATCAACGCGATCAAGTTCACTCCCTCCAGCGGCACCATTGAGGTCAAGGTGGTGGTGCTGGACGAGCACCTCCGTCTCACCGTGGAAGATAGCGGGGTGGGTATCCCGCCTGAAGTGTTGCCGCGGATTTTCGAGCGGTTCTGGCAGGTCGATACTTCGTCCACCCGTAAATTTCAAGGAGCTGGCATCGGTCTCGCCCTCGTCCGGAGCCTCACCGAAGCCATGGATGGAGTGGTAAAAGTGGAGAGCGAGCTTGGCCACGGCACTATTTTCACCATCGATCTTCCCACCGCAGTTGCCGACTTGCGAATCTCCGATCCGGTCGAGGATGACGGCCCACTCAAACACGGCGGCCATATCGCCGATCTTCACCGCCGCGCCGCCTTGTCTATTCCGGGAAAAATGGCTCCGCGCGCCGTCACTCCCATCCAACCCCACGGCCCGATTGCTCCGCCGATGATCGGTGCTCGCCCCAGTGGCGCACGGCCCCTTGTCTTGATCGCGGATGATGAACCCGACATCCGCCGCTTCCTGCGGATGCAGCTTGAAGACGTGGATGTGATCGAAGCCTCCGACGGCGCCGAGGCGCTTGAGCTTGCGCGCTTGCGTCGCCCCCAACTGGCCCTGCTCGATCACATGATGCCCGAGATGGATGGCGTCGAAGTCTGCCGCAGAATCCGTGAAAATCACACCACTCGTGGTATCGCCGTTATTATTCTAACGGCCCGTGCCGATGAGGCCACCAAGCTCGGCGCCCTCCAAGCGGGAGCCAATGATTTCCTCACCAAGCCGTTCTCCACCGCCGAGCTGGCACTTCGCTTAGAAAATCAAATCGCCATGGCCCGCGTCCGCCGGGAAATGGTCGACATCAACACCGAACTCCAGCACGCCCTCGAGCAGATCAAGGAGAACGAAGTCCTAATGGTCCGCAATGAAAAGCTCTCCGCGCTCGGCCGGATGAGTGCCGGCATCATCCATGAAATCAACAATCCGCTCAACTACGCCAGCGCCGGCTTGCACGCGTTAGAGACCTTCACCAAATCCATGCCGGACAAGGACCAGCCGGACTACATGGACATCCTCAAGGACATCCGTGAAGGCGTGGAGCGTGTTTCACAAATCGTCATCGACCTCCGCAAGTTCACCCGCGACGACAAGGCCACCTCCGGCGATGCCGACCTCGCGGAAATCGTCGGCCGCGCCCGCCGCATGGTCAGCCACCAAGTCGGCAAGGAAATCGAGTTCAACCTAAAATCTCCCGACCTCGCCCTGATCAGCGGCAATCCCAATCAACTCGTCCAGGTCTTCATCAACTTTTTCCAAAATAGCATTGATGCCATCCATATGCGCATCGCCGCAAATGGTGGCGACCCTGGCCGTATCGACGTCGCCATCGAACCCGTCGGCGAGGGTTGGCAAGTCACCATTCGTGACAATGGCATCGGTATCCCCGCCGAAGATTTGCAAAAAATCTTCGATCCGTTTTTCACCTCCAAAGAGGTCGGTAAAGGCATGGGCCTCGGACTCTCGATCACCCATCAAATCCTCCAAGCGCACCGCGCGATCGTCGAGGTGGACAGCCGCCCCATCGAGTTCACCCGCTTCCGCATTGCTTTCCCGGCCCCCAGCTTCGAAGCGGACCCAGATCCAGAATCCGTTCTCGACCTACCAGCCTAACTCTATCACCCTTGCGCCTTCAAAATTCCTGTAACTCCCTTCCCATCGACCACTATGAGCAACGAGATCGACGCCTATGACTACCAACGCTACGCCATCCTCTTCGTGGATGACGAGGCGAACACCCGCAAATACTTCCGCCGCCTGTTCGGGAAAAAATTCCGTATCCTTGAGGCCGAAGACGGCGTCGAGGCTCTTACGGTCTTCCGCCAGCACGCCAATGAAATCGGCATCATCGTCACCGACCAGCGGATGCCCAATGAAACCGGCGTCGGCTTCTTGTCGAAAATCGCCGACGATTATCCGGACATCATCAAGATCCTTTCCACCGCCTATTCAGACATCGACGCTGCCATCGGTTCAGTCAACCAAGGCGGGATTTTCCGCTACATGACCAAGCCGTGGGACATTCCACAGTTAGAAGTCACGCTGCGCCGCGCCATGGAATTCTTCACCGTCAAGCGTGAGCGTGACGCTCTGATGGGTGCAAAAATGCAAGCCATGGGCAACGTCCTCCTCTCAAGCCGGTTGGCCGCTTTTGCCCTCGCCCCAGTCTGTGCTGGCCTCAAATGCGACCGCGCCGCCGAGGCCATCGCCACCTTCGTCCAAACCGCCGTGTCCGGTCGCCGCACTGGGTCGGATGGAGACTCAGATCTCCGCTCGCCGGATTGGACCAAGCTCCACTCCCGCCAAGTCGCGCTCGCTGCGGAATTGGAAACACGACTTTCCGCCGCGCTTTCCCCAGAGGATCTCGCACAGCGGGCCACCGCCCTCGCCAGCGAACTTGAAGCAGCCGGTGCCACAGGAATTTCCAGCAGCGTGAATGGTGCCGCCACCCGGCTTTCCTGCGCAGTGGACCCGACTCCTGCACTCTTGGATGCCCTCTTCGGCCGCAACGACGGAGCCTCCGTCGGTTCTGCTGCGGTGCGAGTGCTTGCCGCCTACATGGCCGTTTACGATGCCGGTGGCGTCGCCCGTCGCGTCCGTGGCGAAGGTCTAACCATTGATGTCACCGCCTCATCGGCTCCGCCGAAATCGACAAGCGCGGGCTCGGAAGTCGCCAAGTGGCTGATCGACGACGATCTCCTCATCTCGGCAGCCCTCGGTCTGCTGTAACGAACCGTCAGCCCCGAACTCCCGAAAGGCTATCTCTGGAGTTCGGGCACGACGATCGCCCGCGGTGGTGGCGAAAACGGGCCCTCCCCGGTCGTGAGATGGTCCTTAATCAGAAACCATATCGCTGTCGCCAGAAGGAGTGAGAGGATCTTTGCGATCCAGTTTTTGCCCAGTGTCAGTTTCATGTGAGGGTTTGCCGGAGAAGAAGATCTCCGAAATTTTTTCGCGGAATTGCTTCTCAGTGAGGTTGCGTTGGAGCACTCCGTTCTCGCAAATCGAGATTCCGCCGGTTTCTTCGCTCACCACCACCGCGATCGCGTCCGTGCGCTCCGTGAGACCGATCGCCGCGCGGTGTCGCAGGCCCGTCGAGCGGTCCTGCATTTGCCGCTCCGTCACCGGGAAGACGCAAGCCGCGCCGGCCACCCGATCGTCGGCGATGATCATCCCGCCATCGTGTAGCGGCGCTTTCGGGTGAAACACCGTCATCGCCAATTCCGGGGAAAACTGCGCATCCAGCACCACCCCACTGTCGAGATGTTCCTTCAGACTGATCCCGCGCTGGATCGCGAACAACGCGCCGATCCGCTTTTTCGAGAGATTGATTACCGCGTCAGCAAACCGCTCGAGAAACGCCAACCGCCGCTTGTTGGAAAACGAGAACAGCCGGTTACTCCCCAACCGCGCTAGCCCGTTGCGCAACTCAGGCTGGAAAATGACAATCAACGCGAACGCTAAAATCGCCGCCGCACGGGTGATGATCCATTGCACCACCTCAAATCTGAACAACGTCGAAACGAATGTTAGAACGACCAGAATCGTCCCCAGCCCCACCAGAATCTGCGCCCCCCGAGTGTTCCGGAAAGCGCGATAAACTTGGTAGATGCAAGTGGCGAGCAGCAGGATTTCAATCCCGTCCCGCCAATGGTCATGTAAGAATTTCCACATGAGAAAAGTGTCGTCAGCGATGCTAAGCCGCGCTTAATGATGCTGGCAATCTTAGAAATCCGCTTAGCTCAAACGCGGATAGCCGCCGATTAGGAACGTTATGCACTCAAAGGCGAAGGACTGAGTGTGATTGGAATTGCCCTGCTAAGGAGCGATACGTTTTACACAAGCCGTAGTGGGACGATTTGTGGGTCACTGGCGGTGGGCTGCACGCATCATCACTTGCCGCAGCCGCAGTCTTTGCCGCAGCCGGATTTCTTTTTCGGGCGGGTGATGCGGACGAGGAAGATCGTGAGGGTGAGGACCACGACGGCCACTGCGGTGTAGGTTTGCCAGTCCATGTTAGAATCCGATGAGTTTGCCGACTTGGAAGACGAGGAGTGAGGCAACGTAGGCGAAGCCGGTCATGAAGACAAACTGCCCAGCGGCCCATTTCCATGAGCCGGACTCGCGCGCGACGACTGCGGTGGTCGGCAGGCATTGCAGCGCGTAGATGAAAAACACCAGCAGCGAGACGAGCGACAACGGCGTGAATATTGGGCGACCGTCCGGCCATTTGGAGGCGGCGAGTTGATCGCGCAGGACGTTGCGAGTTTGCTCCTCGTCGTCCGTTTCCTCGACCCGATAGAGAATCGCCATCGAGGAAACAAAGACCTCGCGAGCGGCGAACGAAGTGAGGATCGCAGTGCCCATCCGCCCGTCGAAACCGAGAGGTCTCACCACCGGCTCGATCACTGCGCCGATGCGGCCCATGGCGCTGTGGGCGAGTGCTTCCGCCTCGTCGGCACCGGCCTTTTTCGGATAGGTGCTGAGCGCCCAGAGCAAGATGGAGAGGCCGAGGATGATGGTTCCCGCCTTTTTCACGAAGGACAGCGCGCGGTCCAATACATGGCGGAGAATGTAGCTCCACTGTGGCTTGCGATACGGTGGCAGCTCTAGCAGGAAATGCCCGGGGCTGATGTCCTCGCCGAGCCGCCCGCGCAGCAGACGGGCGACGATGAACGCCGTGAGAGTGCCCAACGCGTAGATGGCGAATAGGATGAGCGCTTGCTTCCAGGTGCCTTCCTTTTCATGCAGCAGTAGCGGAATGATCAGGAAATAAACTGGCAGCCGGGCCGAGCAGCTCATCCACGGCGCGACGAAAATGGTGACGAGCCGCTCCTTGGCGGAATCAATGGTGCGGGTGGCCATCACGCCGGGAATCGCGCAGGCATAGGAGCTGAAAAGCGGTAGGAAGGATTTCCCGCTGAGGCCGGCCTTGGCCATCACGCCGTCCATCAGATAGGCCGCGCGTGCCATGTAGCCGGAACTTTCCAACAGCCCGATGAACAAAAATAACAGAATGATCTGCGGCAGGAACGTCACCACTCCGCCAACTCCGCCGATGACTCCATCGACGATGAGCGAGCGGAGGTCGCCATCGGCCATCAGCGATTCGACCCAGCCGCTGAGCAAGGCTTGGCCGTTGGAGATCCAGCCCATCGGGATTTGGGCGAAGGAAAAAATCGCCCAGAACACGGTGAAGAAGATCCCGAGCATCGAGATCCAGCCTAACACCGGATGGAGCAGCACCGAGTCGATGCGATCAGATAGAGTTTGTTGGTGGGCGTCCGGGCGGCGTGCCGCGAGTTCGCAAAGACGGATGATGAACGCGCGTCGGCCAGCCTCGGGATCGCTCGCGCCCGCGATCCAAGTGACCTCCGCCGGAATGGGGTGGGGGAATCGCAACGCTTGCTTGAGTTCGACGATGCCTTTCTTCGCATTTGCCTGCATGGGCACCACGGGAATGCCGAGTTCCTCGGAAAACTTCGCCGGGTCTAACCGGAGGCCGGAGCGCTCGGCGACATCGACCATGTTGAGGGCCAGCACGCAGGGCAACCCGAGCTCGATGATTTGCAGGGTGAGTTGCAAATGGCGCTCGAGATTTGAGGCGTCCACCACGCTGACGACGATGTCTGGCTTGGGTTCGCCGGGGAGCTGGCCGCTGAGGGCGTCGAGCGCGATTTTTTCGTCGGGTGAATTTGCCCGCAGCGAGTAGCAGCCGGGTAAATCGAGAACATGCAACTTGCGGCCGTGCGGCGTAAAAGTTTCGCCGGATTTCACTTCCACGGTGACGCCTGCGTAGTTGCCGACGCGTTGGTTAGCGCCGGTTAGAGCGTTGAAAAGCGTGGTTTTCCCGGCGTTGGGGTTGCCAATCAGCGCGATCGTCGAAGGAGCATCGGAGGCGGCAGACATGGGATTTCAACCGACGGGCGAAACCAGGACTTGCTCGGCCAATTCGCGGCTGATGGCCATCCGGGTGCCGCAGATCGAGCAAATCAGGTTGCGGCCGCCCGCGAGCTTGCGGACTTGGAGCTGCTCACAGAAACCGAGGTCGCGGAGGCGGTCGCAGCCCGGACCGCTCAAGACCCGGATCTGCATGTCACAGCCCACCTTGGCCTGGTTTAAGGTCATGGCGCTGTCGATTTCCAAATCGGCTGCTAGGACGGGTGACATCTGCGCGAAAGATCGCTAATTGAGATTCGTGTGCAACAAGAAAAGCGGATTTGTTTGAGTCCGGTCACTTGAAGACCGCCATCAACGCCCGGTGGTCAGAAGCTTTGTCCCAGTCCGCGTCGTCGATGATTTTTGCGGCTCGGAAATCCACATCAACGCGTAGCCCGCGAGTGACCATGATGAAGTCGATGCGGGAGTAAAGGTCGTTAAGCGCCCAATGGTGGGTCCACGCGTGGTTGCGGGAATCCCTCGCCGGGATGGCAGTTAGATAGCCGGGATCGTTGTATTTTCCGGTGATCACCTTGATCGCAGGTGTCGCTCGGGTGTCGTTGAAATCGCCGTAAACGACGACTCGTGCATCGGCATCCGCCTTGAGAATGGAGTCCATATGACGGCGCAAGAGGCGGGATTCATTGAGGCGGATGACCTCTTGGTCACCTTGCTCGCTTTCGCGCTTGGATTTCAAATGGACGCCGACGAAGCGATAGGACTTCCCGCGCGCATCCACGGAAGCATCAAGGATTCCGCGATTGATGGAGAATGTTTGCCCGGCAAGTTGGTATTCCGATTCTGCGGGCTTGGCTGTCGAAGTGATCGGAAAGCGGGATAACAGCCCGAGGTGGCGGGTGGGATCCGATCCGCCCGTGTAGTGGGAGTGGGGTAGATCTAGCCCAGCCGCATTGAGGTCTTGCTGAATTTCCGCCAGATCGGTGGCCTCACCGATTTCGCAAAGCCCGAGGACATCGGGAGCGTGACGCGCGAGAAGGGCAATGACGGCCTGCTTTTCGGTGTCGGGCTTCGGTGCGCCTTTGAGGGTTTTTCCGCCGACGTAGCGATCCATCGTCAGCCAGTTCTCTACGTTGTAGGCGATGAAGCGAAGTCCCTCAGATGTGGGGCTGCTTGTCGAATCAGCAGCGGCAGTCAGTGGTTCTTGTGGCTCGTCGGCTAACAGCGGTTCGGCCTCATTCGGCTCAACCTTCGCAAGCACTTGAGGAGATTCAACCGGCGCAGGCGAAGCCGCTGCGGTTGGCGCTTTTCCGCCCGGCGTGTCCCAATCCGGCGTGCCCTTTTTATCGCAGGCGGAGTTGGCTAACAGGAGAAGCGCGCAAAAAACAGCCCCAAGAAATCTTGGGGCGTGCTTTTCTAACGAGGTAACAGAATCCCGATGCTTCATCGAGAAATCAGGATTCGCGGGGTTCTTTGCCGGGCACTTCCTTCACCCGTACTTCGGTCTCGGAGCGGGTGATTTCGTGCTCGAATTCGTCTTTCGCTTTTTTGAATTCGCCCATGCTCTTGCCGATTCCGCGGGCGAGTTCAGGCAGTTTCTTGGCTCCGAAGAGCAACAAGATCACGATGAAAATCATGATCATTTCTGGCATTCCGATAGGTCCCATAGTGATTGTGGTTGTGGTTGACCGAACGGTAGCGTCGCAAAACCCGCTTGCAATGCATTTACTGAGTGGCGCCTGAAGATGTAACCAAGAGGGAGTTGGAACCGGCGGCTCTGGAACCTCAGGGCCTTCTCACTTGATCATGGTTCATCACATCGAAAATTACGATTTCAGTCTCGTCGATGCGGAGGACTAACCGCCACCGGAGGTCCAAACGCGCTTCATGAAAAGCACTCCCATGAAGTCTGCGGAAACCATAACCGCTGTGACGATGAGGGTTTTCTTGCAATTCTGGAAGTGCTAGAATGATTTCAATGACCCGTTCTCGCTGCTTGCGCGTCAGATTTTGCCATGTCTTTGAGAAGCGGTTGGCAAAATAGATGGGCTTGGCCATCGATTCTTAAAGTTGATTGAGCGCGGCAACCGCTTCCTCGGGCGATGCACCCAGTCGCCCCAGCCGCCCGGCACGGCGATCTGCTTCGATCTCAGCTTCAAAATCCGCTAGAACGAATTCTGGGATTTGGGGCGAGATCTCCAAATCCGCTTCGGTCACCGGTGTGAGAGTCACGGCAGGTTGAGACCCGCGCATAATTAATACCTGCTGGCCGTTTTCCGCCGCCTCGATCAATTCGCTGAGGTTGGCCTTCGCGGAGGCAATGGAGACCAGTTTCATGCGGCGATTGTATAATCTGATTTTCGTTGGTCAAGCGACCGCTCACCGGCACACCGGGCAGGCGCTCAGCGAGGTGAAAAAGTCGTTGCCCTTGTTATCCACGAGGATGAACGCGGGAAAATTTTCCACCGTGATTTTCCAGACCGCTTCCATCCCGAGTTCGGGAAAGGCGACGACTTCCTGCGAGCGGATGTGTTCCTGCGCGAGCAATGCCGCCGGGCCGCCGGCTGAGCCGAGGTAGAAGCCGCCGTGTTTCTGGCAGGCGTCGGTCACTTGTTTGGAACGATTGCCCTTGGCGAGCATTACCATCGAGCCGCCGTTAGATTGGAAGAGATCCACGTAACCGTCCATCCGTCCGGCGGTGGTGGGGCCGAAGGAACCGGACGGCAAACCGGCGGGCGTCTTGGCCGGGCCGGCGTAATAGACCGGGAATTTCTTGAAATACTCGGGAAGCTCGCCGGTGTCGTCGAGGATCTCCTTGAGCTTCGCATGGGCTATGTCGCGGGCGACGATGATGGTGCCGGAAAGCGCAAGCGCGGTGGTGACTGGGTATTTCGAAAGCGTTTTCAGCGTCTCCTCCATCCCGAGATCGAGGTCGATCGGCACACCCTTGAATTTCCAATCGCGGAATTTCTCCGGGATGAAGCGACCGGGATTTTTCTCCAGCTTTTCGAGGAAAATCCCGTCCTTGGTGATCTTCGCCTTGGCTTGGCGATCCGCCGAACAGGAAACACCGATGCCGACCGGGCACGACGCGCCATGCCGGGGCAGGCGGATCACTCGAACATCGAGCGCGAAATACTTACCGCCGAACTGCGCGCCGATCCCGATCTCGCGGGCCATCGCCAGCAATTCCTTCTCCAGCTCGATGTCGCGGAACGCCTGGCCGTGCTCGTTCCCGGTGGTCGGGAGGTCGTCGTAATAATGCGTGGAAGCAAGCTTCACCGTCTTGAGACAGGTCTCCGCCGAGGTGCCGCCGATGACGAACGCGAGGTGATACGGCGGGCACGCGGCAGTCCCGAGCGAGGTCATTTTTTCCAAGCAAAATTCCTTCAGCCGCTTGGGATTAAGCAGCGCCTTGGTCTCCTGATAGAGAAACGTTTTGTTCGCCGAGCCGCCGCCCTTGCTGACGAAGAGGAATTTGTAAGCGTCGCCTTCCGTCGCGTAGAGGTCGATCTGCGCGGGTAGGTTGGTCTTGGTGTTGACCTCGTCATACATCGTCAGCGGCGCGGTCTGCGAGTAGCGCAGGTTCTCGCGGGTGTAGGTCTGATAGATTCCTTGGGAGAGGAACTCCGCGTCATCGCACCCGGTCCACACTTGCTGGCCTTTTTTTCCGACGATCGTCGCAGTCCCTGTGTCTTGGCAAAATGGCAGGATGCCGTGCGAGGCGATCTCGGCGTTTTTGAGCAACATCAACGCCACCATCCGGTCATTCTCCGATGCTTCTGGATCATCCAGAATCGCCGCCACTTGTGCGAGATGGGAGGCCCGCAGCGTGAAATTAATACCCTTGATCGCTTCCGCCGCCAGCAGCGTCAGCGCTTCCGGCGCGACTTTAAGCACCGGCTTGCCCTCGAATTCTACGATGGAAACATGCTCGGTGGTGAGCAGTTCATACTCCGTCGAGTCAGGGCCGAGCGGATACGGGTCTTGGTAGAAAAACGGTTTGTCGGACATGGCGTGCGGCTTCTTTAAAGCAGGCGGGGGAGCGGGCAAGCCGATTCCCGGGGATGAGCCAGCGAGTTTTAAATGACGTGACGAATGAGTCACCACTCGGGCGATGCAGAGCGGCTCCCGTTGCCCCAGAAACCGTGCCGTTCAACTTATGAAAACTTTCAAATCCCCAAAATTTCTCCGAAGCATCTCGGCGGCAATCTTGATTTCCCCAGTTTCCACGGTGTCGGCCGACACGGTCGCTTATTGGAATTTCAACGCCCTTTCCATCGCGAACCCAAGCGCTCCGGGTGCCGGCGGCGTGCCGACGGCGATCACCGCGAACCAAGGCGCGGGCACACTTTCCCTGACGGGCTACGGCGGCACGGTGGATGA
This sequence comes from Akkermansiaceae bacterium, assembly GCA_043729385.1. Classification (GTDB taxonomy): domain Bacteria; phylum Verrucomicrobiota; class Verrucomicrobiia; order Verrucomicrobiales; family Akkermansiaceae; genus Luteolibacter. The sequence goes on from JAYTLO010000336.1 coordinate 22,180, forward strand.
CTTCGGTGGCTCCACGATCAATGCCATCTCGCCCGACCTGCCCGAGGAATCCCTCAGTCTTATCACCGGCGGAACATCCGCTCCCTTTCCTGGAAATGGAACTTACGTGGACATCCAGTTGAGCCTCACTGGCTTTGAAAATCCCGTCGTGAGCTTTGCCACCCGTGGCACCGGCACCGGCTACAACAGCGGGGTCTGGTCCTACAGCGTCGGCGGGGGTGCTTTCACCACGGTGAGCGGTTCCAACACAGCCACCACATCCACCTCGTTTGCCCTCAAGACGCTTAGTCTCAGTCTGGAAAATGCCCTGGACGGTGCATCCAACGTCGTTCTCCGCTACACGCTTAGCGGCTCGACCACCGCAGGAGGTAACAACCGGATCGACAACTTACATGTCGAGGGCACCGCGATTGGCGGAGGCGGAGGCGCGCCGCTCGCCACCACTTTTACACCTCTGGACAATGCTGCCGGCGTCTCGCCCTCCACCACGCCCGCTGTCGCTTTCAACGAACCTATTCAGAAAGGCAGCGGCGATATCCTCATCAAGCGTTCCGCCGACAACACGATCTTCGAGAACATCCCGGTCAGCTCCGGCCAGGTTGTGGTCTCTGGCAGCGTCGTGACAATCTCGCCCACCTCGCCTTTCCTGAATTCGACCGGCTACTACCTCGAGATTTCAGCCGGTGCGATTGAGGATCTTGCTGGAAATGACTACGCCGGCATTACCGGCAGCGCTGCTTGGAATTTTATCACCAGCGCAGCGGCCGATGTGACTCCGCCGATTGCGACGGTGTTCGCCCCGTTGGATGACGCGGCGGGCGTCGCCGTCACCACCGCCCCGGCGGTCACCTTCAACGAGCCGGTGCAGAAAGGCAGCGGCAGTATTCTCATCAAGCGTTCGACCGATGACAGCATCTTCGCCACCGTCGCGGTGAGTTCCAGCCAAGTCGCGGTTTCCGGCAGCACCGTCACCATCACCCCAGCCGCATCGTTTGCGGACTCCACCGGCTACTACTTGGAGATTCCGACCGGAGTGTTGAAGGATCTCGCTGGAAATGACTGCGCGGGCATCAGCGGTCCAACAGCTTGGAATTTCACCACCAGCGTCACCCAGCCAGCTTACATGGCCACCAATGTCACCTCCGCAACTGGCGCGGCAAGACCCACAGGCGGTTTCCCTTCCGCAGACCACTATGCCGAGGGCAATGGCCTTGGAACTTTCGCGGTCTATTCCATCGCGAACTTCAGGTTGAGCAAAGTGGACTTCCTGCTCCCCGGCTCGGCTAACATCGATAATATCGTCACTGCGCAATACACGCTGACTACGAATGATCGGGGTTTCTCCGCAGGTTCGGAGCTGGAGTTTTTCCTGACGACTGACCAACTGAACGGCAACTTCACGGGCAAGGTCTTCAATACCGCCACCATCAACGGGATCAACGATGTAAACTACACCTTCGCTCCGGTCTCACTCGGGAAATTCCCTTACACTCCGGCCACGATTGCGGCTCAAGGAGGTTTACCAAATACTTTCACGCTCAACCTGAGCGCCGTGGAACCCGCGCTACTCGCCCAGATCAACTCGGGAGCCGAATTTAGCATCATCCTCGCGGCCACCGCCGCCAACACAGCCATCACCTATTCGGGTAAAAACAACACCTTCGATCCCGGCGATCCATCCCTCAAGCTCACCGTGAATCAAACACCCGGCACTGACGCCATCGTGCCGCTCGTCGCCGCATTCACTCCAGCCGATGGCTCCAGTGGTTTCTCTCCTAGCGCGAATCTTTCCATCCGTTTCAACGAACTGATGCGAAAAGGCACTGCAGGCACGATCTCCATTTTCAACGCCGCCGGAAACACCTTGGTCGAGACCATCAATGTCACATCCCCGCAAGTCACAGTGAACAACGCCACCGTCACCATTGATCCCACGAGTCCGCTGATTTCCGCCAACACCTACTACGTGCAAATCACCTCGGGTGCCCTCGAAGACGTTTCTGGAAATGACTACGCCGACATCTCCGACAGCACCACTTGGAACTTTACCGCCTCACAGGCACCGATCACCGGACTCGGACCTTTTGCGGTTTCTGAAAACGCTCCCGCTGGCACCGTGGTTGGCGACTTGAGTCCGACCATCATCGGCACTGAAGGCGTCAAATATGCCATCCTCGGCGGCAGCGGCGGCTCGACGATGATGAAAGGCGTTCCCGGTGCGGGCTATCTCGTCAATCCGGTCTTCACGATTGGTGACACCCTCGAAGCCACGACCGGAGCCTTGAACCCTACCAGCGCAGGAAATTTCTCACCGCCCGGCACGCCCGACGGACTTGGAGCCTTCTCGCTCAATGCAAACACCGTCCGCGTCTTCATGAACCACGAGATCGAGCTGCCTTCGAGTGGCTCGTCCGCTTACCCCTACACCCTTTCAAACGGCACAATCATTGCCAAGGGCGGCGCACGCGTTTCCTACTTCGACATCGACAAGATCAGCCGCCGCGTCGTTGATGGTGGTCTTGCCATCAGCCGGATTTACGACCGCTCCGGCACGGTCGTCACCAGCCCGAGCCAGCTCGATCTTAGCGGCCTCGACCGCATGTGCTCCGCCTCGCTTTTTGAGCCGAATCTCTTCGGTGCCGGCCGCGGTCTGGTGAGCCGCATTTACATGACCGGTGAGGAAACTTCGACCGCTTTCGGCCATCCCTACGGCGGCACATTCTGGGCGTTGGACACTTCCAACGGCGATTTCTGGGCACTCCCGGATTTCGGCCGCGGCTCGTGGGAAAATGCCGCCCTCGTCGATACCGGCACCACCACTCACGTCGCTTTCATGCTCGGCGATGACGCTGAAGGTACCCCGCTCTACCTCTACGTCGGAGTCAAGGACACCGCGCCGGGCGCAAATTTCCTCCAACGCAACGGCCTGAGCGGCGGTCAGCTCTACGCGTGGAAGGCTACGAATGGCAACCTCACTCCTCAGCAATTCAACGTCACCGGCACCACCCGCGCCGGCACTTGGGTGCCTATCGACGCCCGTGCCGCCGTCGCTTCCGGTACCACCGATCCAGATCGCTACAAGAAGGACATCGCCCTCCACAGCGAGGCGGATTCTCTCGGCGCTTTCTCCTTCTCCCGCCCCGAAGACCTCTCCACCAGCCCTGCCGACGGTTCCATCGTCGCCTTCACCTCTACCGGTCGCGGCTCGCTTTACCCGCTCGATAACTGGGGCGACACCTACATCGTCGATATCGACTTTGCCAATCTCGGCACCGCCAGCGCCCTCACCGCATCCATCCGCCTCCTCTACAGCGGCGATGACACGGGCGGCGGCCAGTTCATGTCGCCTCAGAATGGCCTGCGCTGCCCCGACAATCTCGATTGGGCCGACGATGGCTTCATCTACGTCCAGGAGGACCAGTCCAACACCGACGCCAACGGTCCCGCCGTTTTCGGTGCCGCAGGTGAGGATGCCTCCATCTGGCGTTTGGACGCCACCACCGGCCAAGCCACCCGCGTCGCCCAGATGGACCGCAGCACGGTCCTCCCCCTCGGCTCGACCGATGGCAACGTCGGCGACTTCGGCAACTGGGAATCCTCCGGCATCATCGACGTTTCCACACTCTTCGGCGAAACGGCGGGCAGCCTTTTCCTCTTCGACGTGCAAGCCCACTCGATCACCAATGGATTGATAGCCTCGAAAAACCTCTTTGAAGGCGGCCAGCTCTGCTTCCTCGAAAAAGGCCTTGAAAAAGGTGCCTTCGCCATCAACCCGAATTCCGGCGCGATCACCCTGGCCAACCCCGCCGCCATCAGCCTCGACGATCAACCGCTCCACGAGCTCCGCATCCAAGCATACGACGGCGTGAACACCACCCTCGAACAGGTCACCGTCAACGTCACCAACACGCCGGTTGCCACCTCCAACAATTTCAAGGTCGCCACCTACAATGCCTCGCTCTTCCGTGACAATGGCGGCGCGCTCATCACCGAGCTTTCCACCGTCAGCAGCGTGCAGCCGCAGCACATGGCCCGCGTCATCCAGCACAACAATGCCGACGTGATCCTCATCAACGAGTTCGACTACGACGCGGACGGCAAGGCGCTCAAGCGGTTCAAGGAAAACTACCTCGAAGTCGCCCAGACCGGCCAGAACCCCGTTTATTATCCCTACGCCTACGTCGCCGCGTCGAATACCGGCATCCATTCCGGTTTCGACCTCGATAACAACGGCAGCGTCGTTTCCACGCTCGGCGCAGCAGGCTACGGCGAGGATGCCTTCGGCTTCGGCACCCACCCGGGTCAATACGGATTCGTGGCCCTCTCGAAATTCCCCATCGACACCGCCAACGTCCGCACGTTCCAGAAATTCCTCTGGAAGGACATGCCCGGCGCACTCCTGCCGGACAACCCGAACATCGCAGGAACCGCCGACTGGTATTCCGCCGCTGAGCTGAATGTTTATCGCCTTTCCTCAAAAAACCACGCGGACGTGCCCGTGCTTGTCAACGGCGTCCCCGTCCACATCCTCGCCAGCCATCCCACGCCGCCGGTCTTCGACGATCCAGCCAGCGGGCAACCTTGGATCGCCGGCGTCGATCACAACGGTCGCCGCAACAGCGACGAAATCCGCTTCTGGTCGGATTACATCAAGCCTACCAATTCGGGTTACATCTACGACGACTCGGAAACGTTCCCAACCCGCAGCGGCGGCCTCCCGGCCAACACCCGCTTCGTCATCTGCGGCGACCAAAATTCCGACAACAACGAAGGCGACGGCACCGATCCATCCATCAAGCAACTCATCGGCGGCGGCACATACACTGCGAACCCGTTCGTCAACAGCACCTTCCTGCCCGCTGGTGGCACCGGACCGCAGCCGGATGACACCGCAGCATTCAGTGGCGGCGTCCGCGTCGATTATGCGCTGCCTTCCTCGTTCGGCCTCACCGTAAATTCCGGCGCCGTCTTCTGGCCGCCCAACGGAGATCCGCTCGATATTTCGGCCGACGCGACCGACCACCACATGGTCTATCTGAATCTCTCGCTGTCCGGCGTCCAACTGCCGCCGAACGCCGACCTGCTCGCCTACTACCAGCCCGCTGTCGGCTTCACCGGCACTGCGCTGCAAGGGAAACTTCAGGACATCATCGATAACCACGTCATCATCGACTACAACAACGCCGACGAGATCATGCAGGTGATCGACGCGGCCAACGCGAGCGATGTCCGGCTCGTCTATTCCAACGCCAACCTGCCGAAGAGCGCCTATATCGGTAACGGCGGTAACGAGGACACCAGCTGGAACCGCGAGCACGTCTGGCCGAGAAACGACGGGATCGACGACACGGGTCCGGATTTTTCCGACCTTCATCACCTCTTCCCGTGCCAAGTCAAAGTCAACAGCCTCCGCTCCGCGCGTCGCTTCGACGTTGTCACGGGTACCCGCGTGACTAACTCCTTCGCCCCCGAGTCTGCCGCCGACAACCTCGAGAACTTCGCAAGTAACGCCTCATTCGACCCCCTCGACCGCGACAAGGGCGTCGTCGCCCGCGCCGTCCTCTACATGGCCACTCGTTACGATGGTTCGGACGCGCTCACCAGCGACCTCGTGCTGAGCAACAATCCCGTCTACGGCGGCACCGACATGGGTGTGCTCAACACCCTGCTCGCCTGGAACCGCATGTTCCCGCCGACGGATTACGAAAGGAACCGCAACAACTCCATTTACGGCGGTGTCCAAGTCGGCGCGATCACCTATGCCCAGGGCAACCGCAACCCGTTCATCGACTTCCCGCAGTTCGCCGATGCCATGCTGTTGGATGGAAACACCAACTCCTTCCTCAAGTGGCAGTTCGCCAAATTCTCGCTCGCCGATCTCCAGAACAGCGCGATTTCCGGCAATACCTCCGATCCCGACGGCGACGGTCGCAGCAACTACGCGGAATTCCTCATGAACGGAAACCCGCTCGCCGGCACGGACGCGCCGCTG
>JAYTLO010000337.1:0-1730 GCA_043729385.1 Akkermansiaceae bacterium
AAAGTAGCGGCTGTGGGACTCGAACCCACACTCGTTAGAACTCGATTTTGAGTCGAGCGCGTCTACCAATTCCGCCAAGCCGCCTTGGTGCGCGGCAGAGTGCCGAGCCGAGCTGCGGAGGGCAAGCGGTTTTCTGGACAATTTGAAATAGAGGCTGCGCATTATCCCGTACTTTTCAAATCTCAGCGCAAATCGACTGAGTCACCCTCAAATCACTGTCATGTGCTTTGATTCGGAAAATGCGCAAGATTCTGCTTGGCAATCCGCAGCGGATCTTGCAGGTTCCGTGCCCGCCCGTTTCCTGGGCAAATGCACCAGACGCTTCAATCTCATGTCCGTATCTATCCGACTCAACCGCAAGGGCACCAAAGACCGCCCTTATTATAAAATCGTCGCCGTTGACAGCCGCAAGCGCCGCGACGGGCGCTTCATCGAGCAACTCGGCACCTATGACCCCTTGCTCGAAGGCACCAATTTCACCATCGACCTCGCCATCGCCGACAAGTGGCTTGCCGTCGGAGCCAAGCCTTCCGAGACCGTCAACAGCATGATCCGCAAGGCTCGCACCGCTGCTGCTGCCACGGCGTAATTCGCTGGATTCCTAATTTCCAAACAACCGCGTTCCGCAAGGAATCGCGGTTGTTTTGTTTAGAGTGGCTGTGCGCCTCCAGGAAATCCCATCTTGCAATCTCACGTCCCCATCTCCTTCGAGCAGTTCATGGCCACGGCCTTGCACGATCCGCATCACGGCTACTACGCGCGGCGTATCAGCGCCGTCGGGCGGAGGGGAGATTTCACAACGGCCCCGATGCTCTCGGAAGCGCCCGCCCGCGCCATCGCCGCGTGGGCTTGCAAGGCGCTGCGTGAAACCGGCTGCCGCCACCTGATAGAAATCGGGCCGGGCGAGGGAACACTCGCCGCTGCCGTCCTTAGAAATTTACCCTCGCACGTTCGTTGGAGAACCCGGCTGCATCTCGTGGAAACCTCCGCTCCACTTGCCGCTCGCCAACGCGAGCTGCTAGGCAGCCGCTCCACCTGGCATTCCCGCATGAGCGATGCCCTCACCGCATGCGGTGGCCGAGCGGCTATTTTTTCTAACGAACTGGTGGACGCGTTCCCAGTCCGCCGCTTTCAAAAGACCACCGCAGGCTGGCAGGAGCTCGCCGTCCACTTCGACGCAGAACGCCGGGCGCATGAATCTCTGCTTCCCCCTGCCCCGTTGCCGGACTCCTCCGCGTTTCTATCAGGTCATCCCATCGGCCAGTGGATCGAAGTTCACGACTCCTACCACCGCTATCTAGCAGAGTGGCTGCCGTCATGGAAATCCGGGCGGATGCTCACCATCGACTACGGCGCGACGGCGGCAAACCTCTATCACCGGCGGCCCTCCGGCAGCGTCCGCGGTTATCTGCTCCAGCAGCGTCTCGAAGGTCCGGCGATCTATGAGAACCCCGGTCGCCAAGATCTAACGGCAGATGTCAATTTCACCGATCTCCAGAACTGGAGCCAGCCGTGGCTCAGCGAGCAGCAACTCACAAGCTTCGGGGAATTTCTCCAAGGCTCAACCAACGACCCACGCCTTACAGACGACCACGGCGCGGGTGGCGCGTTTCTCGTCCTCGATCAGAAACGCTAGCAGCCTGTCGGACTTAGAAACCAGCCCCCCTGAATAAATCCGCCTCGGGCCACGTATGGAGGAAATGTCCGCCCGCTTCGTCAACATCGACCAC
>JAYTLO010000338.1:0-20399 GCA_043729385.1 Akkermansiaceae bacterium
AGTTCACGATCACGGGGACGAAGAAGCCGCGGCGGCCGGATCTGGTGTGCTTCGTGAACGGGCTGCCGCTGGGATTGATCGAGCTGAAGAATCCGGCGGTTCAGCAGGCGGACGTGTGGAAGGCATTTGACCAGCTCCAGACCTATCAGGCGGAGATTTCCGATCTGCTGGTCTTCAACGAGGCGCTGGTGGTGAGCGACGGGATGAACGCGCGGGTGTCGTTCATCGGCTTCACCGGCACTCGGGAACGTTGAACATCGAAGTGAAGAGCTGGCGAGACGAGGGAAGAAGGAGAGGCGATATGCGATCGCCTTGACCATGAGGGAGCCATGGGGAGGCGGTTTGCCACGGTTCATCCGTCGTCGCTGCGCTATGCCGGGACAAGTTTGGCTTTCCATGGGCATCGGCGGACGGATTCCGCCGCTCCTTGGGAGGGGATGTCCCGTTGGGCGGAAGAAGGAGGGCTGCATGAGTGGATCCAGCCAGTTTCTCCTCTACACCGCGCCGGCCGGGGCGGTGAAGGTGGAGGTGTTTTTCCGGGAAGAGCCAGTTTGGCTAACGCAGAAGGCGTTGGCGGAGTTGTTCGGGGTCAAGCGGCCGGCGTGCGGACCGGTGGTTAATTGGCCGGGGAGCACGCCGGCGAGTGCTTTTTCACGGGCGGTAGTTTAGGTGCTGCTGGGCCATGCGAAGGGACGAGGGCGTCCCTTCCCCCTATTTTACCACTCGCACAATCCTTCGAGATACGCGGCAGAGCCGTCGCGGAGCCAGCCGTCGAGCTGAGAGGGATCTTTGAGCTGCTGGCCGCGGAGGCGGGGGACGGCAATGTAGCGCGTCTCCAACGACGGCAAGTTGCTCATGTCCACCCACAGTTTTTCAAACTGGCAGACGGGGAAAATGTCTTCTTGGCCGTGGCCCCAACGTTTTTTGACGTCCTTGAGCGTGATGTAAGTCGGCATCCGCGCGGCGAGAGTGCGGATGGCGGTGTTGACTTTTTCCGGGTCGGTGAGGTCGGCGCGGGTGAGTTGGAAGGCGTCTAGCAGCGCGTCGATCTGAATCCAGCAAGTATTACTGTTGTAGTAGGAAAGATTGAACTCGTCCTCCTCGCGCGGCATGGCGAGGCCTTCGACGAGCTGCGGACGTCCGTTGACGAGGGCAAGGCCGCCGCCACGGTCTTCGAGTCGGCGGGTGATGACCTCGAAACTGAGGCCCGCGCCGCTATCGAGGTGGTGACCTAACAGCGCTGGGTCCACGTTCATGCCGACGGTGTCGATGTTGTGGAGGACGAGCGTCTGGAGCTGCGGGCGCTCGGCTAATAGACTGGCGAGGGTGCCGTTTCTCAAAAGGTTGGGGACTTCATACCAGTGACCGACTGGGTGGAGACATTGGAGCGGGAGATTGTCGGTGTAGTCGCTGGCCTCGCCGGACGATTCGGCCCAGCCGAGCAGGGCGGTGCGCAGCGAGTCGCGGACTTTTTGCTGCTGCACGTCGAGCACTTGCTGGGGCATTTCCTCCCAAGCGAATCGCAGGTCGCGGACGGTCGGCACGGTGCGCAGGCCGATGGATTTGCCCTGCGAGAGATAGAGCGGGCCCTCGTAGTTGTAGTTGCCGTAATGCGTTAGAAAGCGCTCGGTCGGGTCGTGCGAAAAGTAGCTGGTGGTGAAAATATGGGGCAGGGGAGTGCCCGCCTCGCGCCCGGTCTTGCGGCTTTTCGCAAGGTGGGTCTCGATGAACGAGCGATGCCGACCACCGAGTTTGCAAAACGGATGCAGTGCCTTGACCACGCCCGCGCCTTGCGTCCAGCGCGAGCCGGCTCCGGCGGCGAGTGTGACCACTGCGACTTCGCCACTTTTCAATACGGTTAGACCTCTTGTCCGAGAGGATGCCGAAATGGCGGCTGCCTGAGTGAGGTCGGTTTCCCTAACGTCTTCGATGATGGCACTCGCGGGTAGCCGGTTCTGGGCGAGGCCAATGCGCCCGGCCTTGAGGTCCTCGCGGATTTGTTCGTGGGCGGTGCGATCAAATCCGTGACTGGCAAGAATTTCGGTGAGCGACTCGCGGTTGCGGCTGTTTCCTTGGCTGCGGGGGAAGATGGAGTCGAATAACGTCTGCACCATGCCGCGGAGTTCCGGGTGATCGCGGCAGGCGGTGGCGAAGTGATCGAGCTCGGCGAGGCGCAGCGGCGAGAGTTCGTGGCGGCCTTTCCGCAAAAGCTGGGGGACGATGTAGCTGTAGTAACCGGCGGGCATCAGCGCGTCCTCGCCGACTAGCAGATCCGCCCAAGTGCCGCGCTCGTTAATGGCGAAATCGTAAACGACCGGCTCCATCGCGAAGGGCAGCGCCGAGCCTAACATTTCCTTGGTCTCGGACATGATCGCTTGGAGTCGTGCTTGGCCCTCGGCTTTTCTAGCAGGCGCGAAAATGAAGCCCATGCCGCCGCCAGCCATCCCGCCTAACATCCAGAAGCCCCAGAAGTCGGAGCCGAACTCGGCGCTGATTTTTTCGATGAGCGTCTCGGTGTAAAGGTTGCTTGCCCACGGGATGATGGTCTGGATGGGTTGGCGAAAATTCTCAGTGGTCGCCGCGCCGATGGCCGGAATGTCGCCGGTGTGCAGGGCAGTTAGAATTTTACCGAGGATGCCATGAGTCTGCTGGCGGGCGATCCACTCGGGACCGCTGCGCAGGAGGAATTTCTCGGTGACCATCTCCAAAATCGGGCCGACATTTTGCGCCATGCCGCCGTGGACGAGGACGAGCGAGTCCTGGAGTTTCTGGCGGGCATTGGCCGGGACATCGATTTCATCAAGGACCTTGTGAGTGGGCATCAGGCGGCCGCGGGAAATTCCGAATTCTGGATCGCCTTCTTTGGCGAAGGTGCCTTGGATGAGTTTCATGCCCGGCCAAACGCCGCCGGAATCTTGCCAGCCGCCGCCCGAGCCGCCGATCCATTCTCCTAACAAGGCACGGGCCAGCACGATCCGCCGCTCGCTTTCCTCCAGCGGGCCGGTGAGTGAGCGGGCTTGGCCGGTGGCTCTCATGCAGACGCTGATCAGCGCGGCTAACAGGTTGGTGGAAACGGCGAGGCGCGAACCTTTGGGGATGTTGTTGACGTTAGAAACGAGTTCGAGGCCCTTTCCCGGACCGACGACGCGGGCTAACAAATCCGCGAGGCTCTGGCCAGAACCCTCAATGCCGGGCGGCACGATACCGCTGGCGATGACCGCCGCCTTGAGCAGGCCGAGGTAGTCTTTGGCGAAATCGAAAACTTCGTTGAGGCTGGAAATTTCCGCGCTGCATCCGAGATCCACGCTGGTCAGTCTGAGGATCGGCTCCTCAATAATCCGCAAGCTGGCCTCGACTGGTGGGCTGGGGGACTTGTCGCGGCCCTGGACGGCGAGGTCGATGGAAATGTTAAGCACCTTCGCGCCCTCGGGGTAGTCCATGCCGAGGAAAAAGATGTCGCTCCAGCCGCAATGCGTTAGATCCATGCGCACCGGCGTGCGCTCGCGCAGGATCGGATAAGTGCCGGTGGCGGGATCGCGGCGGGCGATTTCCGGGCGGATCCGCAACGGCTGGTCAGCCGGGTGGCCCATGCGGAACATCCATTGGTTTCCACTAACACTCCGGACGCTGCGGCGGACTTGGTCGGCCAGCGTCTGGAAGGCGAGCCGCTGATAGACGGAAGCAAGCGCGCTGGAAATCCCGTCGCTTGCGCCTTCCGTGCGCTGAGTTTTGAGGAAAACGTCGATGGCTTCCTCGAAGCGGCGTTCGAGTAAGTTTTCGTAGCCTTTGAAGGGAATCGCGCCGGGTTTGTCGGAAGTGAGGCGGAGCGGAAGGTGGAAGCGATGGATGGAATAGAGAAACAGCAGGGCGCGGACGCGGTGATAGAGATTCTCGCTGGTGCGGCGAAACGCGTCGAGGGACTCGGCCTCGGCGAGGAGTTCCGTGAGGGTGAGTTTCTCGCAAGCGGCGTCGAGCGACTGGTTGCGGACGGCGTCGTCCGGCGAGGTGATGAGGGGGAGCAGAGCCATGACCGGTTAGGCGTGAGATTGGGCGAGCAGTTCGACGATGTTGGTGAGCACCTCGTCGCGATCTTTTCCCGCCAGGCCGAGCGCGAGTTGGGCGGTTAGAAGTCCGTAGCGGACGCCAATGTCGTGACGACGGCCTTGGAGTTCGTGGGCGAGGTAGCGCTCGCAGCGGGCAATTTCCGAGAGCGCGCTGGAAAGATCGGCCCGGCCGTCCGCAAGCTGGCGGGCGAGAATTTCCATGACGGTCGGCGTGAGCACATGCAGGCCGAAGAAGCACAGGTAATTTCCTGCGCGCAGTCCGGGGATGACGAGCCTCTGCTCTGCCTCGGTGGGCGTGGGTTTCTCGATGACGGTCTCGACCTGATAGAGCAGATCGCTACCGGGAAGTCGGCGGCCACCGATCGCGCCGTAGAGCGGGAGTTTACTCTCGTGGGTTGCCTGGACGGCGGACACCGCGCAATTTTCCGTGGCGGCAGTGGCTAACAATTGGGCGGCGCACGAGGTGGCGGTGCGGCTCAGATAGAGGTGATCGCCGACCATCAGCAGGAACGGATCGTCTCCGGTGAACTCAGCCGCGCAATGGACGGCGTGGGCGTAGCCGAGGGCTTCGGGTTGCTCGATAAAACGCATGGAGCTGGCGTGCTTGCCGGCGGCTGCAGCGTAGGCCGCTTCATCGCCGGGGCAAATGATCACGGCGATTTCCTCAATGCCGGCGGATGTGATTTCCTCCGCAAGAATGGCAAGGGCGGATCTGGAGCTGCCGTCGCGGTCCACGAGTGTCTGAAGCGGGAGCGTGCGCTGGGATTTTCCGGCGGCGGTGATGATGGCTTTTCTGACTTTCACGGGCGGAGTCTGGCGGTCAGCCCCGGTTTGGCAACCCCCGAGAAGCCGTTATCGAGAGGCCGTTGGGAAACTGAACTCACGGGCGATTCCCAAGAAATGCCAGTGCCAACGCCCGTGCTTGGCGATGCAAGTGAGGTGCAGCAGGATCCTGCCCGCACGGCTGCTAGAGAGCCAGAGTTGATGAGTTTTCATTGCACCAGATGGGTTAGGATTTGAATGCCGACAGCGACGTGGGCGTAGAAGACAAGTTCCAACAAGAGCTTCGCGGGGATTCGGGATAGGGTTTGCATGGCGGCGTGCGGTTGAGGGTTGATGAGGTGGTAACAACTCTTCCTTGGTCCGTCTGGTCCGCGAAGTAACACAACGCGCGAAATTTTCTTCCGACTCTTCTGAGTCCGCGATCCCTTGTCCAAGGCGGATTTAAATCCCAAACTCGCTGAGAGGCTGTCTGCGGATTCCGTTTAGAATGACTTCTCGGTTAAAGGCAGCGGGCAGAATGCCCGCGCCACGGTGGCTCGGGCATTCTGCCCGGAGCCTGTCAAAGGACCCTCACAATTTTCAGACAGCCTCTAAACGTGTCTGTGCTGTCTTGTGACTAGCTCCCGCAGGCGTTCCTTCTCAAAATTGCGGAGTCTATTTGACGCGATACTTCGAATACCGCTGCGCCTCCCTTTGAATCACGTTTTGCGGGATGCCGAAGTGCTTGGCGATGGCTCGGACGCGGTCACGCAGGGAGCCATGGGTGGTGGAAGTCTGATTGGGTTCGGCGAGGACCCAGCCTAAGAACGCTTCGAGCCGGTAGCCGGCGGCCATCGCGTAGCGGGCACCGGCGATGTCGGCTTTCAGTTCGTTAGCTGGGTTGGTTTGCGAGTGGCTGCCTAAGCCCTCGACGCGGTGGGCAAATTCGTGGCCGAAGATAAATGCCCAGGTGTTAGGTGGCACCGTGCGGGCGGCGACGGGGTGGAGGAAGATCGTGCAATCGTCCAAGCCGCCACGGATTTTGGCCAAGGGGCCAGGGTTGTCACCGAGGGTGAGGCGCCACCGGATTTCGCGTCCAGAGGTCTTCGCCACTTCGCCAGCCACCGCTTGCAGCTCGGAAAAATTCGTGGCCGGCCGGTAGCGCGGATCTGCTCGCCCGGCCTGCGGGCGGCGGGGTTGGGACGGCGCTGCGTTGGCCCGTTGGTTGCTCCGAGCAGGAAATGCTTGGGAGCCGTTCGGAGCCAACCTTGGCGAGACGGCGCAGGACGGGCCGACTCCGAGCGCAACGACGGCTAACGGTAGCAGCAGGGATTTCAGATAGCTTGCCGGTAAATTCCCTGCGGCCTGAAGCCGGATTTTATCGACCACTCGGGCGAAGACGACGATGCCACCAGTGAGGTGGCGTGGGCTGCGGATGGGGAAGCTCATGAGGGTGAAATCGCGCGGTTTGGTTAAGCATGCTGAAGCGCGATCCGCAAAATAACGGCACCCCCAACTCGCTGGCAACCCTTATTCCTGTAGGGAAATTTCACGAACCTCGTCATGATTGAATCGAACGTTTGACATTGCTGTTTCATTCGCTTGATTCGGCCCCACTCATGCGCACTGTGACTATTCCCGAAGCCGGCCCGAAGCGGAAACTCTTAGATGCCGCCGAGCAGTTGTTTGCGGAAAATGGCTTCGAAGCGGTATCCGTCCGCAATATTACTCAGCTTGCTAAGACCAACGTCGCAGCAGTGAACTATCACTTCGGCAGTCGCGATGACTTGTTGAGCTTGGCGATGATGCGCACGTTGGTCCCGATTAACGAGGAGCGTGTGGCGCTGCTAGAATCGGTGGAGCGGAAGTGGGCGGGGAAGGTCACTCCGCTGGAGGAAATCATTGAGGCGTTCGTCCGACCGCTGGCGACCCAAGTTCAAAAATCTGATTTGTCCGAACGTTTGTTCTACAAACTGGCAGGGCGGATTTTCGCGGAACAAGGCGACGGAATGCCGCCGCAGATTGAGGCTCAGTTAAAGGCCGTCATCGATCGTTTCACACGATCGTTCTCCAAGGCGCTGCCAACCGTTCCAATGGAAGATCTGGTCTGGCGGATCCACTTTCTAGCAGGCGGGATGATCCATCTGCTCACTCATCAGGACGTCATTCATCGCTTATCGAGCGGCGCATCTGGCACGCCCACCATCGACGCCACGCTCAGCCGCTTCATTCGTTTCGCCGCAGCCGGTTTGCGCGAAGGAACGGAACCCGCCGAGCCAGCACCCAAAGCCCCGCAAGCGACGTTTGATTTCTGAGGGAGCGCGGGATTTATCCCGGCTTGCATTCATTCATCCTCGTGGGGCGCCGCCGATGCTCGTATCGGTTGGACTTGGTCCGCGCCTCGGTTGTAGCTTGCGGCGTGCTTCCTTGGTTTTTAAACAACGCTTTCCCGCTTTACCTCGCGCCCATGGCGGGGGTGACGGATGTGATTTTCCGCCAGATCTGCAAGGAGCTGGGGGCGGATGTGATGGTGACGGAGTTCATCTCGGCGGAGGGGATCATGCAGGCGGACGAGCGGACTCGGAAATACACGGAATTTTCCGACGAACAACGGCCGGTGGGCGTGCAACTCTTCGGCGCGGACGGCGAGCGGATGGGGGAGGCGGCGCGCAAAATCATCGACTGGAAGCAGCCGGATTTCATCGATATCAACTTTGGCTGCCCGGTGAATAAGGTGGTCGCGCGGAATGGCGGGTCGTCGTTGCTTAAAGATTGCCCGGTCTTGGCATCAGTCGCGGCCGGGGTGGCGAAGGCGGTGGGCGAGCAAGTGCCGGTGACGGCGAAAATGCGGATCGGCTGGGATGAGGATTCGGTGAATGCGGTGGAGGTGGCGAAAATCCTAGAAGACTGCGGGATGCAGGCGATCGCGGTGCACGGTCGGACGCGGGCACAGGGCTACGGGGGCGAGGCGAACTGGGAGGTGATCGATGCGGTGGCGCGGGCTGTTAGCATTCCAGTGATCGGCAATGGCGACCTCACATGCGGCGCAGACGTGGTGCGACGGCGTCAGGAAACGGCGGTGTCCGGCGTGATGATCGGCCGCGCGGCGATGCAGAATCCGTGGGTTTTCCGCCAGGCAAAGCATTTTATAGAAACGGGCAAAGTGCTGCCGGAAGTGCAGGTGGACGAGCGCTGGGAGCTGGTGATCCGGCATTGCAAGCTGGCGGTGGACAGCCGCCGGAATGGCGATGAGAAGCAGACGCTGACGGCGATGCGCTCGCGCCTGATGGCGTATTGCAAGGGGTTTCCCGGCGCGAAAGACTTGCGGCAGAAGCTTTGCCATGTGTCGTCTCTGGTGGAGGTGGAGGATCTGGCGGCGCTCTCGCTGGGCGCGGTCGAGCTGGCGGAGTTGTGATTTCCGGCCGCCAGTGCAAGTTGGCTCCGCCTTACCCCGTTTTGAGGAGGCTGATATTTTCGAGTCAGATGATCCAGAAATTCACTCCATCTATAGTGACCTCCAAGCTGCCGCTCACCACGAACATCCAAGCGCTGTCCTCACGCTTGTGGTCCGCTGGATTTCTCTCGCCCGAGCATGCCGGCGTCGCGCTGCGCTCCATCGGCGATCCCGAGACCAATGCCCGCATTGCGCAGTATGAAATGGCGTTCCGCATGCAAACGTCTGTGCCCGAACTCACCAATCTATCCGACGAGCCGGAGTCGATCTGGGAGATGTATGGCGCGAAAGCGAAGGAACCCGGCACTTACGCTTACAACTGCCTGATGGCCCGCCGCCTGGCCGAGCGTGGCGTGCTTCTCAATGTGGATGGCCGGCGGCGGCGTGAAAGCCGGAACCACCTACGGCGAGACCGACGATTTCTCCTACAACATCGTCAAAGACCCGATGCACATCCGCGACCTTAACGCCACGATTCTCAATCTGTTAGGAGTGGATCAAGAGCGTCTCACCTTCAAGTTCCAAGGCCTCGACCAAAAACTAACCGGCGCGGAACCCGCGCGGGTGGTTACAGAGCTGCTGGTGTAAAGCCGACCCATGAGCCGGCCTGATGAATAGTTGATTCAAATCTTCGCAAGCTAGATCAAAGAACCTCGCGAAACGGATTAATTGCCCGCACTCCTTCGTAGTCCTGACCATCGCTGAAGTCCTCGGTGATTAATTCTCGTGCTCCGCTCGACTTAGCGGCAGCTAGGATCATTGCATCCCAGAGCGAGAGTTCCCACCGAGCTTGGAGGGAAATACCGAGGTTGAAAAGTGTGAGGGTATTGTCGATGATTGGCCACACCGTGAAATCTTTGAGTAAAGTTGCAGCTTCAGCCGGTGTGTGACCTTTGCGGACGAAATTGACGTGAAACTCCTGAAGAACCTGAACGCTGATGGCTGTTCGGCGAGGGTGTTTCCAAGCCTCCTCGATCAGGGATTTTGCGATGAGACGTTTAGAGGGTTCATCCAAATCGTAGCCATAGAGCAGAACGTTGGTGTCGAAAAATCGTTCAACGGGCATGGATTTGATCCCGCGTGAGAGGTAACCCGCCGAGATGACACCCCTGATGAAGACGTGCCAATGCAGCGGCGGGATGGGAGGGAGGCGTTTCCTCCCGTAGGACTCGCTCAAGCCCTTCAATCACGAGATTCTTGATCGATGTCCGACGTTTTGCCCGACGTTTTGCGGCCGCAATTTTGGTTCTTTCGAGGATTTCTTCAGGGAGATCAACGGTCGTCTTCATGAGGCTATAAATACGGCAATATTGCTTTGCGTCAAGAATCCAGAAAGAGGTATCCTGCGGAGACTGTAAGAAGCTAGCCAACCAAATGCGCGCCCAGCGAGGGGCGGGAGGCGAAGATCTGGGGCTCGATGCCGGTGGCTTTTTCATACTCCACCGCGAGGGTTTTGGCGATGTCCGCTGCTTGGCGGGATTCGCAGAGAGTGACGGTGGAGCCGCCGAAGCCGCCGCCGGTCATGCGGGCGCCGATGACACCGCCGTTGCGGCCGATCTTGCGGGCGATCTCGACCATGATGTCGAGCTCCTTGCATGAGACTTCGAAGTCGTCGCGCAGTGAGTCGTGGCTGGCGGCCATCAGCGGGCCGAGCGTTTCGAAATCGTTTCTAGCAAGCGCGGCGGCGGCGGCGATGGTGCGGGAAATTTCCCCAACGACGTGGCGGGCGCGACGGTTGATCGGCTCGCCGAGTTTCTCCCAATTTCCCTGCACATCTGCGGCGGTGACGTCGCGCCATGAGGCTTTGCCAAGGATGGCGAGGCCGTCCGCTGTGTGCTTGCGGCGGCTGGCGTATCCTCCGTCTGACAGTTCGTGGTGGACCATCGTGTTAGAGATGACCACCGTTAGATCGGGGTTTTCAAAGGGGATCAACTCAGGCTCGCCGGTTTGGCAGTCGATGAGGACTAGCCGGTTTGGTTTGCCGAAGGCGGAGGCGAACTGGTCCATGATGCCGCAGGGGACGTGGGCGAAGTCGTGTTCGGCTTTTTGGCAGAGCAGCGCCTTTTCGCGAGTCTGGAGGCGGGTATCTAGCAGACCTTCGAGAAAGGTGGCCATCGCGCACTCGAGCGCGGCGGACGACGATAGACCCGCGCCGCCGGGGACGGAGGAGAGGATGTAAGCATCGAATCCCGGGATGTGGTGGCCGCGGTCTTGGAAGCCGCGGATCACGCCGCGCAGGTAGTTTGCCCACTTCGGCTCGCCGACTTCTTGAGGCGCGGTGAGGTCCAGCAGCGCGATGTCTGTGCCGATGGCTGAGGTGATGCGAGCCTCGCTGGTGCCATTTGCACAGCCGGCGATGACGATGTAGCGGTCGATCGCGAACGGCATGACGAAGCCGTCGCAGTAGTCGATGTGCTCGCCGATGAGATTGACGCGGCCCGGCGCGGCGGCGGTGATGGTGGCCTTGGCGTGGAACCGATCGGCAAGTCCGGCGGCGGCGTCAGACACAAGGTCACTGAGGTCTGGATTGAGCTGGAGCATGGGCTGGGAAGAGTTAGGTGGGTTCGACGGTGGACGGTTGATCAAGGCGGCGGCGATAACTTTCGACCGCCTGACTCCAGACGCCGTGCATGCTTTCCGCCGGGCGTAACCAGACGGCGCGGTGCATCATGAGCATCGCGGGAGCGAGGTAAAGAAGATCGGAAATTTCGTTTTTAGAGAGTCCGCCTGGTCCTTCTTTTAGGCAAAGTTCGGCCAGCGTTTCATCGGCCGGGGTCATCTCAGACAGTTCGAGCAAGGAAACGTGGACGCCGTTTACGTAGGGATCGACGACGGCAGCAACGACCCCGCGGCGGGCGTCGAGAGAGGCGTCGAGCGCGGGATCCACGGCGGCCACGGCATTATCCGCGAGACGGATGACGCTTGGCGGATTGAGTTCTTCCGGGGTGGCGAGGATCTTGTGGCGGCGCAGTGCCCGACCGTAGCGCGAGCGGCTGGTCCACACGGAAACGGGAGCTGATAGAAGGAGGCCGAGCAGGATCGGGATCATCCAAATGGCGAAAGCGTATTGCGAGGTGAGGCCGGTGTGGGTCTTGGAATTGTGGCCGATGGCTAGCGCGACAGCGGTCCATGCCACGCCGAGTAGCGTTTGGACGGCATGAAAGCGGAAGGCATCGCCCCACGCCGTGCCGTCAGTTTCGCGGTTCTGATTTCCCCAACCCACTGCACGCCCGACGATGATGCTCAGCACCATCATCGAGTGGGCGACCATGATGGAGGGAGCTAACAGCATGGAGACGATGGTTTCCAGCGTGGCACCGACGATGATCGGGATGGCACCGCCGAACGAGCGGCGGATGCTTGGAGTGAGGATCGCGCCGGTGACGGCGAGGATCTTGGGCAAGAAGAGCAGGGCAAAAATAACGGCTGTTAGGATGATGCTCTGCTGGATGCCGTCGATGTGGAACCAGCGGGCAGCGTAGTTTTCAAACGGAAGCTGGCTCAGCTCGCTGGAGTAGCGGTCCCACGCGATCCAGGTGCCGAGGAGGAGAAACAGCCCCCACAACGGGCTGCCGAGGTAGGCCATGATGCCCATGAACAAGTGCATCCTCACGGAAAATGGCAGCTTGCGGGCGAAGATAAGCCACAGGTGTTGGAGATTTCCCTGGCACCAACGGCGGTCGCGGATGAGGTGATCCACCAGTGTCGGCGGCGCTTCCTCGTAGGTGCCCTCGATGTCCCAAGCGAGCCAGACTTCCCAGCCTTGGCTAACCATTAGAGCGGCCTCGACGAAGTCATGACTGAGTATCCGCCCGCCGAATGGCTCGCGGCCGGGGAGCGCGGGAAGCTCGCAAAACTCGGAAAACGGCTTCACTCGGATGAGCGCGTTGTGGCCCCAGTAACTGCCGCCACTGAGCTGCCAGTAGTTCAGCCCGCGGATGAATAGCGGGCCGTAGAGCCGCATCGCAAACTGCTGGAGGCGGGTGAAAACAGAGTTTCCACGGATCAATCGCGGCGGCGTCTGGAGAATCCCTAACCGCGGATAGGCTTCCATGATGCGGGTCATCTTCACGATGTCGGCACCGTCCATCAGGCTGTCGGCATCGAGCACTAACATCGCCTCATAACCGCCGCCCCAGGTGCGGACGAAGTCGCCGATGTTCCCGGCCTTGCGGTTTTCGTTGGTCTTACGGCGGCGGTAGTAGATGCGCCCGAAGCCGTCTAACCGTCGGCAGAGATTGGTCCACGAGGTTTCCTCCATGACCCACAGATCGAGGTCGCGGGTGTCGCTGAGGATGAAGAAATCGAAGGAATCGAGATTGCCGGTGGCTTCGATGGAGCGGTAAATCGCCTCGATACGGGCGCAGACTTTCACGCTGTCCTCGTTATAAACTGGGATGACCACGGCGTGACGCTTGAGCAGTGGATCGGTTTTTCCCTCGGCCAGTGTGCTGATTCTAACGGAGCGCTTGCGGCCCATCAACATGTCGAACGCGCCGAAAATCGCGTGGAACGAGCCGAGCACGAGCAGCCCATTTAAGATCACGAAGATGGCCAGCAATGGGTAGTGGGCTTTCTGATAGCCCATCCGCCAGAACAAGTCCGCGAGCCACAGACTGGCCGCGACATTCACCACCACGACCGTGCCGAAAAAGATCAGCCGCCGCAGCACTGTACGAAAGCGACCGAAAAATCGCGGGGCAGAGTCGCGCGGGGGTAAGTCAGAATTTTCCATTAGAAAAGAATGAACCACACGGTGACCACGAGCAGCACCACGAGCAGACCGGTGAAAATCAGGCGGATGATCGGGCTGCGATCCATCGTTTCCCACCACTGCGCGGCACCGCTGCCGATGGCATTAAGTTCTAACGGCTTGGGCACCATGGTCAGCGTGGCGAAGCGCGGGCCGGCGGCGAGGTAGGATTTTTTCATGGCCTCGACGAACTCGGGCGGCCACGGCCGGGGTGTGAGGAAGACGCCTTGCCAGCGGCCTGGCATCTCGGCTAGCAGCAGCGCGAGGCGACCCCGCGCGGCGAGCCGACGGTTTTCCAAAGGCACATCAAGCACGTCCTGCGTCCACTCGGCCACTTCGGAGAGAGCTTCTTCCATCGCCAGGAAACGCGGGGCTTTGTCCATTTCATCGACCCGCCGGGCGGAAGCCCGCCAGAGAATGCCGCGGACCAGCTCGGCGACCAGCAGGCGATTCCTCAGCCGCAGCGCTTGCAGGTAAGCCTCGACGGCGGCGTAGGCTTCTTCCCATTCATTGAGTTCGCCCTCGTTGAGGGGTCGCAATGTATCTAAGGAGTGACGCGGTGGACCCATGTTTCGGTGAGGAAATTTTCTCCGCGTTTAAGACAGCAACGAAGTTCGACCGGGCCAACGTCCGCCAGCTTGCCGCCTTCCGCAGCGGGGGCGATCTGGAACGCCACGCGCCAGCGGGCTTCGGGCATGGACTGGACGGTGATGCCCTGAATCTTGATTTTATCAGCGCCCGGACCGGTCGCTTGGACGAGTGGGACCAGCGGCGTGTCGTTTTGCTGGTTCAGCGCATTTCCCACGAACTCGACGGCGATGGTGCGTTGTTCCTTTTGCCAATCGTGAACGCCGGTGCGGGTGGCGACGACGTGGCCATCAGCCTGCGAGGGGTCTTCGTCGGTGGTCCAATGTTGGCGATAGGCGAACTCGATGCGGTCGCCCGGCTTCGGCGTGTGAGCGGGTTCCCACATGGCCACGGTGTTGTCGGCGAGTTCGTTGGTGGTTGGGATTTCCATCAGCATCACGCGGCCCGGTCCCCAGTCCGAAGTCGGCTCGACCCACAGCGAAGGCCGCAGGTGGTAGGCGGCCTCGCCGTCCTCGTAAGCGGAAAAACGGCGGTCGCGTTGCAGCAGCCCGAAGCCATCGCATTTCTCCATTTCAAAAGTGCTGAACTCAAGCTTGCTGCTGTCGTTAGAAATCGGCCGCCAGAGTCTCTCGCCGGTGCCGGTGCGGATCGCGAGGCCGTCCGAATCATGGACCTCCGGGCGGAAGTCGTCAAAGCGCCGCCGCGAGTTTTCGCCGAACCAGAACATACTCGACATCGGCGCGATCCCTAACCGCTGCACCGCCCGGCGGACGAATAGCACGGCCTTGACCTCGACGATGGTGGAATTACCGGGACTCACTTTAAACTGATAGGCACCCGAGTACGACGGCCCATCTAGCAGCGCATAGCTCACCGCTTGGGTGTCATTGGGCTGCGGCTTGCGCAGCCAGAACTCGCGGAAATTTGGAAACTCTTCGGTGGTGCCTTCGACTCCGGTGTCCACCGCGATGCCGCGTGAGGAAATCCCGTAGCGTTGGTTTTTTCCCAGTGCCCGCCAGTAGCTCGCGCCTTGGAAGACGGCAAGTTCGTCGAAATAGTCCGGGCTATTTAGCGGCGCGTGCAGGCGGAATCCCGCGAAGCCGCCGTCAGCCGGTAGGTCGCCGTGCTTGTTGATCAGCGGCCCATAATTGAAAAACGCCTCAGCCAGCCGGATTTTCTGCTGATGAGTGCTGGTGAATTCATTGAGCGTCACCGGCTCGCGGAACAAATAGCCGGGGTGGAAAAACATTGCGCGGAACGGCAGCTTTTCCGCCGCCCACAGCGCCTGGTTCGGATTGAAGCGGATGTCGCGGTATTGATCGTAAGTTAGATCGTTCATCCACGCCGGCAGGCTGTCGCGGTTCGGGGCCACGTAGGGCTTGTTCGCCAGATCCCGCGCGCGGCTTTGGATGCTTTCAAATCCCACATCCTCCCGCCCCCAATCCTGGCACAAGGCGGAGGTCGTCAATGTTCCCAACGTCGCGAGCAATATGAAATTCCTTGGCACAGCAAGGGTCATAGGGTGGATGCGGCCTATCCGTCAAGAATGGCAATTTGGAATTCTTTCATGAAATCAGGCTTTTATCGGCAAGCGGGTCGCGTGGTAAGTTAGAATCCCATCGAAATCGATCCGATCCGGGTCTGTGACCACCCGCGAGGGATCGAAATCTACGAAAAACCGGTCCACACGGAAGCCGCATCTGGCCAGCAGTGAAACGGTCTGAGCGTGCTCGAACCAGCGGATGGTCTGCCGCGAATGGTGACTCACTGGCGGATCTCCCGTGAGTGAATAACGGTGCTCGCGCTTGAGCAGCTGACGTGGCCGGTCCAGCCGATGGCGGGTCTCCAACACGCCCTTGCGGCCATCCGGTAAAGTGACTTGGTGGTCGTCATACCAATTATTTTCCGGCAAATCGCCAAGCAGCTCGGCGTACGGCATGAACATCGTTAGATAAAGTCCGCCGTGGTTTTCTAGCAGGCCATGCCAATGGTGGAGCGTCGCCTCTGGATCGGTCGCGAGCTGCAAAGTGAACGCCGGAGCTAACAGCGAGGAGAATTTCCGGCCATCGCTCCAAGTGGTCATGTCGCCCTCGTGCATCACCGCGCGGATGCCCATGGTCGCGGCCCGCGCGGTGGCGAGTTCCAGCATGTCGCGCGAGAGTTCCAGTCCCTCGACCTCCAGCCCCATCTGCACCAGCGGAAACATCAAGCGCCCCGAACCCGCGCCGATCTCTAACGCCGGTCCCGGAAATTTCTTGAGAAATGCTGCCATCAGCCGCACCTCCGAGCCGTCATCCTCCGCCTCCCAAAAGGCGTCATGCAGCTCGGCTTCTAACGAGAGATAA
The DNA here is from genome assembly GCA_043729385.1 of Akkermansiaceae bacterium. Classification (GTDB taxonomy): domain Bacteria; phylum Verrucomicrobiota; class Verrucomicrobiia; order Verrucomicrobiales; family Akkermansiaceae; genus Luteolibacter. Next base: position 15,967 of record JAYTLO010000338.1, read on the forward strand.
GGTTGTGACATAGGCAGTGTGTCCCGGCTGTCTCAGCCGGGCTATTTGCATTTTCAATCCGGCTGGGACAGCCGGGACACTTTTCCCACAAACGGCAGCGTCAGTAGATAAAAGAACACCAGCGCGATGCCCTGCATCCCGAGCAGATACCACGGCCACGGCCCGAGATGGTCGATCAGGCTTGGGTTGACAGGTGGGTGCGAGGCGAAGGCGAAATTGGTTCCTAGTAGCTTGTTCACCGTCATCGCGGCCATCAGATAGACCACCGACCAGAAGTAAATTTCCAGCGGTGCCTTCCACAACGGTCGCCGTGGACGCCAGCCTTCCACCAGCGGCAGATAAAATGCCGCCGCCACGATCGCGAAGTGCTGCACGAAAAACATCACGAACGCCATGTGCGGAAATCCGATCGTCAGCGCGGGTGTGAGCAGCGCCTGCATGGTGGCAGCGAGACCCCAGAAATACGTCAACGCGCAGAGCAGCGGGCGTTTGGTCATGAGGGCGAAGCTGGCAGTTAGAGTGGCGACGTCGCACAGTTGCAGCGGCAGGAAATTATCCAGCGACTTCGGCGCGTTGACCGTGGACCAAGCGGCCAGGCTCAGTGGAAATGCGCTCAAGTTGATCAGCGCTAACAACGCCGTCGTTCTCCGGCGACTCTCGCCACCTTTTTTCCCCGCCATCACAAACGCCGCCACCGCCGCGAACCCAATCGCGACCGTGATGAAATGCTCCTGGGTGAATGGCTGGAACGGCTCGGGCATTGGGAAAAATTGAGAGGAAGATTTTTAACCGCAGATAGACGCAGATGAAAGAGGGGATGAAGCGGCGAAATCAAATTCTTCATCTTTCTATCAACCATCAACTATCAACCATCAACATCTTCCCCTCCCCGATCTCCGCCATCGCTGGCTGCTTATCGTGGAAAATCTCGCGGGCGATGGCTTGCACGTCCGCGTCCGTCACCGCCATCACCACCGCCCGCCATTCCGCAGGGGAGGGGACGTGGCCGAAATCTAACACGCCTTCACCTGCCCACGCGGCGTGGGCACCGGTCGATTCGAAAGCCAGCTTGCTCTGCGCGATCGTTAGCCGCTTGGCCCGGTCCAGCTCACCAGCACGCGGGCCGTTAGTCACCAGATCGCCGATTTCCCGTTGGATGCACGCCAGCGCTTCTTCGCGCGACTCGGGGTCCAGTCCGGCGCTAATTTCAAACGCCCCGGTCTCGTCGAAAAACGTCACGTCGCTGCTGATCTGGTAGCACAGCCCGCGCTCTTCGCGGAGTTCGAGAAACAACCGCGAACTCGCCGATTCACCTAACATCGTGCTCAGCATCCGCAACGCGTGCCGCGATTCCGCATGACGGCCCGGCGTGTGCCAGGCGAGCGCGAGCTGGAGCTGGTCCGTCTCCCGCTCGTCCGTGACCGTCTGCGGAGTTGCGCTCTCCCTGTCGAATGGCAGCGCCCGCTCCACGGCATGAAATTCACGCGTTGGAATTTCTGGTAGAATCATCTTCTCGATCTCCTCAATGGTAAACGGCCCCGCCGCAGCGATCACCACGTCGCTGCGGAAATGATGGCGATCTCGAAAGGCTAACAGCGTCTTGCGGTCAATGGCCGCCACCGATTCCACCGACCCAGAAATCGCATTTCCCAATGGATGATCGCCCCACAATGCGCTCGAAATTAAGTCGCCGATGTGATCCGCCGGTGACTCTTTATACATCGTGATTTCCTCGCCGATCACCTCGCGCTCCAAGTTGATCTCGTTCTCAGGAAACGTCGCGTGCCACACCATGTCCGCCAGCACGTCGGCAAGCAGCGGCATCAGATTGGCCTCGCCGCGGCCTTCGTAAACCGTCTGGTCTTCTGAGGTGCAAGCGTTTAGCTGGCCACCGCCGTCTTCGATCTCGAAACTCAGCTCCCGCGCACTCCGCCGCGCCGTGCCCTTAAAAACCATGTGCTCCACAAAATGCGCCAGCCCTGCCGGTAAGTTAGATTCATCCCGGCTGCCCGCCGGGATATAAATCGACAACGCCGCGCACTCGGAATCCGCCACCGTCGCCACCGCCAACCGCGGCCCATTGGGAATCTGCCTCCATTCGTAAATTGCTTTGCTCATCGTAAAAATGCTTCCGCCAGCGCCAAATCCGCCGGTGTCGTGATCTTGATGTTCGGGTGTCGCGACTCCACGAATTTCACCCGCTCGCCGACGGCTTCCAGCGCCGAGACCTCGTCCGTCACTGCGATTCCCCAGTTCTCCACCGCCTCGTAGGCTTTCACTAACAGCGGGATTTCAAAAACCTGCGGTGTCTCCATGAACCATAGCAGCTCCCGCGAAATCGCCTCCGCGCTGAAGTCTTTGTGATCGGATCGCTTCAAAGTTTCAGTCACTCGCCGCGCCAAGGACGCTGCCCGGTGCTCGCCCGCCGCAGCCACGCAGCGGTCGATGTCCGCCGGTGAAATCAACGGCCGCGCCCCGTCATGCACCGCCACGTAGTTCGAGGAAACCACCGCCAGCCCAGCCGCCACCGAGTCCTGCCGCTCAGCCCCGCCGTCCACCCGCGTCACCGGCTTCGGAAAATTTCTAACGCCTAGCAGTTTCCAACGTTCCTCCGGACAAACGATTACCACCTCCGCGATCGAATCCGCCGCCAAGAACGCGTCTAAAGTCCGCCGCAGAACCGGCACTCCGTCCATCAACGCCACCAGCTTGTCGAAGCCCATCCGCCGGCTCGATCCCGCCGCCACGATGATCGCGGAGCAAGTGAGCGGGAGGGAAGCGGCTGCCATGCGCAAATCATTAGCAGTCGCCCTCCCGCCACGCAAAGAGCCAAATTTAAGCCCGCCGTGGCAGCGGAGGATAGCTTCCAAACTCCCCATCGCTCCCGATGGAGACTCCGCCTTTGACGTGTGCCATCGGATAGACAGAATCGCTGCGGTTTTAATTTGCATCCATGAGTCCGACGTTCCGTCTCCTAACACTTGCCTCGCTGTGGTTGCTGCTCGCGGCCATCGCCTCGGCGGTGCCGGCGTTGATGCAGCCTTGGTTGTGGCTCGGCGCGGGTGCTGGCGTGGTGATTCTATCGGACGCGCTCATCGCCCAGTTCCGCAAGCCGTTGGAGTTGCAACGCCGTTTGCCCGGCCGTTTCGCCTTGGGGGAAGCAGGCAAAGTCCGCTTGGCGGTTAGAAATGAAAGCGCACGTCCTGCCGTGGTGGAAATCTTCGACGGCATCCCGCAAGGCGCGGTGGCTCCCAGCTTGCCATGGTCCGGTGAAGTGCCGCCGGGCCGGGAAATCCGGGTGTTTCATCCAGTCACCCTGCCAGAGCGCGGCGAGGCGGTGTTCGGCCAGATCCATGTCCGGCGTTTTTCCCCGCTGGGATTGTGGACTCGCAAGACCCTGCACCTGGCCGATGAAACGGTGAAAGTCTATCCGAACTACGAGCCGGTCATCCGCTACGCATTGCTCGCCATGCAGCATCGTGAAAGCCCGATGGGCATCATCCGCCGCCCGCGTGCGGGATCGAGCCGGGACTTCCATCAGCTCCGCGACTACCGCGACGGTGACCCGTTAGGTCAGATCGACTGGAAGGCCACCTCACGGCGGCAGACGCTCATCAGTCGCGACTATCAGGAGCAGCGCAATCAGTCAGTGGTGTTCCTGCTAGACACTGGCCGCCGGATGCGTGCGCTCGACGGCGGGGTGCCGCAGTTTGACCATGTGCTAAATGCCATCTTGCTCGTCTCGCACATGGCGCTGCGGCAGGGCGATCAGGTGGCGGTGAAATCCTTCGGTGGCTCGGACCGCTGGCTCCCGCCGGTCAAAGGCTCGCACGCGATGCCGGTGCTGCTGAACCATCTTTACGACTATCAGACCACCCCCGCGCCCAGCGATTTCTCGGGCGCGGTCGAGCAACTGATGGCCCGCCAACGCCGCCGCTCGCTGGTCATTCTACTGACCAATCTGCGCGGCGAAGATGGCAAGGAACTCATACCAGCCTTGCAGGTTTTGAAATCCCGCCATCTGGTCCTACTCGCCAGCATGAGAGAGCGGGTGGTGGAAGACGCGATCTCAGATACGGTGGGAAATTTCTCCGCCGCGCTGCGATTTCTCGCCGCTGACCGCTACGTGAACGAGCGCCGGGAAATCCTCGCAACCTTAAGCGCACTCGGGGTTCTGACGCTGGACTCGACCGCCCAAGAGTTCGCCGTGGCGCTGGCAAATAGCTACTTCGACATCAAGGCCGCTGGTCGCATCTGACAGCCTACCCTACGCGATCGCGTAATGGCGATAAGGCCGGTTTCTGACATTCTCAACTCCGTAAGGGATAGCACAAAAGCCCCCCAAAGGGCCCACGGGCGTCGGAACAAGGGATCCGACGCCCGTGGTCATTTTAAGGCCGAACGTTCCAGCCACCGCCGTGCCTCTCAGTTCC
>JAYTLO010000339.1:0-22413 GCA_043729385.1 Akkermansiaceae bacterium
GTGGTCGATGTTGACGAAGCGGGCGGACATTTCCTCCATACGTGGCCCGAGGCGGATTTATTCAGGGAGGCTGGTTTCTAAGTCCGACAGGCTGCTAGCAACTCCGGCAACTATGATGAGTTCGGCAGGTCGGTGGCAGTTGCAGGTGACACCGTCGTCATCGGAGCCTCTCAAGAACGCAGCAGTACGACCGGGGTGAACAGCACTCCCAACGATAATGCCCTCCATTCGGGAGCAGCCTACGTTTTTGTGCGCAGCGGGACAGCATGGAGTCAGCAAGCTTTTCTCAAGTCTAGCAACTCCGGTGCATCCGACCGTTTCGGCAATTCGGTTTCTGTCTCTGGACACACGGTGGTCGTCAGCGCATACGGTGAAGACAGCAGCACGACTGGGGTGAATAGCACACCCAACGAAAGTGGTATCGGATCAGGCGCTGTTTACGTCTTCGTTAGAAGTGGCACTGCATGGAGCCAACAAGCCTACATTAAAGCTGGCAACACTGGTGCGGGCGATTTGTTCGGCTACTCGGTGGCGGTTTCGGGAGAGACGTTGGTTGTCGGGGCGACCATGGAGGACAGCAGCACGAACGGCGTGAATGGCACGCCTAACGAGAGTGCTTACGGATCTGGCGCCGCCTACGTCTTCGTTCGAACTGGCACGACGTGGAGCCAGCAAGCCTACCTCAAAGCAAGCAACGTTGGGCTGGATGACTTTTTCGGCAACTCGGTGGCGATCTCTGGCGACACGGTGATGGTGGGATCCTATCGGGAGGACAGTAACACGACCGGCGTGAATGGCACACCCAACGAGGATGCTAGTTCTGCTGGTGCGGCTTATGTCTATGTTAGAAACGGCACGGCGTGGAGCCAGCAGGCTTTTTTAAAAGCGTCGAACACTCCTACAGGACCGGGTAAGGGTGATTTTTTCGGTTACTCGGTCGCAGTCTCGGGCGACACGGTGGTCGTCGGTGCCTACGCCGAGGACAGCAGCACGACGGGGGTAAATAGCACTCCCAACGAGAGTGCCCCGGATTCTGGAGCAGCTTACATCTTCGTGCGCAGCGGCACGTCGTGGAGCCAGCAGGCATTTCTCAAGGCCAGCAACACCACCACCAACGACTGCTTCGGCTATTCGGTGGCTGTCTCGGGCGATACGGTCATCGTCGGGGCTTATTTTGAGGATAGCAGTAGTTTGGGAGTGAACAGCACGCCCAACGAAAATGCCGCCGATGCTGGGGCTGCCTACGTCTTTGTGCGCAGTGGCACGTCGTGGAGCCAGCAAGCCTATCTCAAAGCTAGCAACTCCGGCACGTCCGACTGGTTCGGTCAATCGGTAGCGGTCTCGGGCGACACGGTAGTCGTTGGGGCTTGTTTTGAGGACAGCGCCTCGGTGGGGGTGAACTGCACATCGTTCAGGCAATCAGTCGATTCTGGAGCTGCCTATGTTTTCGTTCGCGGCGGGACGACTTGGAGCCAGCAAGGTTATTTCAAGTCCGACACAGCTACCTCGTCCGACCGATTCGGCAGTTCGGTGGCGGCTTCGGGTGACACGATAGTCGTTGGGGCTGTATCCGAGGGTAGCAGCACAACCGGCGTGAATAGTGCGCCCAATAACGATGCTTTCGCGTCCGGGGCAGCTTTTGTCTTCGTTCGCAACGGCGCGACGTGGAGCCAACAAGCTTACCTCAAGGCCAGCAACACCGGCACCCAAGATTACTTCGGCCAGTCCGTGGCGATTTCAGCCGACACGGTGGTTGTTGGGGCTGGCAACGAGGATAGCAGCACGACGGGAATCAATAGCCCACCCAACGAGAGCGGCATCGATTCGGGCGCTGCCTATGTGTTCACTCGCAGCGGGATGACGTGGAGTCAGCAAGCCTATCTCAAGGCTGGCAACACAGGCGCGGGTGACTTTTTCGGCAATTCCGTGGCGGTCTCGGGCGATACGGTGGTCGTCGGGGCTTATGACGAGGATAGTAGTACGACCGGCGTGAATAGTAATCCGAACGAGAGTGCGAGTTCTGCCGGCGCTGCCTACATCTTCGTGCGCGCTGGCACGGCGTGGGGTCAGCAGGCGTATTTCAAAGCCGACAATACCGGCGCGAGCGACATGTTCGGCCATTCGGTGGCGGTTGCGGACGACACTGTTGTCGTCGGGGCTTATCGTGAGGACAGTAGCACCACGGCGGTCAACAGCCTCCCTACCGAGGATGCCGCCGATTCTGGCGCGGTTTACATCTACTCCGGTAGCGGGCCGGTGATTGCACTGCCCGAGATCGCCATCGAGCAGCCATTAAACTCAACCCTTGCCGACGGGGGTGGCCGCAACTTTGGCAGCGTAGCCCTGGGTGCAAATTCATCTCTCACCTTCACCATCAAGAATGTCGGTGCCGCCGAACTTACTGGCTTTGCAATCACCAAAAGTGGTGCCAACTCCGCCGATTTCTCGGTGACTGTGAGTCCCGCTGCCCCCGTCGCTGGCCCCAGTGGCAGCACTTTTTTCACCGTGCAATTTTCGCCGCTCACCCTCGGAACTAAGACCGCAATCATCCAAATCGCCAGCAATGATGCGGACGAGAATCCTTACGACATCACTCTAACCGGCTCTGGAGCGACGGCGGCGGTCGTTTTCAACAATGCCATCACCGCCAGCACCGGCCTGAGCGGCCCTGATGTTTTACCCACAGCGGTTCCATTCGGCGATGGTGTGAAAAATTTGCTCAAATATGCCTTCAACATGAACCTCGCGGGGCCTGACGCCCGCCCGATGATAGCGGGTTCCGGCACGGCTGGTCTGCCCGTCTTGACGCTCGTCGGCACCGGCGCGACAACGGAGATTCGGATGGAATATCTTCGTCGCAAAAGCAGTGGCTTGATTTACACCGCCAAGCATTCCGCCGACCTCAGCTCCTTCGAGCCTATGTCCGGCATCCTCACTGTCACCTCCATCAACGACCAATGGGAGCGCGTCCTTGTCCGACAACTCTGCAACCCCGCGACCACACCAAAATGCTTTGGGATCGTCGAGGTGGCGCTGCCGTGATTTCAGACCACGGATGAGAAACCACGTTGACCCACTCATCGCCGGGCACGCAAACTGGGCGATCCGCGAGATCGGCAGGCGAATCAGTTAGGGAGCCACGACACTACGGTCGTGGAGCCGATGAGAAGCGAAAGAAAAGGCGCCGAGGCTCCTCGCTTTCACTTCCATCGGCGAGGCGGACAAGAGTGTCCGCCCTCCGTGGGTGGACGCCCGATCAATCCGGCAGCTTGACCGTTTCGAGTCTCGGCGAAAGCATCTGCATCACGAGGAGTGCTAGCAAATACGCCGACGCGGCGATGGCGAACAACGGCACATAGCCGCCGTTGTTGATAATGAAGCCGACCTTCGCCGCGAGCAACGCGCCGCCGAGTCCGCCGCACAGGCCACCGATGCCGACCACGCTGCCCACCGCGCGTCGGGGGAATTGGTCGGAAACGGTGGTGAAAAGGTTGGCGCTCCAACCTTGGTGGGCGGCGGTGGCCAGAGCGATCAGGCCGATCGCGAGGTTGATGCTGCTGGTCATGGACGCAAAGACGATCGGCACCACGCACACCGCGCAGATTAGCATGGTGACCTTGCGGGCCTTGTTCACGCTCCAGCCCATGCCGATGAATTTAGTGGCTAACCAGCCGAAGAAAATGCTGCCACCATCCGATACTAGATAGATGACGAGGAACGGAATCCCGACTTGTTTGAGGTCGAGTTTGGTTTCGAAGGCCGGGTTGCTGTTAAAGAAAGTCGGCAGCCACGTGAGATAGAACCACCAGATGGCGTCGGTCATGAACTTAGGAATCGCGAACGCCCAGGTGGCGCGGTATTTCACCAACTCGCGCCATCGTACGACTTTCTCGACGTCTGGCGGCCCGTCCTGACGGATGAACGCGAGCTCCTCGGGGGAGAGCTTCGGGTGCTGCTCCGGCGTGCGATAAACGGCGAGCCACCAGAAAAGCACGAACACGCCGATGGCTCCGGTGACGATGAAACTCGCGCGCCAGCCCCAGTGCGAGATGATGAACGGCACGCACAGCGCGGTGACGATGATGCCGACATTTGCGCCAGCGTTGAAGATGCCGGTGGCGAAACTTCGCTCCTTGCGAGGGAACCATTCGGAGACCGTCTTGATGGCTGCCGGGAAATTTCCGGCCTCGCCAACTCCTAGCAGACCGCGCGCCCACGCCATGCCAGGCACGGAACTTACCAGCCCGTGAAGCACCGCAGCTAGACTCCATCCGCCGATACTAACGGTGTATCCGCGGCGCACGCCGATGCGGTCGATCATGTAGCCGGCTAACAGGAAACCGAACGCGTAACAGTATTTGAAAATCGAATCTAGGTAACTCATCTTCTCCCGGAACAGCGCCATGTCCGCGTCGGTCAGCGGCCTGTCCAGCGGGATGCCTAACATCTGGTGGCGGAACGTGGTGTCCAGCATCGTGAACGAGAAGACGTTCCGGTCGATGTAGTTGATGGTGGTGGCTAGAAATAGCACCGCGCAGATGCGCCAGCGGTAGTTACCGATTTTTTCACTCACAGAAGCGGACGACATGATTGCAGTTAGGCTGGGTTTATTAGGCGGAAAAACTATTTCCAATCTCGCTAGCAACGTTGCCGGGGCGATATACCGCTGACAAGAAACAAAACCTCACCCTTTTGTGTGAGTGGCTGGAGCGTCCCACTCCAGATCGTTTCAAGAGGCATCCCCACCTCTTGAATTTTTCGCGCTACCCCTGCAATGCCCGCAACGCGCCGCGCACCAGCGCCTCCGTGGGAGCCGCCGGGTCCGCGTCGAGCACTTTTCTAACGGCCTTGCGCGCGTCCACTTGTTTGTAGCCCAGCGCGATGAGAGCCAGCTCCGCGTCCGCTGCTCCGGCGCTCACTTGCCCTGCCGCTGCGTCTTGCCAAGTCTCCGTCACGCCGACCTTGTCTTTGAGTTCCAGCACGATTCGCTCAGCCGTCTTCTTGCCCACGCCTTTGAGTCGGGAAAGTCCCGCCACGTCACCCGCGACCACGCATTTTTTGAAGTCATTCACGTTCATCCCGCTCAGCACCGAGACCGCCATCGTCGGACCCACGCCGCTGACTCGGTCGATCAATAACAGAAACACGTCCCGCTCCTCCTCACTCGCGAAGCCGAACAATTTCTGGGCGAGCTGGCTGAAATGCACATGCGTCCGCAGATCCACTTCCAGCCCCTCCGCCGCGTGCAGCCGATCAAATGTGGAAAGCGGGATGAATACCTCATAGCCCACCCCGTGGACATCCACCACCAATCGGTTAGGATATGCCTCGATCACTTTGCCCCGCAGTCTCGCTATCATGCGGCGAGCTTGGTCACGCCGTTAGCCGCGTCAATGCTGGATCACCGAGCCGTTGGCTTCAGCCGGATGTAGCGCTTGGCGTCGCGAGTGAGGGGAGTGTTATCTCGCACTTTGAGAGTCGTCGCGTTGTCTAGCAGGACGGTGGTGTGGGCCTTGCCGCTGGACCAATGGATGAGATCGGATGAGACTTCGATGTTGCGTGCGAGTGCGGTTTTTCCCGGAGTCTTGGTTAGAGTCAGCGTGCAATATTTGCGGCCGCCGATCACCTCAATGCCACGGACGGGGGCTGTCGAAATTCCTGAAATTTTGCCGAGCCGGGCTGGCGCAGACAGGGCTTGCATGGCTGCCATCACTACTGGGGAAGGGGTGATCCCGCTGCCAGTCACCACGATGTCGAAACTTGCCTCGTTGCCATCGTTGCTGGCGATGCTGATGACGGCCCAATGCACCCCTGTCTTGCTGGGACTGAAGCCGATCCGAAACGCGATGCTCGCACCCGGAGCGAGTGAGGTGGTTCGCAAGCGGCTGATGGTGAAATTGGAGGCATTCATACCGCTTTTGACGATTGCCAAGTTCTCCAATCTAGCGTTGCCGGAATTGTGAATTGTCAAAATCTGAACGGTGCTGAGCGATCCAAGCTCAGCCGTGCCGAGGTTGATAGAGGCCTCGTTGTCCGTGAGGTCTTTCCCGCCACTTTGATAAACCTCGATTTCTGGAGCTGCGATTCCTGTGCCGGTTAGGGTGATCAATTTAGGACTCACTCCGCTGTCGTCACTCACTATCGAAAGCTGGCCACCGCGTGTCCCAGCGGCGGAAGGCCGGAAGCCGACTTGGAACGTGGTGCTCTCGCCGGGGGCTAGAGTGGTGGTATCTAACGGGCCGCTGAAAAACTCGGAACTATCAGTGGCGACCGATAAGTTAGTGAGAGCTGCCGAGCCGGTGTTAGAGAGGGTCACCGTTTCCGTGGTGCTGGTGGTGCCGAGGATTGTGTTGTCGAAACGGATCTCGGAAGTGGAAGCCGTTAGTTCGAAGCTAACAGGTATCTCGATTGCGGACCCAGGCTCCGCGACGCCAGAGCCGCTTAGGTTAATGTCTAACACACTGTCACCAGCTTGGCCGCTAACAACTTGGAGGACGGTGGCGTAAGATCCGGTAGTCGAGGGTCTGAAGGTGACGTTGAAAATGGTGATCTCGCCTGGTTCCAAGGTGGTCGTGCCGAGCTGGGTGACCGAGAAATTCTCGTCGTTGCCAGTGATCGCTAACCCCGTGAGAGTCTCGGTGCCAGGGTTTTTGAGGATGAAGGTTTGGGTGAAACCGGGTGTTGATAGATAAATACTGCCGAAGTCGATGCCCTGCGAGTCGGCTGTTAGGTCGTTGAGTTCGCTGCCCCATGCTTGCGCTACGGAAAAATCGGGCACAAGCGACTCCGCCACGTCGAAGGAGATTTCCGAGGAGAGGAAGCCGCCTAAGCCGACCGAGGTGAATGCCTGGACCGCGCAATAGTAGGTGGTTCCGGGTTCCAAATCGGCTAGGGTCGCGGTCGTCAAGTCTCTGACTTCGTGGGATTTGGCATAGTCCCCACGGGTGGTGCCGTAGTGGACGATGTAGCCAGCAATGTTATCTTCCGGGTTGCGATCCCACTCCAAGTTGACGGTGCCCAAGGAGGATTTCGCAGCAGAAATCTGTAGAAGTGCGACGAGGCAAACTAACAATCTGAGGGCTGAGAGGGCAAAATTTAAAGTACGGATCGACAATGACATGGTAGGGGAGCCAGGCGGTAAGGATTTTCGATTCATCCGACCTCTTTCAAAACTTGCAGCCAAGGGAGCCTAACACTTTGAAAGAAACCGAGAATCACGACCGGGGGAGGGCGACAACATTTCCACCCCAAGCTTTTTGGCAAATTAATTCTTCCCGCCGTGGGGCTGGATGGGGCGCTGGCAAAGCGGATTTTCTAACCATCGAGCTACCTCAGGTCGGTTGAGAAAACTGCAAACCAAGGGGATAGCGGAATAGATCCGGGCTTGGCATGGGCCGTTCCCAATCCTAATTTTTAAGGAATTTAATTACCATTGTCGTCGGCACTCGATGGTGCATGTTGCCCTGCCAATGGACATGCCGACGACAGATCTTCTCGGACGCGGACTGCGGGATTTGCGGATTTCGGTGACGGATCGCTGCAATTTCCGCTGCCGCTACTGCATGCCGGTCGAGGTTTTCGGGCCGGGTTATGCGTTCATGCCGCGCGAGGACTTGCTGACCTTTGAGGAAATTGTGCGCCTCGTCGGTGAGTTGGTGCCGCTCGGGATCGGGAAAATCCGCCTAACGGGCGGTGAGCCTTTGATGCGCCGCGGCCTGGACGATCTGGTGGCCATGCTGGCCGCCGTGGATGGGGTGAAAGACATCGCGCTGACCACCAACGGTGTTTTGTTAGCCCATCATGCAGAAGGTCTAGCGCGGGCCGGTCTGCACCGAGTCACCGTGAGTCTCGATGCGTTAGACCCGGAGATTTTTGCGATGATGAACGGCGTAGGCGCGAAGGTGGAGCGGGTGCTGGCGGGGATCAGCTCGGCGCAGGACTTTGGGCTGCCAGTCAAGGTGAACGCCGTGATCCAGCGCGGGGTGAACGACGGCGAAATTCTGCCGCTTGCCCGCTGGGCCAAGTCTGCCGGAGTGGATCTGCGCTACATCGAATACATGGACGTCGGCGAAACTAACGGTTGGAAACTCGACGAGGTGGTTTCTGGCGGTGAAATTCTAGCAATTCTCGGCCGTGAGTTCGAACTCGGCCCTCGCGATCCGGCGTACCGCGGGGAAGTGGCGGCGCGCTGGAGCCATGCCGACGGGGCAGGGGAAATCGGGCTGATTCGCTCGGTCACTCAGCCGTTTTGCCGGGATTGCCAGCGCTTGCGGCTTTCCGCCGACGGGAAAATCTTCACCTGTCTGTTTGCCGCGGAAGGCCACGACCTGCGCGGGATTCTAAGAAGCGGCGGAGATCCGCACGTCCTAGCGGAGACCGTCCGCGCGATCTGGCAGGCGCGGGCAGATCGCTATTCCGAAGAGCGCGGCCGCACCGACCGACCCAAAGCCGAAATGAGCTACCTCGGTGGCTAACAGGAAAACCGTGCGTCGCATGTTAGCGCGATTTCCGCAAGATCGCCGGGAGAGTTTCGTATCAGCACGCTCCATTAGATTTCAAACAACCTCATGCCTATCAACTACTTCCGCGCCTCCTTCCTGCTGCTCTCCGCATCCACCACTGCCATGGCTGACGACGGCTGGGCCGATCTCTTCAACGGCAAAAACCTCGACGGCTGGGTCCAGCGCGGCGGCGCCGCCAAGTATGCCATTGAGGACGGTTGCATCGTAGGCACCTCCACCTCTGGCACGCCTAATACCTTCCTCTGCACCGGTCGCGATTACGCGGATTTCGTCGTCGAGTATGAATTCAAGGTCGATCCCCAGCTCAACTCCGGCGTGCAAATCCGCAGCCGCAGCCTGCCCTCCGCCAGTGAAATCCTGTGGGCTGGCAAAAAAATCTCCATCCCCGCCGACCGCGTCCACGGCTATCAGATCGAGATCGATCCGAACCCGAAACAAGACCGCTGGTGGAGCGCTGGCATCTTTGACGAAGCCCGCCGCGGCTGGCTGTTTCCCGGCATTCTCGGTGGCGAGGGCAAGGCCTTCGGCGATCAGGGGCGCAAGATTTTCAAGCAGGGTGATTGGAACAAAGTCCGCGTCGAGGCCATCGGTGACTCGATTTCCACCACCCTCAACGGCACGCCGTGCGCCGCCATCAAGGATTCACTAACACCCTCCGGTTTCATCGCCTTGCAAGTCCACTCCATCGGCAAGGAGAAGGAAAAAGAAGGCACCCAAGTCCGCTGGCGTAACTTGCGCATCCAAGAGGCCACGGCCCCCGCGGTTAACACAATTTCCGCCACGGAGAAAGCAGCCGGTTGGCGCTTGCTGTGGGATGGTAAATCCAGCGATGGCTGGCGCAGCGTGAAGAGCGAGGAATTCCCCAAAGCTGGCTGGAAAATGGCCGACGGCATCCTCAGCATCAACGAAACTGGCGGAGCCGAATCCACCGCCGCAGGCGACATCATCACCCGCGAGAAATTCTCCGATTTCGAGCTCACTCTCGATTTCAAAATCACTCCCGGTGCTAACAGCGGCATCAAAATTTTCGTCGATCCTGCGATCAACAAAGGTCCCGGTTCCGCCATCGGCCCAGAGTTCCAAGTCCTCGACGACGAGCGCCACCCAGACGCCAAGCTCGGCCGTGATGGCAACCGCACCATCGGCTCGCTCTACGACATGATCACCGCCCCTGCCACCAAGCAGGTCAACCCAGTCGGCGAGTGGAACAACGCCCGCATCCTCTCGCAAGGATCGCACGTCACGTTCTATCTGAATGGCCAAAAGACCGTGGAATTCGAGCGCGGCTCCAAGGAATGGCGCGAACAAGTCGCCAACAGCAAATACAAAGTCTGGCCCGCGTTCGGCGAACTCAAGGAAGGCCACATCCTCCTCCAAGACCACGGCAACCAAGTCTTCTATAGAAACATCAAGCTCCGCGACGCTTCGAAAAAGTAGCCGCACGATCTCAAAGACCCCTGGCACGCCGCCAACCCGCATTGGGCCGGGGCGGCGCTCAAGCCATCCGAAGACTCGCCCTCTGTCCTCGTCTTGATTTCTCTCACAGGCGTCCCGCCCAATTCTGCCGGTTTAAGAATTTTTAACCGCAGATGAATTGGATGAACGCAGATGCAGAACACAGCTAGAGACTGAGTTTTCACTGATAGGCTGTCTGAAAAATGGCAGGGACAGTTCTCCGCAACGGTCCGGCGAATGTGAGGCGAATGAATCTGCCCATGAAAAGCGCGGAAATCTGTCCATGGTCGGTCATTCACCTTCCATTCTCGCGGACCGCCCGCAGGTCGATCCCTGCCATCGCGCACTTTTCAGCCAGCCTCTGAGTTCATCTGCGGGCACCCTTTCATTCCAATAGAGGGCCGGGACGTCTCGTCCCGGCATCGTTCCGCATATAGATTCAGGCCTTCGCTGAACACGGGAAACTGAACCCTAGCAAACGAGCATACCTTCTCCCAACTTCCTCCTTCCTGTCCCCCACATCGCTGTTAGCCTCCAGCTACTGGATGCATTGGACCGAATCCGCCACCTCCGACGCTTCCCACGCCGCTATCGGGAAAGGTGGAAAATGGTGTGCAAGTCTATCACTAGTGGCCAGCATCTCGACGGCCCCGCCAACAACTCGATAGCTCACTCATGTCCTCCATAGTCTAAATCTCCGTAATGACTTCCTCCAAATTTCGTGACGGCTTGACATCGGAGCCATCGAGCTCCGTCGTCCGGGAGGACACCATCGAATACGGCTTCATCGGCACACTCCAGAAGCTCAAAAACGAATACCGCCCGGACATCACCAACCGCGTCACGCTGGATGCCAACTTCCGCGAGAAATTCGAGGCACTCAACCGCGTCCGCCTCACCGATGCCGAGTTCGCCCGCCTGCTGGATGAAATCGTCACCCCGGATGTCTTCACCGCTTCGAAAACCCTGCGGGCCATCAGCAGCTTCTCCCGCGATGACGGCACGCCGCTGAACTACACCCTCGTCAACATCAAGGACTGGTGCAAAAACACCTTCGAGGTCATCAACCAGCTCCGCATCAACACGGACAACAGCCACCACCGCTACGATGTCATCCTCCTCATCAACGGCGTGCCCTGCGTCCAGATCGAGTTGAAGACCCTCGGCATCAGCCCACGCCGGGCGATGGAGCAGATCGTCGAATACAAGCACGATCCCGGCAATGGCTACACCAAGACGCTGCTCTGCTTCATGCAGCTCTTCATCGTCAGCAACCGCGACCGCACCTACAACTTCGCCAACAACAACGCCCGCCACTTCGCCTTCAACGCGGACAAACTTTCAAACAGTGCCGGTTTGTCCTCTGGCAAAACGGAACTCAGCTTGGTAGCATGACGCCATGAAAATCGCGGCCATAGAAACCCCCAGATGTCGTCATGAGAAACTTGGACAATTCCTCACCGCGACGCCTGTGGCTGAGTTCATGGCTTCCATGTTCGCGCCGCTGCCGCGCGCGACTCGCAGCACTCCAAGAGACCGCTGGGGGCTGCTGGTCAAAGCCATCCTCGAGGTGTTCTACGCCCGATGGTCTCCCGGTGCGGCAATCCTCGGAATCCGCGACCCAAAGCAAAAGGTTGTCCATCTCCATTCAATAGCCTTGGCCGCGCTCGGCATCGCCTTGGATTCCGCCGCCAAGATTCCCGATGTCATCATTTATGACCCAGCCAAGAACCGGCTCTTCCTCATCGAAGCCGTGATCAAAGCCGGCCCGATGGATGAAAAGCGCCACAAGGAACTCCAAGACCTATTCGCCGGTTCCAAAGCGCATCTCATCTTCGTCACCGCCTTCGAAACCCGCCGCACCATGCAGACATTCGTCTCCCACATCGCCTGGGAATCCGAAGTCTGGATCGCCGAAGACCCCGACCACATGATCCACTTCAACGGCGAACGGTTCCTCGGGCCGTATCCTGATGTGATGCCGGAATGAGAATTGCAACACCAGTCGAAGAGTTGGAGTCGGTGGTGTCCGCCAACCTCCAGCGCGCCAGCCGTCTCCACGAGACCATTCTCCAAAAAGCCTTCACCGGAAAACTAAAATCATGAGCGTTCTTCACGTTAATCAAATCGGCCGCCGTGTCAGGGAGACTTACGAAGCCTTCATCCCGCGAGACGACCTGAAGGATTGGGACCCCGAGCTGGAGACAAAAATGCAGACCCGCTGCCTCGCAGCATTCGCCGTTCAATCGTTCACTGGTTGCACGGTGATCGACGCGGCGAACTCTGTAATCGACGGGGGCGATGACAATGGCCTTGATGCAGTTCACTATTCTGAAAGCCAGAACTGTCTAGTTCTCGCCCAATCGAAATGGATAAAAGACGGCAAGTCCGAACCTGACAGCGCGGAAGTGGGTAAGTTCTGCCGTGGCGTTCAGGACTTGGTAAATTGTGAGTTTGACCGCTTCAATGAGCGGTTGCAGCGGCGCAGAGATAGTGTCGAAAATGCCCTCTCGACGTTCAACTGCCAGATTGTATTGGTCCTTATTCATACTGGTAAGGCGGAGATGGCAGTTCACGCGACTCGGCAAGTCGATGACCTGCTGGCTGAACTAAACGACGCTTCGGAGATCGCTACTTTCCACAAACTGGGACAAGAGCGGGTTTACGCAATGATGGCCGAGGGTGCATCTGGTGGGGCGATCAACCTTGAGTTTGCTCTGTCATCATGGGGCAAGATCGAGACACCTTATACAGCTTTCTATGGCATGGTCTCAGGTGCTGAGGTGGCCACATGGTGGAAGCAATTTGGTGAGCTTCTCTTTGTGAAGAACCTGCGGAGCACGCTCGGGCATACCGAGGTGAATCGACAGATTCTCGCGACAATTGACGAACGACCAGAAGACTTCTGGTATTTCAATAATGGAATAACGATTACAGCGAAGTCCGTCGAAAAGACCGCAGCAGGTGCGGGAAATCGAGAGCTTGGTAACTTCAAGGCAGTGGGCGCACATGTCGTCAACGGCGCACAAACCGTTAGTAGCGTTGGCCGCTTTTCCGGAGACGTCACAAAGTTGGAGAAGGTGAAAATTCCCCTCCGCATCATTTCCTTGCAAGAGGCGGCCAACGAATATGAAGCGCTCATCACGCGCTCGAACAACACACAGAATCGTATCGAAGCGCGAGACTTCGTATCACAGGACAAAGAGCAGCAGCGCTTGCGTCTCGAACTTCAGATGGAGGGAATCGACTATCATATTGCTCGGTCCGAGGGATACAAACCGTCCGACAAATCCTTCGATCTTGAGGAAGCAACGGTTGCCGTCGCCTGTTCACTCGAAGATTCCAGCCTCGCTGTCTTGGCGAAACGCGAAATTGGCCGGTTCTGGATCGACCTGGATAAAGCACCCTACAAAAAACTCTTCAACCCGCAGACTTCGGCGCACCAAGTGTTTCACGCTGTCTTAATGCAGAGGCTTATCGAATCTAAGCTCGCCCAAGCGATTAATTCGATCGAGAAGCGAAGCGGAAAGCGATATGGCGTCCTCGTGCACGGGAATCGTCTCCTCGCTGCGATTGTGTTCGCTCGACTCAAAATCTCTCAGAAGCTCGGCGATGCAAAATTCCTCGCAGCTACCTACGACTCGGAAGTTGCGAATGAACTGGCACAGGCCGTTGGATTGATCACTTTGGAGCTCTCTCAGCGCTTCGCCGACAGCTTTCCAGCGGTCGTGTTCAAGAACCCCACGAAATCAAAGGCACTTTTTGACGTTTGTTTAGCTGCCGACCAACCATCGCAGATGACTTTGGCACTACCGCAATAAGCAAACCCACCTCCCTAGTCCGAAAACTGTGGTGCTACTCCAGCGCCTTGCGGGATGCCGTTCTTTACTTGGTCTGGAAATAGGTGTCTCGGCCCCATTGGACTTAACAATTTGAGAGGACGCCAGCATCCTGCCCCAGAAACAGGGCGAGCCCGAGCTGGGCGTGCGGCAAAACATTGTCGTTATCGCGGATAAAGCGCACGGCAACCAGTATAGATTCGGTGGCGAGGTGAATGAGAAGACCATCGAGATCCTCCACGGCTTCCACTTCCTCAAAGACGAAGGCGTGATGGCCATCATCCTGCCGCATGGCGTACTCTTCCGGGGCGGTGCCGAAGAACGCACCCGCACCAAGCTCCTCAACGACGGCCACATCGACACCGTCATCGGCCTGCCCGCAAACCTCTTCTACTCCACCGGCATCCCGGTCTGCATCCTTGCGCTCAAAAAGTGCAAGAAGCCGGACGACGTGCTCAAGGACGGCCACATCGACACCGTCATAGGCTTGCCAGCGGCCCTGAGAACTTCGACAAAGGCAAACGCCAGAACCAACTCAGCGAGCAGCACATCCAAAAGATTATCGACACCTACCAATTCCGAAAGGAAGAGATCCGCTACTCCCGGCGGGTGGAGATTGACGAGATCAAGAAGAACGACTTCAACCTGAACATGTCCCGCTACATCAGCACGGCGGTGGGTGAGGAAGAGATCAAATTGCAGGAAACTCACGAGGATTTGATAGACATTCAGAAAGCTATCCAGACAGCAACGGCTAAGCACAATGAATTCTTGAAAGAGCTTGGCTTACCGCAATTGCCATAGTGAGTGCTGATCCAGCAGGCGTGATTGGCTTCGATGCGCCGAGCTGCTCCACGCTATATCTGGACAAGCCGATACGCGTCCACACGCTGGATGAACTTTACATCTGAAGCGGCTGGATCTGGCAGGCTTCGTAACCCAGCTGGCTCACAACGTTCCACCGCGGGCGGCGAGGGCGTTGAAGACGGGTTGCGGCACGTAGCGGCGGACGGTTTCTTCCCAGCCGGTTGGGCCGGTTAGACCTTTGATCATGTTCGATGATAGCTCGGCGATGTCGCGGGGTGGCATCAGGAAAACGGTGGTGATTTCCGGGGACATGTCGGCATTGATATGGCGCATGACCCGCTCGTATTCATAGTCCGTGGAGGAGCGGATGCCGCGCAACATGTATTTGGCATCCATTTTTTTCGCATAGTCCACGAGGTAGCGGTTGTCGAAATGGGCGATCACCAAGCGGTCGCAGGGGCCGGTGGAGGCGCGCAGCAACTCGAGACGCTCTTCGACGGAAAACGAGTAGCTCTTCGACGGATTACTACCGATCGCAACGATCAAGCGGTCAAACATTTCCAAGCCCTGCTCGATCATCCAGAGGTGACCATTCGTCGGAGGATCAAAGGAGCCAGCATAGACCGCAGTGCGCATGGCCGGCAGCGTATGGGGGAAATCCTGCTACCGGAACCCTAAATTCTCCCTTGAAAACAAATCCACGCGGATTTTGACTTCGGCCCGGCGGCTGGTTACAAGCCTGCGGTACAGCGCCTGTAGCTCAGTTGGATAGAGCACCCGCCTTCTAAGCGGGCGGTCATTGGTTCGAATCCAATCAGGCGCACCAAGCGCCCTTCATACAACAGCCCGGAGGGTGGACTCTGGTTGGACGGTGGAGTCAATCCAATCAGGCGCACCAAACGTCTTACTTTAAACAGTCCGCAGATCCAGCGCCGCCTCTATGGCAGCCACGATTTCCTCAACGGAAAAGTCGATTCCCACACTGAATCCTTCGGCCGGGCACGGCTCTTCCAAGATCGCGAGTTGACTCTCTAACATGCCAGCCTTCATGTAGTGGTTCGGTCGTGCGGCGAGCCGACTTGTCAGCGTGGCGGCGTCGCCCTTCAGGTAAACCAAGGCCACGCCGGGGGTGCCGACGGCCAATTGCTCGCGATAAATTTTCTTCAACGCGGAGCAGGCAAGCACCGCCAAGGCACCGGCGGGCACGGCGTCGATCACTTCTTGGCGGAGTCGCTCTAACCACGGGGCGCGGTCACTGTCGTCTAACGGTAGGCCGGCTGCCATTTTTGCGATGTTAGAGGCAGGATGGAAATCGTCCGCATCGTGGAAACTGCTGCCGTTTCGCGCTGCCAGCCGTGCGCCGATGGTGGATTTCCCACAGCCGGCCACTCCCATCACGATGATCACCCGAGGTCGCTTCATGCGGGAGCGTCGCTGGCTCGGTGGGGGAATTCAAATCTCAAGTTGGGATTGCCGATCCACGCGGGACTCTGCTAATGCATCCCGCCATGATATTTCCAAACCCAGTTCTAGCCGCATGAAGGCACTTCTTCTAACTGCGCCCTCGGTGTTCGAGTTCGCCGATGTCGCCGATCCGTTAGTCGGTCCCGGGGAAGTCCGGATCGACGTCCAAGCCTGCGGCATTTGCGGCAGCGACATCCACGGGATGGACGGTCGCAGCGGGCGGCGCATCCCGCCCATCGTGATGGGCCACGAAGCGGCGGGGATCATTTCCGAGCTGGGGGAGGGGGTGACGGAGTGGGAAATCGGCAACCGCGTCACCTTCGATTCCACCGAATTTTGCGGCGAGTGCGACGCGTGCGGGCAGGGAAATTTCAACCTGTGTGCGAATCGCCGGGTGCTCGGAGTTTCCTGTGCGGACTACCGCCGTCACGGTTGTTTCGCCGAGCAGGTCGTCCTGCCGACGCGGATTCTCCACCGAATTCCGGACTCTCTAACATTTGAGCGAGCCGCATTTGCCGAGCCGGTCGCCATCGCCCTGCACGCGGTCAATCTCGCGCCGCCGGTGTTCGACGAACCCGTGGTGGTCATCGGTGCCGGGCTGATCGGGTTGTTAGTCATCCAAGCGTTGAAGGCTCGCGGCTGGGCGGAAGTCATCGCGGTGGATCTGGACGACTCGCGGCTGGCACTCGCCAAGCAGCTCGGAGCGTCCCGGACATTTTCCGCGAAACAGGAAAATCTAGCAGCCCACCTCCGCGAGATCTGCGGCGGCGATGGCGCGCGGACGGCCTTCGAAGTCGTCGGCGCGGCGGCTCCCGTCGAGCTGGCGATTCGCAGTGTTTGCAAGGGTGGCACCGTGGTCTTGGTGGGAAATTTGCAACCAAGTGTGCCGCTGCCGTTGCAAGACGTGGTCACTCGCCAGATCACTTTGAAAGGCTCATGCGCGTGCGCTGGGGAATATCCCGAAGCAATCCGGCGGATCGAAGACGGCTCGATCCAGGTCGAGCCGTTGCTGAGTGCCAGCGTCCCGCTAGCAGACGGCGCGGCTTGGTTCGCCCGCTTGGCGAACAACACAGAAGGCCTTCTTAAAATCATCCTCAAGCCATGAAATCCTTCGATCTAACTGGCCGCACGGCCCTCGTCACCGGAGCCAGCCGCGGCCTCGGGGAACGCTTCGCCCTCACCCTCGCCGAGGCGGGAGCCGATGTCATCGTCACCAGTCGTTCTAGCGGATCGCTCGCGGGCATCGTCGCGAAAATCGAAGCGCTCGGTCGGCGTTGTTTCCCTCTCGCGCTTGATGTCGGCTCATTCGAGAGTATCCAGTCCGCCGTTAGAGAGATGAAAACTCAGGTCCAACGGATTGACATCCTCGTCAACAACGCAGGCTGCAACGTCCGCAAACCCTCCACTGATATCACTTGGGACGATTGGAATCTCGTGCTCGACACCAACTTGCGCGGCACGTTTTTCGTCGCCCAGCAGGTGGCTGTGGAATTCATGATCCCGGCGCGATACGGACGGATCATCAACATCGGCTCGGTCACCTCCGTCGCCGGTTATGCCGGCCTCGCGCCTTACTGCGCCAGCCGTGGCGGCACCAAACAACTGACGATGAGCCTCGCCGACGACTGGGGGGTGCACGGCATCACCGTCAATTGCCTCGCCCCCGGTTGGTTTAAAACCGCGCAGAACGCGGTGATGTACGAGGACCAAGAATGGGTGGAATACCTCAGCGACCGTATCCCGCTGAAACGCCCTGGACAAACCGGCGACCTCGACGGCCCGCTGGTTTTCCTCGCCTCCGAGGAAAGCCGCTACATGACCGGCCAGCTCCTCCTGATAGATGGCGGGATTTCCACTGGAGCCACTCGTGCCGTGCCGAAGCGGTGAGCTGTAGCCTCCGAGAATTCAAGCTTCTCAACTCAGCACCTCCTTCACACAATTCCCCATGCCCGAAGTAGCACCCATTCTCATCATTTTACTCAGCGCCTGCGTGATCATGCTGGTGCTGGTCCTGCTGTTAGTCATGCGGATTTCCTCGCGGCTTTCGCGGTTAGAAAAATTTGGCGGCCAATCCTCAGCCCAAGCGGAGCCCGCCGGACAAGCTCCCTCAAAAGGAGAAACCTCAGCTGGCGGAGCCTTCGAGGCGTTCCTCGCGGAGGATCCATCCCGCCGCGATTTACCGAAGGGCGAGCAATTCAGTGCCTACCGCCGGTGGCGGCAAGATAACGGCATGAACTGGTCCACCCAGCCCGACTGACTGGGCTGAGTCCCTCACTGGCGGGCGATGCTCGGGCAATGAGCGTCCGGGCAAGAGACATCGGCCAAGGATGCTCGCACGCCATTATTTTCCTGCCTGATGGACTAACAGCAGCCGCAGCCCATTGAGGCACACCAGCACGGTGCTGCCTTCATGCCCCACCACTCCTAACGGCAGTGCCAGTGAAAAGCCGAGCGCGGAAATGATCAGCACAACGATGACGGCGCTGGCGAAAATGAGGTTCTGGGTGAGCACCCGTTTCGCGCGGCGTGCGTGACCGACGAGGATGGCGATGTTCTCTAACCGGTCTCCCATCAGGACGATGTCTGCTGTCTCCATCGCCACGTCGGTGCCCGCCGCGCCCATGGCCACGCCGATGTCGGCGATGGCGAGAGCGGGCGCGTCGTTCACGCCGTCGCCGATCATCATCACGGTGCCTTCCTTTTTCAGCTCGCGGATGACGTTGAGTTTATCCTCGGGGAGAAGTTCGGCGTGGACTTCATCGACTTTGGCTTCCTGCGCGATGGCTTCGGCGACGAGGCGTTGGTCGCCTGTTAGCATGACGACTTTTTTCACGCCGAGGCGGTGCAAGTCGGCGGTGAGTTGTCGCGCGGCGGGGCGAATGGTGTCGGCCATGACCAGCAAGGCGTGCGCGGTGACGGTGCCCCCCACGCGGATGCCGAGCCAGACGCAGGTTTTTCCCTTGGCTTGCAGCGGTTGGGAAATCTCGGCGAGCGAGCTGACATTGGCTGCATTGAGTTCGCGGAAAAGCCGCTCGCTGCCGACGAGGTAGCGGGTCGCTTCGATGGTGGCTTCCGCGCCTTTGCCGGCGGTAGATTGGAAATCGGAGGCTTCCGGCAGGGCGATCCCGAGATCGGCCGCGCTCTTGACGATGGCGTGGGCGAGTGGGTGCTCAGACTTCGCCTCCAGCGCGGCGGCGGCGCGAAGCAGGGCGGTGACCGCGGCGGGCAGGGGACTCGTGATTTCATGAATCCCGTCTGTCGTGACGATTTCCGTTAGCGAGGGTTTGCCGACGGTTAGAGTTCCGGTTTTGTCGATGGCGACGATGTCTATCTTGGAAGCGGTCTCGAGGTGGGAGCCGCCTTTGATGAGGATTCCGCGCCGCGCGGCACCGCCGATGGCTGATAGAACGGTGGCGGGTGTGCTGATGACTAGAGCGCACGGCGAGGCGACGACCATGATGGTCATGGCCCGGTAGAATGCATGGGCAAACGTTTCACCGGCGAACAGGAATGGGATCAGAAACACCAGAATGGTTAGGCCGATGACGCCCATCGCGTAGTATTGCTCGGCTTTTTCGAGGAAGCGCTGGGTGTTGGATTTTTCCGCCTGCGCCTCGGCCACCAGCTTGACCATCCGCGAGAGGGCGGAGTCTTCCGAGCGCTTGGTGACTTTGAGTTCTACGCCGCCGCTTTGGTTAAGGGTGCCGGCGAAGAGCGAGCTGCCGAGGGGTTTGGAAACCGGCATCGACTCACCTGTTAGCGATGACTCGTCCACGTTGGTACTGCCTTCGGAAATCACGCCATCCACCGGGATTTGCTCGCCGGGCCGGACGATGACAATTTCTCCGACGGCCAAATCCTCGACCGCGACTTTGAGGGTCGCACCGTCCCGTTTCACCAATGCCTGGCTGGGCCGCAGCGTGAGCAGGGACTCGATGGCCCTTTGCGTGCGCTCCATGGCGTGGCGCTGCAGGACGTTAGAAAAACTGAAGAGAAATAACAGCAACGCTCCCTCGAAGGGCGCGCCGATCACGGCGGCTCCGAGCGCTGCTAGCACCATCAGCACATCCACGTCGAGCACGCCTTCTCGCAGCGAGGCGAAGGCGGAGCGCACGCCTTTCTGGCCAGCGAAAATGTAGGCTCCAGCGTAGAGTCCGTGAGTGGCAACTCCGACGCCCGTTAGTTTTTCAACGACCACGGCGGCGATTAGAAACAGCAGACCGAGGCCGCAGGAAATTTCCTCGTTGAGGTCGCCATCCCGGATTTTTTGCGCGAGTGGGCGGTGGTCCGAGCCTCGCGGGGTCAGCGGGTGGATGTCGGCACCGGTCTTACGCAAGTTGCCCATCAATCGCGTTTCGGACTCCACGTCGGAGTCGAAGGTGACCGAGAGCACCCGCCCGAGATAGGTGGCGGTGGCGCGTCTAACACCCGGCAGCTTCGCCACTTTTTTCTCAAGCTTCAGGGCGCATCCCTCGCAGGCGTTGCCCTCTAACCGGAACGTGCGTTTGCGCAGCGATGACTCGATTTGGGAAATGTGCGCCTTCAAGAGCGAGCGGATGTCGCCGTCGGTCAGCACCGCCGGATTGAATTCCACATCGACGATTGCGTGAACCGGATCGGTGGAAACCCGGAGCACGCCGCTGCGGGTGGCAAGGTCATGGTCGGCTTCTTCCACGATCTGGGGATCTGGTTTTGGACGATTCATGAGTTGGGGGGATGGAGGTTTTTAGCTGACCGGAAGCTTCATCCGAACGCTGGCTGCCAAGTCGTGAAATGCGGCGGATACTTTGCTAACCGATGGGGAAGCCAACGCGATGGGCGCACCGCTGTCCCCGCGTTCGCGGGTCTCGATGTCGATGGGGATTTGGCCTAACAACGGGACGTTCATGTCCTCGGCCTCGCGGACGCCGCCTTCCTTGCCGAAGATGAAATACTTCTTACCGTCGTCGCCCTCGAACCACGCCATGTTCTCGATCAGGCCGAGGATGGGCACGTTGACTTTCGCAAACATGGAGACTGCCTTGCGTGCATCGATCAGCGCAACTTCCTGCGGCGTGGTCACGATGATCACGCCATCGACGCTGACGGTTTGGACGATGGTGAGCTGGATGTCACCGGTGCCGGGCGGCAGGTCTAACACCAGATAGTCGAGGTCTTCCCACGCGACTTGGCGAAGAAATTGCTGGGTGTAGCGGGTGGCCATCGGCCCGCGGACGATCACCGGTGAGCGGTCCTCTAGCAGGAATCCCATCGACATCAGCTTCAGCCCGTGGGCTTCCAGCGGGATGATTTCGTCCTGCTCATTGGCCATCGGGCGCTCGTTCACGCCGAACATCTGGGCGACCGACGGGCCATAAAGATCGCAGTCGCAAAGCCCGACCTTCGCGCCCGTCGCAGCCAGTGCGACTGCTAGATTGGCCGCGACGGTGGATTTTCCGACGCCGCCTTTTCCCGAAGCCACGGCGATGATGCGTTTCACGCCGGGAATCGAAGACTTGCCCACCGTGCCACCCAGCCCACCCGCAGCGGCGGGTGCGTCCTTCACGTCGATCTCGATTTTCACCGTCCCGATGTCAGGCAGAGGATCGAGGATCGCGTGGCAATCTTGGAAAATTTTCTCCGGCACCTTGGGATCGCGGGTCGCGATTTCGAGATGGACGGTGACCAAGCCGGGTTCGCATTTCACGTCCTTGACGAGGCCGAAGGAAATGATGTCCCGGGAAAAACCGGGGTAACGGACTTGGCGGAGGGCTTCGCGGATGAAATCAGGACTCATGGGCGGCGGGATTCTCTCCCGATCCGGCGACGGTGCAACGCGTTTGTGAGGAATGTGGCGACTGCGGAACTCTAACTGCGCCCGAGCGCGGGCAGTGCATGACAAAGCCGTTTCTCTGCGGGGCGAAGTTTGCGGAGGATTACGTCAAGGGCGCTGATGCCGGGATGAACTCGCTATGCGGGGAGTGGGTAGGGAAAATTGAACATCGAAACCCGCACAGCTTGGCTGAGTGCAGGGCTGGAGCGACAAGGGAACAAGGAGAGACGATATCCGATCACCTTGACCATGAGGCGGCAGTGGATGAGCGGTTTGCCGCGGTTCATGGGCTTCCCATTGGCATCGGCGGAGCGGAGTTCACCGCTCCTTGGGGAGGGTGGGTCTTCGGCCCACCTGGCCGATGGGATGCGAAAGAGAAGAGTTTCGCGCGGTTCTCTCGCCGCGCATCGGCTTCGCGGACAGCAACTGTCTTTTTAGTCTGTTAGGCTTTTGGGGGAATTGTATTCCCGCAACACCCTGCTCATGATGGAGTTCAGGTGGATAAGTAGTCTTC
>JAYTLO010000340.1:0-17919 GCA_043729385.1 Akkermansiaceae bacterium
GTGGTCGATGTTGACGAAGCGGGCGGACATTTCCTCCATACGTGGCCCGAGGCGGATTTATTCAGGGAGGCTGGTTTCTAAGTCCGACAGGCTGCTAGATTCCGTAGCGGACCCACCGCCAGCACTATCACACTCCCGTCGGGTTGCCGCGCCAAGGTCTCCCGATAGAGGGCGACCGCATCGGGGTAGTCCTTGCCGCTTCGAAACTGGCTGGGATAGTGCGCGATGAGATCGATTGCGAAGCCCTTGTGATCGAGAAAGCCGGCGTCCTTAAGCGTCCCCACGGGGATCTCCGGGCGTCCGAACCATGTGTTGATTGCATCCAAAGCCGGCGCGATCTCGTTCGTCGAAGTGCAGCCCATGGTGGCGAGCAAAGTCGCTTCCCCCTGTTGGACCGCGGCGTGCAACATGAAGAGAGCGGCAATATCGTCGCAGTCGTGATCCACATCGGTATCGAATATGATGTTCACCGGCTCAGCGGCTAAGGCGAGAGGCGATGTTGCGGGCAGGGCTAGGAAAGCGAACTGGAAGAGGCGCGATTTAAAAGGGTTCATGAAACCAAGTGTTTTGTTAGGTGCGGCCACGCTGCTACGGAGGGTCTGGCGATGAGGTATCAGACGGATAAGCGATTTCATGCGCGTTCCGTAAAAGTCGACTGAAGAACAGTAAGGTGAGCTAAGGAGAAGGACAGAGAAGGTGGCGATAAGCCTGTGCGATGCACGATTCGCACTTGCATTGGCGGTGGGCCTAGGCTGACGGTCCTGAATCGTGGATCACGTCGTTTCTCTCCAACAGATTGCGGATCATTTGGGTGTTTCAAAAGGAACGATCTCGCTCGCCCTTCGCAATCACCCGCGGATTTCCACCGCCACCCGCGCCCGCGTGCAAACCGCCGCGGAGGAACTCGGCTACCGACCCAATCCGGCGGTCGCCGCGTGGATGTCCCACCGCCGCCGGGTGAAGCCGGACGCGGGCGGCGAATCCATCGCTTTCCTGAACTCGTGGCCGGATCAAGCGGAGTGGCGCGCATCGCCATGGTTCACGCGCTTCGAGGAAGGCGTGAAAAACCGCGCCAAGGTGCTTGGCTACGGCTTGGAGGATTTCTGGCTGGCGGCCCCTGGGATGACTCCGGAGCGGATGTCGAAAATCCTCCGCGCACGCGGCGTGCGTGGTGTGGTCATCGGCTCGCTGCCGGTGAATGGGATCGACCTCGAACTCGACTGGCCGAACTTCGCGGCGGTGGCGGAAAGTCTCACCCTTCCGCATCCCGCCGTTTCCTGCGCGGTGAGCGACTATGCCCACACGATGCAGCTCGCGCTCCGCGAAATGTCCGCGCTGGGTTACCGGCGGATCGGCTACGCCATGGCTCCCAACCTGGAGGACCGCACCCAGCATTTGTATCTCAGCGCTTATCTTGGCTATCAGCAATCCCGGCCGAAACGTGACCGTCTAACACCGCTCGATTGGACTAGGAAATCTCCGGCCGATCTCCGCCACTGGATCGAGCGGTCGAAACCCGACGCGATCGTTTCCCATGACGTGCTCATGCAAGAGGCTGTTAGGGGCTTGGGCTGGCGTGTGCCGGAAGACCTCGGCGTCGCCGTTTTATGTCTCCATCCAGGCGCAAGCCCGCGCGGACTTGCCGGGATCGACCAGCGACTTGAGCGCTGCGGCGAGGTCGCGGTCGATCTGCTGGTTTCGCAACTCCACCATAACGAACTCGGCCCGCCCGCGCAGCCAGTCATCGCCCTCACCCGAGGCGTCTGGGTGGCAGGGAATACCACATGCCGGGCAGCCGACATGCCGGGGGCTGCTGCCCGGCGTGGCGGAATCGACCGCACTGGGTCGCGCGCGAAAAAACAACCCTGAAACTCGCCCACACAGGAACCCTTGATTGCGGCTGCTCCAGCAGCACTGAAGATCGAGTTTTACAGCGGTGGTGAGTCGAGATTGTCGAAGCGAATGTTATTTCCGGGAGGTGGAAGTCAGCTCGATGATTACCACTTCGTCAGGAATCCTCATGCTGATTTGATTGCCGCCGACTGCCAGAGTGGTGCCGGTAGTTCCACCTGTGGGCCGATAAGCCACAGCCGAGGAAATCGGAGTGGCAAACTTCAATACGTCGGGAACCTCGGGGTTCTTGATATCCGCTTCCACGGAATCGTTGATGTCGTAGGAACTGACTTCCTGCCAAAGGCAGAGATAGAACTTGCCATTACTCTTCTGCAACAAGGTGGAATGCACGTTCGCCAACTCACCGGTGAGCGTATAGTCGAGATTTCCCACTTTGAAGTCGGGCGATTCCCAAACACGTGAGCTCGTGTTATAAGTCGCATCCTTCAAGAACTGGATCAGGTTCTTCACCGCGGTTCCCTGACGCGCCGTTTCTCATCACGGCGGACACGGGATGGCATCTCTTTTACAAGCTCAAGCTCGCCGCAGCGGACGAGTATTTGGCAGACCGCGCGAAGAAAGGAGTCAACGCGGTGCAGGTGCAGTTGCTCACCGATAGCCTTGAGGCCTATCCGACGCTCGACGGGGCGCTGCCTTTCAAGGTCAAGGAAGATCTGGCCACGCCGAACGAGGCATTTTTCTCGCATGTCGATCGGGTCGTGGCGAAGGCGGGGTGGCGGTGGATCTGCTGGTTTCCCACCTTCACCACAACGAACTGGGGCCGTCCGCCCAGCCGGTTATCGCGCTGACGCGCGGCAGCTGAATGGAGGGCGCGACCGGCGATTTTGTTAGGGGTGCGCTGATTGAATTCCAGCATCTTTCATAGCCTGCTAACAAACGCCGTTTTTCTGGATTTTGAAAAGACCGGCGTGGAATCCTCCGTAGAACCAGGCCTATCATGCAAAACACCATATTACTCACTATAGCGCTCGCCGTGAATCTCATCGCCGCCCCCATCCCGGAAGAGGCCTACGAAGAGGGCCTCGCCATTGGCTGTCAGGCCTATACCTTCAAGGAATTCAGCGCCTTCGAGGCCATTGCCAAAACCAAGGAAGCGGGTGGCAAAACTATCGAGTTCTATCCCGGACAGAAGTTGCGACCGGATTCCCCGGCGACTGAAATCGTCCATCATAACGCCAGCGAGGAAGTCATCAAGGCGCTGCTCGACGAGTGCAAGCGCCAGGGCGTTTTTCCGGTGAACTACGGCGTCGTCGGAGCCAACAACGCTGCCGAGGTCAACAAGATCATGGCCTTCGCCAAAAGGATGGGCCTTTATGCTATTTGCACCGAGTCCGCCGAGCAGGTCGTGGCCTGGGAAGCCGCAGCCAAGGAGTTTGACGTCAAGGTTGCGTTCCACGAGCACGGTGGATCGATGTCGGATCCGAACTACAAGGTCTGGAATCCACTCTACATTCGGGGCGTCGTCGAAAGCCGCGATCCCCGGGTGGGAGCCTGCGCCGACCTCGGGCACTGGTGTACCTCGAACCTAAAGCCCGTCGAATGCCTGCGCATACTCGAAGGCCGCATCATTAGCGTACACCTCAAGGATAAATCTGAATTCGGTGCGAATGGCGTAGTCGTTCCCTCCGGTCAGGGTGTTGTCGATGTGGCGGCCTGCATCGCCGAGCTGAAAAAGCAAAAGTTCAGCGGCCACTTCTCCATCGAACATGAGAACGACTGGATGGATAACGTGCCGAAGGTCAAGGAGAGCATCCTTTTCACCAAGGGCGAGTGGGCGAAGTAAGATTTCCCCTTTCAAAGTATCCGTTGTCAGATAGGTCACCATCCGGTTGCGGATGGTGATTTTTTTGCCGGAAAGTTCGCCAGAATACGGTAAGCGAAACGGATTCTGGGGAATGAGCAAATCCTCGGCTGCATCATGGCGAGGGATGAGACGTGCTTTCGGCGAATAAAGCGCGCCGGGTCGGATCGCGGGCACTCAGGCCTCCGTGCCGATAAATTGTTAAATTTCATGTCAGGAAGTTCGTGTCTGAGTGTCTTACCTTCACGATGACTTTTCTGCCGCAGAACGATATTGTCCGCACGCTGCTTGGCGCGCGGGCGCGGTTGAGCGCCGGGTTTTATTTGGTGCTGCGGGACGTGCATCTGGTGGAGGACGTGTTTCAGGAGGTGATGGTGAAGGCACTGGCGCAGACGGATTTGTTCACCAATGAGGCGCAGTTGCTCTCGTGGGCGAGGGCGGTGGGGCGCAATGCGGGGCTGAATCTTGTCCGTAAACTTAGCCGCGTGAGCGTGGGGCTGCCAGACGAGCTACTGGATCTAATGGAGCAAGAAACCGAAGCGGACGCAGGCAGCGGGCGCGAGGAGGCATTGGCGCACTGCGTGAAACGGCTGCCTCCTGCGGCGCGGGAATTGCTCGATCTGCGTTATTTCCACTCCCTGCCGTGCAAGGAGGTGGCAGCCCGGACCGGCACCGGGCTGGACGCAGTTTATCAAAAGCTTTCACGCCTGCATTTCTCGCTCCGCGAATGTGTGGAGCGGCAACTTTCAACCCCAACCCAGTCCACATGAGCACCCCGCAGACCGAGTTGGACGCACGGCTGGTGCGATATCTGGATGGCACGCTAGAGGGCGAGGACGCATCGCGCTTGATCGCCGAGCTGGAGGGAAATGCCGGGGCGCGGGCGCAGTTGCGCGGCATGGCGGCGCAGGTGGTAGCGATCGCGGAGGCTGGACGCTGCGCGGAAGCCCAGCAGTCGGGTAGTGCGCCGACTACCCGGTTGATCCCATTGCCGACTGCTGCGACGAGCGGTCAATGGGAATGGAAAAATCTCGCGAAATTGGCGGCTGTTTTTCTAGTGGTGGCGGCAGGAGGGGGTTGGTGGGCCACCACGGTGACGCGCCCACAATCATTGGTAATCACGCAATCGCGCGGTGCGGTGAACTGGCGTGAGTCGGATAGTGACAGCGGTAAAGAACCGGCGATGGGGCAGAAATTTACTTCCGGTACGCTGGAATTGGCGGGTAATGATTCCTTCGTGACCGTGCGCGCGGACGATGGCTCCACGCTCACGTTACACGGCCAAAGCGAGGCTTTTTTCTGTCATGACAGCGGCTGGAAAGTGCGGCTACGCGAAGGTGGCTTCGAAGCGGAAGTGCAGCCGCAACCTTCGGGGCAGCCTCTGCGGGTGATGACTCCCACAGCGGAAATCGTGGTGAAGGGGACAAAGTTTTCCATGCAGGCGCAGGCACAGGAGACCCGCTTGGAAGTGGCAGAGGGACTCGTGACGATGCGCCGCCTCGCAGATGGCCGCATCGCCTCTGTGGCAGGCCAAGAGCGGCTCGTCATCACGCTTGATCATAAATCCGACCTGGCACCGCAGCGGCGGGTGCTGCCGCCAGCGAGTCGGCAGGTAGATTTCACGCACTATCCTACCAACTCAGATGGCACATGGATCCCACCGAGCGCCACCTTGCCAACGGGTGCGCTCGCCTCACAGCCTTATGTAGCAGGGCGCCGGGACGATGGTGGCGTGCTGGTGCATCACGGAGTTTTCATCCGCAAGACTGGTGGCCTGGCCAGTGTGCAGGCGGCATCCGAGCTGCGGCTCAAACTGCGGATGGCGGAAAGAGAAAGCCTGCAAATCATGCTCGTCACCACTCGCTCGGGCGGCGGCTTCGCGGGAAATTACGAGGTGAATGTGCAGCCTGAGGAAGGTGAACTCAACGATGGCTGGCGCGAGGTGCGCGTGCCGTTGGGTAATTTTCACAGGGACGCCTCCGCCACTTCGCCCCTCCCAGTGGGCAACATCATTGATGGCATTCTCATCAATTCCTACACTTGGTCCGCTGGCTTGGAAGTCGCGGGCCTCGACGTCGCTCCTCGTTAATCTTTCACCGATCTTGTTTTTATTATCATGCTGAACCGTCTGCCAACCCTGCTTCTGGTCTCCTTCGCCACACTCACTTTGGCGAAAGAGGATGCCCTTTATCGCGAAAAAGTCCTGCCTTTCATTGAGAGTCATTGCATCGACTGCCATGACTCCAGCTCGGCGCGTGCGGGCTTTCGTATCGACCTCCTTTCGGATGATTTCACTTCTGGAAATCAAGCTGGTCTCTGGAAAGAAGTAATGGACAACATCAATTCCGGGGAAATGCCACCCAAGAAAAAAAAGCGCCCGGATGCAGCGGAGGCGTTTGAAGTCGCCTCGTGGGTGGCTGGGAAGTTGAAGCAAACCGAGCTTGCGGCACAAGGCGCGGGCGGGCGCGTGCCCATCCGCCGCATGAACCGCGTGGAGTATGCCAATACCGTGCGCGATCTTTTCCAAATTGATTCGCATCTCGCACGGCGCCTCGAAAAGGAACTGCCTGCCGATGGGAAAGTAGGTGGCTTTGATCGTGGTGCAGCCGGCCTTTTCATGGATGAGGCACAGCTAAATCAGTATATGAATGTGGCGGACAAGCTGCTGGATGAGGCGTTGTTTCTCGAAAAACCGGAAGTGAAGTACCTGACGTATGATGGCCGGAAAGAAAAACACATTCACGGAATTGGCGCAGTGCAGGTAGATGAAAACGGCAAAGTGATCGATGACAACCCGCCGCCGGAAGTGGTGGAAAGCATCAAGGAACCGCTCAAAACCATTGAGGTGGATAAAGAAGGGGATGAGGACAAACGCACCTATCGCCAAGTGCCGCATGGTCCGTTCAAATGGAAGCTCCGCGACGGCGGCATCGAGTATCTAACGGGAGGTAACGACCATCGCTATCCCGGCAATTTGATGGTGCCGTTCTACCCAGAAGATTTTGCCAAAAAAGGCATCACGCGGGATGGCTGGTATCGCATTCGTGTTCAGGCCGCAGCGTTCAAGGGCGAGGGCGAAACGGCGCTCAAGGAAGTGAAACTTGTGTTCTCCTACAATCCCGGCACGCCGCTTGAGATAAAACAACAGGTGGTGGTGGACAATCCCATCGGCCAGCCCAAGGAGTATGAATTCCTCGTCTGGCTGCAGCAAGGGCCGCCAGACATGAATCGCAATTGGGTAATCGGCTGGGATCACCCGTTCACTAAGACGGTCATTCAAAATCCACTGTTTGAAAAACCCCAGTGGGAACCGGTGCTTGCAGCCGGACGCTTGCAGGACGCAATGGCGAAGAAGGAGTCCGCCGAAATCATCGCGGATCTGCGCAAGAAGGTGGATGAAGCCCACGCCGCCGCTTTGGAGAACCGCAAAACCTTTCCCGGCCCTTTCAACATCTACAGTCCCGAATTGGATGCGAAAAAAGTCCCGCGCCTGTGGGTCGGAAATATCGCTTGGGAAGGCCCACTGGTGGATTGGCCACCGAAGGGCCGCGATGCCTTGTTCTTCGATGGCATGGAGCGCACGGACGATGCCTACATCCGCGAGATTTTCGCGAAATTCCTGCCGCGTGCCTATCGCCGCCCTGTAAGCAAGATCGAGCTGGATGCGGTGGTGTCGTGGGTCGCCCAGTTGAAAAAGGACCGTCAGCTCGATCTACCTTCAGCAGTGCGCGAGGGCGTCAAAAACGTGCTCTGCTCGCCCGCATTTCTCTATCTGGGCGGTGAAAATATCGCTGCCGAAAAGCCCACCGAAGGTCCGCAGCCGATTGATTCCTTCCAACTCGCCAGCCGCCTTTCCTACCTGCTGTGGAGTAGCGCGCCAGACATGGCATTGCTATCCGCCGCGCATAAAAACGAACTCAAAAATCCCGCCACGTTGCGCGACCACGTCAAGCGCATGATCGCCGATCCGAAGTCTGAGGAGTTCGTCCGCAGCTTCGCCGGCCAATGGCTGAGCGTGCGGAACTTCAACAACGGCACCCCGCCGGACCGTGAGTTTTACCGCACTTACGATGATGCCCTGCGCGATAGCAGCCGCGACGAGCCAATGGAATTCTTCGGCGAGGTCCTCCGCAACGACCGCTCATTGCTCAATTTCATCGATAGCAAATTCCTGATGGTGAATGAACGCCTCGCGAAACATTACGGCCTTGAGGGCGTAAGCGGAGATCATTTCCGCCCAGTCGCCGCGCCGCCAGATGGCCGCCGCGGTGGCGTGCTCGGAATGTCTGGCATCCACACTTTCCTCGCCGATGGCACCCGCACTCTACCCGTGCGGCGCGCCACTTGGGTGCTCGATACCCTGTGGAACAAGCCCGTCCCACCTCCGCCGCCGGATGCTGGTGAACTGCCGCCGATCAAAGGGAAAAACCTCACCGTGCGCGAGCGGCTCGATCAGCATCGCCTTTCCGAAAACTGCGCGAGCTGCCACAAAGAAGTCGATTCCTTCGGCCTCGCGCTCGAAAATTATGATGCTATCGGCCAGTGGCGGGATCGCCAGAACGGCGAGGGCATGAAGGGCGAGGAGCAGGATCCCGTGCTCGATGTGAGCGGTCATCTGCCCAGCGGGAAGACCTTCGTGACCTTGCAGGAATTCAAAACCTCGCTGCTTTCCGAGAAGGAAATGTTCGTCAAAGGCTTCACCGAAAAACTACTATGTTATGCCCTTGGCCGCCCCATCGGCTACGGTGATCACATCGCCGTGGAGCGCATCGCTGCCCATGCCGCGAAGAATAATTACCGTTTTCGAGAGATCATCCAAGCCGTCGTCGCCAGCGAGTTTTTTCAAACTAAATAGACCAGAATCCTAACCATGAACATCCAAACCAACCAATGGCGTCTTGAGCGCCGCATGTTTCTCAAAGGTCTCGGAGCCTGTGTCGCCTTGCCGTGGCTCGAAGCGATGAGTGCCCAGGCACAAAATATTTCCACCGCTGGCTCCATGGCTCCGGGCGAAATCCCGCGCCGCTCCATGTTCACCTACTGGGGCCTCGGCGTGGAAATCCGCTCGTTCACTCCTAAGGACACTGGCCGGAATTACACCCTCAGCGCGCCCCTGAAATCCCTCGCCGATTTCAAAGATGACTGCACGATTATGACTGGCCTCAAGGCCTACAGCGGCGGTCACGGCTCTTGCTCCGTCATGCTCACCGGCGTGAATACGCATGTGAATGGCAAGTCTCACACCTCGGTTGATCAACAGATCGCAGACTTCCATGGCAGTGCCACTCGCTTCCCATCGCTGGTGCTTGGCACCGTGCGTGAGACTGGCTTCGGTGGACCATCACCTTCCACGCTTTCGTGGAGCCGCAATAACACGCCGATCACTCCCGAGAACCGCCCGGAAATTTTGTTCGAGCAGCTCTTCGGCGATGTGACGCCAGACTCACTCGATGCTGCGAAACTCGCGCTCGCCCAACGCACCAGTCTGCTAGATTCCATCCGCGAACAAGCCAAGGCTCTTCAAAAGCGCCTCGGCAAAGACGATCAAGTAAGGCTAGACCAATACTTCACTTCCATCCGAGAACTCGAAGCCCGCATCAAAGTCGAACAGGAGTGGATCGACCGCCCGAAGCCCAAGGTCGCTAAGCCAGACTTCGGCGCTAGCTCGCCGCGGGATCGCATCGCGGGCGACGGTCGAGGCTACAGCGAATATACCCGCCTGATGTTCGATATGGTGGCCCTCGCCTTTGAGACCGATAGCACCCGCGTCGTCAGTCACATCCCGCGCACGGAGGGCGATGAAGCCAGTTGTTATAAATATCGCACCCAGAGCCGATGGAATCTCCACAGCTTGACTCACCACGATGAGAGTGCTGAAAAGATCGCCTTCTGGAGCGAGTTAGATGCTCTCTACATGGAAGAATGGGCTTATTTCCTGGGTCGTCTTAAAAGCGTCAAAGAAGGCTCCGGCACACTGCTGGACAATACGATGGCCGCTTGGGCCACTACCAACGGCGGTCTCGGCGCGCACGATTCTAACTTACTTCCACTCATTCTTTGCGGTGGCTCCGCCCTTGGCATCAAGCATCAGGGACACCTCATTCAAAAAGACGTGCCGCTCGCCAACGTCTGGAAAACCGTCGTCCAAAAAGTCGGCATGCCGCTACCGGAAAGCTTCCTCGGCAATCAAGCCACCGGCATCATCCAAGAACTCGTCTGATATCATTTATGAAAACTCACTACTACCAAGCCGCATCATTCGCCGCCTTCCTCCTCTCCAGTCACCTGTCGCAGGCAGAAGTATCCTCGCCTCATGCCGACGCTCTGCGGACGGCAGGTTACCAAGTGCATTATGAGAATGAAGGTGGATACAAAATCGATTTTGGAAAAGTCTTGGTCATCGATGATGCCAGTATCGCAAACATCGCTGCTCTTGGAGATGTGCGCCACCTCTCTGGCACTGGCGAAGGGGTCGATGACGCCGTTTTCGTTAAGATGGTGAATGCCACACCATCCTTGGAATATCTTTTTATCAATAGCTCCAAGATCACGGACGAAGGTGTCAAGGTTCTCGCCAAGCTACCTAAATTTCAGCACCTGGGTCTTCACCACGGCAGCAAAGAATTTACCGGCAAAGGCCTGCTCGCGCTCAAAGACAACCCGACTTTTAAATCCATCGAATTCGGCGGAATGAGTAGTATCGACGACGTAAGCGTTGGTTATTTTGCCCAGCTCCCGCATTTGCGCTCGATCGGGATTTTTCACGTCATGAACACGCGCGCATCGTTGCCGCTTCTCTTGGAAAAGAATCCATTGATCGAGGAATTCGCGCTCAACCCGCATTTTCAGCCGTCGCGTCTAACTGCTGAGGATATCGCCTTGCTCACGCCGTGGAAGAATCTCAGCAAACTATCTCTCAACGACATGGTCCTGCCATACGAAAATGGACTCTCGCATCTCACTGCGCTCAAGGGATTGAAAAAACTAAACCTCGAGTGGAGCATCTATAAAGACGAAGATCTCGCAAAGTTGAAGGCGGCCCTGCCCGGAGTGGAGATCATTTCCACGAACCGGGCCAAAGAAGAGGAACTCGCGAATTGGAATAAGCGGCTAAGGGCCATGACAGATGCGGCCACAGAGAAACCATAATTACAGCGTCCGCTCCCCTATATCCGCCAAGCGACACTTCCTCAGGTTTGTTCTGAACCACCCTAGGACGTGTTGATGATGAGCACAAAATGAGTTCAATGATGTTCTGTGAAGGAAAGGACGAGGGCTTCGTTTTGTTTCCACTCCAGTGAGATTTCGCAGACGTCGCCGAGGTCTTTCCCGGAGCGTTCATCCCGCAAGCTTTTGACGGGATCGGGAAACTGGAGGGTCACAGGAACCCTGGCGGTTTTCAGCCCGGCTGAATTTCCGCCACCCAACGAGTCGCCGGTGATCTCGGGGTTGAGGGTGAGGAAAAGGATGGTCCGTGGCGCTGCGCTTCCCGCCTGCTGCTGAATCCAGTAGGTGATTTCGTAACCATGCACCGCCTCCGCCGCGTCTTTGATCCGCGCTCGCGGGGCAACGCCGGCAGTCGCGAGATGGCGCATGAATATTTCCCGTTTGCCTGCGGAAGCAGCCCCGGCGGCTCGATAGGCATTATACCATTGCGGGGATAGATTCATGAGCACCGCGCTGCCATTGCCATACGTCTTCACGTTGGATACCGGCATCGCGCGGACTGCTTTGTGAAATCCACCCGGATCGCGGATGCAGGTGTTTTGGTGAGTGAGGAATTCTTGGTATGTCTTCCACGAGAAGTTCGCATCCTGATCGACCTCAACCCAGAGCCTTTCGTTGAAGATGTCACTCGCTGCAAGTTCCGGACTATGGCTCACGCCGAACATGTCATCCAGGGCGCCGCCGTCGGCTCGACCTTTCCCATGCTGATCCCATAGGCCCGGCAAATAGTCCGCGATGACCGTGCCACCGCGTTGGCAGAAAGCCCTGATCTGTCGGGCTTCGGCATCGGAAAGGCAAAGGCTGGCGGGTAAGATCAGAACTTTGTATTCCGATGGTACGCCTTTCTGAATCACGTCCACATAGCTCAGGTAGTTATACTGCATCCCGGAATCCCGCAGCATGTTCTCCCAGGCATGGCGAACGTGGCTGGAGCTGCTGAGTTTCTCGTCGTTGTTACGGTTCACCCAGGTCTTGCCATGAGCTTCCGCGTCCAGAATCCAACCGAGCTGGATTGAGGGATGGCTGTAGTAAATCGCGACGCCATCATGCAGCCACTCGGCTCCACTCATCAACGGTCCGATCTTCTTTCCCGCTTCCAGATACGTCGCTGCGACTTCCTTGTGCCACGCCTTCGGCGTTGTTCCTTCGAACCAATTTTCAACCCAACCGATGTGACCGCGATTTCCATGCGCGAGGTAATACCAAGTCTGCCAGATGTCATCTTCCGCAGACTTATGGAAAATACTTGTGACGGACGGCAGCGCGTTGCGTGGATTGAAGGAACGGATGATGGCCTGCGACGATCCGAGATTATAACTCTCGATGAACTGCACCTTGCGCATCAGCCGGGCGTAATCGTATCCGCCGAATGCGCTGGGGCTTTGTCCGCCGACGATGCCGCACGGCGTCGCAGGGTCGATGGCGTTCGCATCCTCCACAAGACCGCCCAGGAAATTCGTCCAAACTGAGTCGTTGAAAGTCCATTGATCCATCAGCGGACTCGCATCGAAATCCTTGACCTTCCATTCCGCGAGCTTGGGGCGGATGTCCTCGTAGCTCACCCAGCGTTCGCGCTTCGGCGCGGCATCGCCATACACTTCGGCAAGCCACCGGGGATAGGCAGCGGCGTCATCGGTGACTTGCCACATCGTCGGATGCACGAAGTGTCCCCAAGACGGCTCGTCATCCAAGGCGTAAGCGGCTCGATGGGGGGATGATTTCACCGCCGTGATGTTGCGCCGCATGTGCTCGCGAAGTTTTCCGCGGGTGACTTCATTGAGCGGCACGGGTCGCACTCCGGTGCCGTGGAGTTCCGCGAGATGGTCCTTCATTTTGTCGCCATCCCAGAGATGGAGCAGACCTTTATCCGCAGTGTGATCCATATAAAAACGGAGACCGAACTTGTTGATCCAATCGAGCCGTCCGGTTTTCGATCCCTCCGCCTCGATGTCACTGCGATCAATGAACGCGCCATTATAACCATGATCCAGACTCCAACGGCCTGCCTCGTCGTTATATCCGAGATTCCATTGGTAGGTCCATGGCATGTAAGTCCAACTCGCAAACGCCTTGTAGGCCCAAGCTTTGTCCTGCTTTACGGCACGGAAGTCCTCCGAGTGGCGCACGTAGTCTTCGTGAGGATCCGCTGCGGCTACGACCGATGACATACCTAAAAAAATAGGAATAGTTAGATTTCGGATTTTAAGTTTCATGGAATCCATCTTTTTTGGGAAATCACGGCAGTCGAAGATAGGGGAAGTCATTTGGCTGTTTGAACCGCTTCGAATATCGCGGTTGTGGACGAGAACGTGTTGCCCGAGCAGGTGAACAAGCCGAGCCGGCTTGTCTCGTCGAATGCGGCGGTGCGGGAAATCAGCGGCCCGTCCCAATCGTTGCCGTCCTTCGAGCGGAAGACCTGAATCTGCTGGTCCTTCGTGACGAGCTTGAGATGGAGCGGAAGGCTCACCTTGCCGAGTTCTTTCCGCTGATTGTCATCCACATCGCCGGTCTTGTCGCGCCACCGGCAAACGAGGTTTCCGGACGCTTCCACTTGGACTAGAAAATAGCGGCTGGAGGGTTCCGAAAGCGATTCCCGAAGCATCAATCCCGCTGCGGTTGGCGGCCTGTGGTCCCACTGATAGGCCGGTCCGCCGACATTCGGGCCAAGGTTCGTGAGGCGGGCGGAAAGCACCCCGGCGTCCGC
This sequence comes from Akkermansiaceae bacterium, assembly GCA_043729385.1. Taxonomy (GTDB): domain Bacteria; phylum Verrucomicrobiota; class Verrucomicrobiia; order Verrucomicrobiales; family Akkermansiaceae; genus Luteolibacter. Next base: position 13,647 of record JAYTLO010000340.1, read on the forward strand.
GAGTGACTTGCTAACAAACGCACCTTGGTCCCGAACCCGCTGCCACCAGGAGGTCATGGAATGGCCGCAGCCTGTGAGCGTGAAACGCCCGCCCGCCACTGCGACCGCGCCGGGAATCGGCGGTGAGCCGATTTCATCAAAGCTCCAGTCGGGCCGAAGTGTCGATGGCGTGACTGTCACTTCGCAGGTGCGGCGCACGTTTCCAATGTTCGCCGTGACGGTGCAGGCGCCGGCTTTTTTGCCTGCCACGATGGCGGTTTGCTCGCCAACGTTTTTCACCTCGGCCACCGATGGATCATTGCTGGCCCATACGACCTGCCGCTCGAAGGTGTCGATTGGCCACAACGTCGCATTGAGCGTGGCCCGCCCGTCGGCGGGAATCACCAATGTGGATGGATCGATGGCAATGTTAGAGACCGTAATTTCCGGTAGGCAGCGAATCGACTGGTTCAGTTCTACGGTGGATATCCGGACACCCTCGCTCGCGTTTGCCGCCGCCACACTGAGCCGGTAGAGGTTCCACTTGGCCGGCTTGGCAATGGTGAATTCGCGGCGAGATGTCTCCCCGGTGAAGCCTGGAGTTTCCTGCTGATCAAGCAGAGTCCAATTTCCCCCATTGTCATTGGAGCCGGAGAATTCTAAGGCGCGTGGCAGGCGATCCCGATCCGCACAGACGACCGCATAGGACGTGACCCCTTGTATCCTGCCATCCGCATATTGGCATTTGATCCAGCTCGTATCAGCCCTATTCAGCCAGGCGCTCCTGGCGTCGCGGTCGACTGCTTTTTCAGCCGCAGTGGAGGAATCCGCAGCCCCTGAGCTGGTGATCCGGCACATCCCATCTCGGGCATAGTAAGCGGTGTTGTTGGTCATCTCGGCGGGTCTTCCCTTGCCGGCCACCATCAAATTTTCCAACGCGGTTTCGACCTCCGGCTTCGGGGCTTTCAACACGAGATAGGAATGGTTGCGGCTCTCCCCGGCTTTCCATGTATTGATCCCCGTGGCCGCATCCGCGAAATTTCCGCCACCGCTCACGACCTCATACCACGGAGCGGCACCGCGCACGGCGACGAGGCAAGAAACGGGATCCCAACTCAGTCGGTCGCCGGCGAACCCCGTCCCGGGATAGTTCGCATAGGCCATGGTAAGCGGGCTATGCTCGGGCATTTCGTAGGTGACGCGGCGTCCCGAATTGGTCGAGCCACCTTCGCCGCTGAAAAGAATGGGTGTCGGCCAAGTGTTGCAGACCAGGGCCGTCGAAGCCGGATCCTTAATGAAATTGTATTCGCCGTCGCCAGCGTCCTTGCTCGCGTGGGGAGGATATTTACCGCCCATGACTTCGAGCTTTTTGACCTTCCTGGCGACCAGTGCGGGGCCATCCAGCGGGCTCGCCGCATCCGGGCGCGACTTGAGCAAATTGCCCAGATTGCGCAGCGGCCCGACGGCGACGATGACCACGCTGCCATCTGGCTGTGCGGCCAAGACCTGACGGTAAAGCGCGACGGCATCCGGGTAATCGATGCTGGAAGGAAATCGGTGAGGAAAGTTTTTCGCGATCTCCACCGGGTAGCCCGGTTCCGGCAGGAAACCCGGATCCTTCAGGGTGCCAACTGGAATTTCCGACCTTCCGAACCAGCGGTTGATTGCATCGATGCACGGCGCGATGGCCTCCGACGAGACGCAGCCCATGGTCGCGACGAGTCGCGCCTCGCCGCGCTCGACCGCGCCATGCAGGATGAATAGCGCGCCCACGTCGTCACAGTCGCCGCCCATGTCGGTGTCGAAAATGATGGGCACGGGGTGGTCTGCCGCTTGCCCCATGAGGCAGGCGGTGGCGGTGATGAAAATCGACGCGAGTAGGTCACGCATGGGCTCGATACGCGCCGGCCTCTTCGGATTATCCGGCGTGCCGAAAATCGGTGATTTAGAAATTTAGAATCACCCGGTCTTGCAGGCATCCGCCCGCTCCCGCTATTTCACTTTCACCTTGAAGCTCTGCGCGCGCTTGGTGCCATCGGCATCGAACGCGGTCACGGTGATGTTGGCTACACCGGTTTGTCCTGCGGTGGGGGTGAGGGTCAGGCGGCGGTTATAAAGTTCGTTGTATTGGCCTTTGAACTCGCCGCTCTCCGATTTGAGCGCGGAATCGGGCACCAATGCGGAGTTGTCCGAACTAAGGCTCACCACAAGGTCGGCTGCCGGGGTTTCCAAATCAAAGGCGCGGAAATTGCGCGTCAGGCCTTCGCCGCCCTTGAGGTCATCTTCCCAGGCACTGAGGTCGAGGATCGGCATGGAGTTCTTCAACGGCTGGCCGGCCCGCGTGATCTTGATGCTGTTCAGGTCATAGGAGCGGTTGAACGGAACCAGGACGCGCAGCAGATTTACGCCCGCCGCAAGGTCGATGGGAATCGCGGACGAGTCGGCCGCCGGCTGGTCTTTGTGCGGGTTTATCGACACGCTGCCGGCCGCCTGATGATTGACGAAGACGTCCAGTTTCATCTCCTCCTTTTCGGTGGTCGCGCTGACTTTGAAATCGTATTTGCCAGCCTTGTCGGCGTTCAGCACGTAGAGGAAACTGCGGTTCGCATCGATGTTTCCCACCCGCGAGCCGCGCAGGGGAATGTTGGAACCGATGAACACCCGCGCGTCGATTTCACCCGGCACGGGGAAGCCCATGCCGGCGCCGCGGTCCTTGCGAAAGCCTTGCACCGTGTCCCACGCGACCTGCTGATAGACCTTGTTCTGAGCGGGAGTTAGAGTCGGGCCGTTATCGTTGATTTTCACCACCGGCAGACCGACCGGGCTCTTGTCGTAGAGAGTGGCGAAAATCACCATCCCGATGAACTGGCGGCCGTTTTCGGTGAGGTGCAGATCGTCCGCGTAGTTGGTAGCGAAGAAGTCGGTTAGGCCGAGAACTTTCTTCGCATCGAAGGCTTTTTTCAGATTGATCAATGCAAGGCCGCCCGGGATGACTTCCGATTTTTTGTCTTTGGTCAGCGCGTTAAAATTCAGCGAGTGGGCGATGTAAATCCGCATCAGGGCGCGGTTGCGCTCCTCCCAAAGCGGCGAGGCGGGATTGAGTTTGTTGATCCCGAGATCCTCCCACTGGCCATAGATCCAGGGGCGGATGGCAGGGCTTTTCACACGGGCGTCGTCATAGAATTTGAGGGAAAACTCCGGTGATTCTGAGTCGCCGTTGCTGATGAAGGTCTGCATCACCAAATCGGAAAGCGGGGCGAATTTCTCGAAGGCTTCCCGATACGGCGTGCCGAAACCGCCGCTGGACTGATAGTTAAGATAGAGCGGCAATCCCGGAATGGTCTGGCGATCCATGAAGTGGTCCACGAAGCCGGCGGCCAGCGCATCGGCTTGCTGCTGCAATTTCTCGCCCGCCGCTTCGAGTTTTTCCGCGACGGAATTCTGGGCATCGGCAGTCTTTGCGATTTGATCCGCCGATTTGAACGCTGACTTGTCCTGAAGGCTTTTGGCAATCGCTTCCGCTTCCTGCCCGGCCTCATTCGCTTTCGCCGACGCTTCCGGATTCAGCTTGGAGATTGCGTCTTCCGCCATGGCGATCTTGTCGGAAATGGTTTCCTGCGCGTTTTTGATCGCGCTCTGGTCAGATTCGGAAGCTTTCGCGGATGCATCCGCCACCTGCTCCTGCTGGTCGCTCAGGGTTTTCAATCGCTCGGCCAGTTCGCGCGCTTGATCCACATTGGATTTCCGGGCCTGCAGACCATCATTCATCGCGTTCAGGACCGCTTCCTGCGCCTTGGCCGATTGATCAAAGTCTGTCGCCAACTTGTCCGCCGATTCCTTGGCTTTTTCGGCAATGTTCTCTTTCCAGCCGGATTTCAGGGCCTCCTTGAAAGCCTCTTTCGACGGCGATTCGGACTTCTCTGAAAGAGTGAGCAACGTGTCCATCACCTGGTTAACTTCCTTCACCAGAGCTTCCTGCTCGGCCTTGTTCATCTGCTGCAATTGCTTGTGATCGTCGTTCACTTTTTCCGGCTTGGAGCCTGCCTCGGCCATCGCCTTGGTGTCCCGGAGGTTGGCCATTTGGCGGAGCGCCAGTTGCTCGAGTCGCTGTTGAATCGACGCTTCATCCTTTTGCAGAGTGAGACGGTCCGCCACCGATCAAAGCAATGCCTGAATCTCTTTCTGCCCGCTGCTTGCAGGGTGTTTGGCGGGCTAGGCGCAATGCGGTGGAGTTTGGGTGAGTAAGCGGATGGCTTCGGCGCGGTTCTCGGCATAGTGGTCAAAGGTGGCGTTG
>JAYTLO010000341.1:0-6856 GCA_043729385.1 Akkermansiaceae bacterium
GGGGAGGCGGGGGGAATCGCCCGAAGAGCCCCGCTTCTAATTGTCGTCACTGGGCAGTTTTAATTGTCGCCAACGGAATTTATAATTGTCGCTGGACAGGCTGGCGGCACCCATTGCCGGGCGCGTAGTCCGGCACTCCTTGCGGGAGGGGCGGAAATCCGGGCTGGGATGGGCTGGACGTGAGACCAGCGAGGTGGAGGGCATATAAGGGCCGGGCATCGGGGGAGTCGGGGAGAATTTTGATGAGCTGCACAGTGCAACTATCCGATAGAACTCCAGCAGGAAGTTTTTGGGGAATCAAGAGGGAGAGTTGATCAAATTCGGAACTGTAGTTAGGGGAAGTTGATGGTTGATCCGGCGTCGCCTCGGGGCTTTGCCGGGATAAATGGGTGATAGGAGAAGAATGTGAGGCACCGCGAATTCGGCGGGCGTGATAGCGCCCACCCATTCAACGGCGCAGCCGCAAACTTGAATGGCACGTAGGGCAATCTTGCGAATTCGGCGAATGGGAGGAGGGGGATGGAGAGGGCGGGGGGATTGAGTTGATGGTTGAGGGGTTGATGGTTGATGGTGAAGAGGGAGAGGAAGAGTCGGAGCGGGACGCTCCGGCACGGCCTGGCGCGGGACGCGCGAGTTACGGTGGAGGGAAGAGCTGGTTTTGAGGATTGGTTAGGGATTGTTGAATGTTGAAAATGGCGGGTGGGGCTGGATGGGTGGGTGAAAAGTTAGATGATAGAGTGAGTTAGAGTGGGCGGCTGATTTTGGGGATCGTTTGACTTGCTAGAGGCGAAGGTTTCCGGGTGAAACTAGGCCAATGAGAATTATGAGGTCTAACGAAAGTTGGTGTGTCTTGATACCTGCGAAGAGTGAGCGGCTTTGTTTGCAGCGGCTCTCGCTGAGGCATGGCTACCGGATTGGTGAGTTATGCTCGGAGCTGGAATGCAGTGCGAGATATCTCTATCAGGTGTTCACTCGGGACGTGGGGCTGCCGCCGAAGGTGTGGATGCGCTGGGAGCGGATGGTGGTGGCCAAGCGGATGCTAGTGGGTGGGAAATCGCCCGAAGCGGTGGCGACGGAATTGGGGTTTTCCTCGCCGAATAATTTCAGGCGGGAGTTTTTGGCGATCTACCGGATGCCGCCGTTGGAGTCTCAGCGGGTGAGCTGGGGGGAGGAGAGGTTGATGGTTGAGAGTTGATGGTTGATAGGGAAGAGGACGGAGCTACGAAACTGCTGCTGTGGGCCAATGGTAGGAGAAAGGTGGTGGGCCGGGGGCGCTGCACTTTCGCGGCTCATCGACTGGCGGAGGAGTGTCCGCCCTCCGTTGGCGGGTTGGGGGGAGGTTGATTTATGACCTCTTGCTTCTTGTCTTGAGATTCGCTCGATTCGCCAGATTCGCGGTGCCTACCTCTTTGATTTGATGGGTGGCGCGCGCTGGATGAGGTCGATGGTTCTGATGAATGCAGGCGAAATAAATTTCGCGGTCCGTTTGTGGATTTTTCCTAGCAACTATCAACTCAGGCTTGTGGGCAGGACTTTGGCGTCGTCGGGGTGGGGAATGTATGGGCTTTCGCGGAGGATGGTGGGCTTGCGTTTTGATAGGAGTAACCAACATTCGCGGGCGGTGCCCAAGACGATGATGGAAACGAAAAGGAGGAAGGTGGCGGTGATGACGACGTCGATACGGGCGTTGAGGAGGGAGGTCTTCGCGGCTGCTAGTGCGGGGCCGGTTAGGCCAGCTGCGATTTTTTCCTCAAGGCTGCGGATGGCGGGGAGAAAGCCGGCGGCATTGGCTGAGAAGAGTTTCATATAGCCGGCGGTGAAGGTGACGGCGGTGAGGAATAGCATGGGGATGACGGTGACCCAACAGTAGCGGACCTTGCCCATTTTGATGAGGACGACGGTGCCGAGGCAGAAGGCGATGACGGCTAACAGCTGGTTAGAAATTCCGAAGATGGGCCAGAGGGATTTGGCGATGCCGGCGGGATCGAGCGCGCCCTGATAGAGGAAGAATCCCCAGGCGGCGACGAGCAGGCCGGTGGCGAGGATGTTGCCTAACCACGACTGGGTGTTGCCGAGTCTGGGGGAAATGTTTCCTAGTAAATCTTGGAGAATGAAGCGACCGACACGGGTGCCGGCATCAAGGGTTGTTAGGATAAATAGCGCCTCGAACATGATGGCGAAATGATACCAGAGTGAGAGCGCGGTTTTCCCAGGGATGACTTGGGCAAACATGTGGGCCATGCCGACGGCGAAGGTGGGCGCGCCGCCAACCTTGCCGATCATGTGGGGTTCGCCGAGGTCTTTGGCGAGTTGCTGCATGTGGGCCTCGGTGACGGCGTATTCGGGGCCGTAGGAGTTGATGGTGGCGATTTGGGCGGTGACGGCGGCGGCGTTGTTAGGGTCGATGGGTGAGTTGATGGCGAAGTACTCGCCGGGCTGGAGGGCGCAGGCGGCGATGATGGCCATGAGGGCAACTAACATTTCTACGACCATCGCGCCGTAGCCGATGAGGCGGATGTCTTTCTCGCGGGCTAACAACTTGGGGGTGGTGCCGGAGGCGATGAGCGAGTGGAAACCACTAACCGCGCCGCAGGCGATGGTGATGCAGACGAAGGGAAACACCGGGCCAGGGACGACGAAGCCACCGCCGCTGACAAACGGCGTGATGGCGGGCATGTGCAGCGGCGGATGCAGGATGACGATGAAAACGCCGAGCACGGCGACGGTGCCGAGCTTCATGAACGTGCTGAGGTAATCGCGCGGGGCTAGCAACATCCAGACGGGCAGGACGCTGGCGGCGAAGCCGTAAATCATGATGGCCCACGCGAGCTGGGTGGAGCTGAGGGTGAGTGCAGACGTCCACGCGGGTGATAGATATTTCCCGCCGACGACGGCGGCGAATAGGCCGATGACTCCGAAGACGGAGGCGGCGGTGACGCTGACTTTTCCGCTCTTGATCATGATGCCCATGACGAAGGCCAGCGGGATGGTGGCGGCGATGGTGAAGAGGCCCCACGGGCTTTCGGCGAGCGCCTTGACGACGACCAGTCCGAGCACGGCTAACAAGATCGTCATGATGGCTAACAGGCTGATCATGGCGACGAGGCCGATGAAGGGATTAATCTCCTCCTTGAGCATTTGCCCGAGGGACTTTCCATTCCGGCGCATGGAGGCGAAAAGGATGATGGCATCGTGCACGCCGCCGCCGAGGGTGGCTCCGACGAGCAGCCAGAGGGTGCCCGGGAGGTAGCCGAACTGGGCTGCTAGAACGGGGCCGACGAGTGGGCCTGGGCCGGCGATGGCGGCGAAATGGTGGCCGAAGACGACCCACTTGGGCGTGGGGACGAAGTCTTTTCCATCGCTACAAGTGACGGCGGCGGGGGCGCGGCGGTCGTCGATGGTGAGCACCTTGGCCATCAGCCAAGCGGAGTAAAAGCGGTAGGCGACGGCGAAGGTGCAAACGCCAGCAACGACGAGCCAAAGAGCGTTGACGGGTTCGTTGCGCTGGAAGGCGGCGATGGCGACGGCGGTGGCTCCAAGCAGGGAGACGGCGAGCCAGAGGAGAATGCGGGCAAGGCGGGGCATGGGGGAGACTTGCGGGAAGTGGGCGGGGGCGTCGAGCGGGGAATTCGTGGAGGAAACGGCTCGGACGGAGGAGCCATTTGGGGGAGTGTCAGCGGGGATGGATGAGAACTTTGAGAATCGGGCGAGATGAATCTCGCGGTCCGTGATGAGAATCAATTACGCACTCGCCACTGGACGCGTCGCGCTGCTTCCTAAACGCGTGGACGCGATCCGAATCCGTGGGGCACGGCAGCATAATTTGAAGAACATCGATGTGGACATCCCACGCGGGAAACTTGTGGTGATCACGGGGCCTAGCGGATCGGGGAAGTCGTCGCTGGCATTTCACACATTGTATGCGGAGGGGCAGCGGCGGTATGTAGAATCTCTATCGGTGTATGCGCGGCAATTTCTCGATCAGTTAGAGAAGCCGGATGTGGACTCGATTGAGGGGCTGAGTCCTGCGATCGCGATTGAGCAACGGGGCGGGGGACTCAACCCGCGCTCGACGGTGGCGACGGCGACGGAGATTTACGATTACCTGCGCGTGCTGTGGGCGGCGGCGGGGATTCCGCATGATCCGGTGACGGGCGAGCGGCTGGAGCGGATGAGCGCGGCGGACATTGTGAATGTGCTGGCGGCGCTGGAGGAGGGGACGAAGGTGGTATTATTAGCGGCGCTGCCGAAGGAGGAGTTGGGGGAACCAGCGAGGTTGTTAGGTGACTTGCAACGGCAAGGATATATCCGAGTGCGGGTGGATGGGGAGGTGTTGGAGATCGAGGAAGCGGCGGCGAAATGGCCGGAGTTTCCTGTAGCGGTGGAGATCGTGGTGGATCGGTTTGTGATCCGGCTGGGGGTGGAGTCACGGCTGGCGGACTCGGTGGAAACGGCACTACGGCTGTGCGGTGCTGAAGCGCGGGCGGCGATTCAAGAGCCGGGTGGGGATGCTTGGCGGGATTTGGCGTTTCAGACGAGTTATAGGAATCCGCGGACGGGATTCATGGTGGAGGAAATTTCACCGAAGCATTTTTCCTTTAACTCCCACCTCGGGGCGTGTGAGGCATGTGAGGGTTTGGGGACGGAGCTATATTGTGATCCTGCTTTGTTAGTGGCTGGAGAGGATGCTGATAAAACGCTTGTTAGATATAGAGAAGCGAAGTCGGAAATCACGCGACGCAAGTTAGCGAAGTTCATGGCGCACCAACCGTGCGGGGTATGTGCAGGGAAGAGGCTGAAGCCGGAGTGGCTGGCGGTGAAGATTGAGGGGGCAGGCGGCGAGTGGCTGGGGATTCAGGATTTCTGTGAGCTGGGAGTTTCCGATGCGATGCGGTGGATAGATGGATTCAAACCGGATGCTTCGAAGGCGGAGGTTTGCAAGCGGCTGGCGAATGATGTGGGAACGAGGCTGGCATTTCTCGAAGAGGTCGGACTGGACTATCTAACATTGCAGCGGACGAGCGGCACTCTATCTGGCGGCGAGGCACAGCGGATTCGGTTAGCGACTCAGCTTGGCGCGGGGCTTTCCGGGGTGATTTACGTGCTGGACGAGCCGAGCATCGGACTGCATTCGGCGGACACGGCGCGGTTGATTGGCGCGCTGACGCGGTTGCGGGATCTTGGAAATACGGTTGTAGTAGTCGAGCATGACGAGGAAATCATCCGCGCGGCGGATTGGTTGATCGACATCGGGCCGGGAGCGGGAGCGGCGGGGGGGGAGCTGTTAGCAGCGGGGCTGCCGATGGAGATCGTTTCGCCGACTGGGGAATGGTTGAGGAGTCGAATCCAGAGGCAAGAATCCAGAATCCAGAAGGAGAAGTGTGGGGAGTTGGTGATTCGGGGGGCGCGGGAGCACAATTTGCGGAATCTGAATGTGTCGATTCCGCTGGGTCGCTTGGTATGTCTAACTGGGCCGAGTGGCAGCGGGAAATCGACGCTGGCGGATGATATTTTGCGGCGAGCGCTGGCGCGGCATTTCAATGGCTCGGGCGAGGCGCCGGGATTGCATGACGGGATCGATGGGTTGGAATTGATCGAGAAATGTGTGGTGGCGGATCAATCGCCGATTGGCCGTAGCCCGCGGTCGAACCCCGCGACATTCACTGGGGTGTTTGATCTCGTGCGGGACCTTTTCACGAAGCTGAATCTATCGAAACAGCGTGGCTACGGACCGGGGCGTTTTAGTTTCAATGCAGCGGGCGGGCGCTGCGAGCGTTGCCAGGGAAATGGACGCTTGAGAATAGAGATGCACTTTTTACCGGACGCCTGGGTGCCATGCCCGGCGTGCGGCGAGCGGCGCTTCAATCGCGAGACGTTAGAGGTGACTTATAAAGGGAAATCCATCGCGGAGGTGCTGGCACTTTCAGTGAGCGAGGCGCGGGCATTTTTCCGACCGATCCCAAAGATCCATCGAATCTTGGAGACTTTGGAAGATCTAGGCCTCGGGTATCTTCAGCTCGGCCAACCAGCTAACACTCTATCAGGCGGTGAGGCGCAGCGATTGAAGCTCGCTGTCGAATTGGCGAAACCACAGGCACCGCACACTCTCTATCTATTTGATGAGCCGACGACAGGCCTGCACTTCGGCGACGTCGATAAACTCCTCGCCGCGTTTTTTAAACTGCGCGACGCAGGCCACAGCGTGCTGGTCGTGGAGCATCATTTGGATGTGATCGCCGCAGCGGACTGGGTGATCGAACTCGGGCCGGGCGGGGGAATCCACGGGGGAAATCTCGTGGCTGAGGGACCGCCCGCGTTGATTCAGAAGAACAAGAAATCGCCGACGGGACGCGCGTTGGCTGCAAGACGGTTGAGGGAAATTTCCTGATTGCTATCTATATAGCATGATCGGCGAATGGATTTTTCGAATTTCCTGTGGACAATTCCCGAACTCCCAGTTACCGACCACACCTCTTGACGAGGCATCCGCCTCTCAAAAACTTAGGCAGTGTAGCTCAGTGGTAGAGTAGGGGACTCATAAGCCCTTGGTCGGCAGTTCGAAACTGCCCACTGCCACCAAGTTTTTGGACCTTCAGCCGCTTCTAATTAAAGTTAGAAGAAAATGTCAAAATAGGGCTTGTCAGGTTGGGATCGGCTCCTAGAGTCGCCCCCCCCACAGCGAGGGCTGCCGACGTTTTAATCGAGGCGGCCTAAATTACAGGGAAAATTTATCGGGTCCAGCTCCGGAAAAAAGCTACTACAAGGTCGCCTTGTCGTCGCTCCGGTTTGTCCCCATGGAAAAATCAGAACCACCGCAAGGAAATCATGCCGACCATCAATCAGCTCGTTCGCAAGG
>JAYTLO010000342.1:0-39789 GCA_043729385.1 Akkermansiaceae bacterium
GAGATGGGCTTCGTTTTCCCAGGATAGGAAAACGTCGCCGATGCCGCGCTGGGCAAAGGTGGTGGTGGAGCCGCGAGCACCGGTGTCTAGCACTGGCACGTTCTGATAGAGAGCGCGGAGATACTCCTTCACCTTTGCCTCATCCCCGCCGGATTTGCTGCTCGCGTAGGCCCACGCAGCAAGGTAGTTCCACCGTGCGCCGCCCGAGGTTTTCGGATTTGGCGTGATGACTCCGATGCCGGGCCGGACCAGATCGCCCCAGTCTTTGATGCCCTTGGGATTTCCCTTCCGCACCACGAAGACGATGGTCGAGGTGTAGGGCGAGCTGTTGTCCGGGAACTTGGATTGCCAGTCTGCGGGCAGCAAATTCGCTTGTTGGGCGATCACGTCGATGTCGCCTGAGAGGGCGAGCGTCACCACGTCGGCGCTCAAGCCGTCGATCACCGAGCGGGCCTGTTTACCGGAACCGCCGTGGGATTGTTTGACGACGAGGGACTTGCCGGTCTGCTGTTTCCACTGGTTGGCGAAGGCGGCGTTAAACTCCTGATAGAACTCGCGGGTGGGGTCATAGGAAACATTGAGCAGCTGGTCCGCGAAGAGGCTGGAAGCGAGGAATGAAGAGACGAGTGTGAGGATTCTGAAAGTTTTCATGGGAAGATGTTGGTTGGATGACAATGGGTCAGTTAGAACGACAGACGGATGCCGGTGAGGAGGGTGAAGCCGTCGTAGGAATCGCCGAGATCGTTTTCAAGACGGGCCCACTCTGCGCCGGCGAGCAGTTTCAATTTGTCGCCGTAGATGAAGTATTGGGCGCCGCCATAGATCGAATGATAGGCATCACCCAAGCCAGCGTTAGCCGCGACTTTCTTCTCGTAGCGGGTCTGACCGACGACTCCGAGCGGCCCGTCGCTATTGGCATACGAGTAGCGGGCGACTAACTGAAGTTTCTTCGGGATGACATCGTAGGTGGGCTGGATGTAGAATCCGAAGACGTCACTGTTAGTCCCATCTCCGCCGCTTGCGAAGAAGCTTTCAACGACGACTGCCGCGTAGCCTTCCTTCACGGAAAACGTGGTGGAAACGATGTCGTCGTATTTACCTAACACAAGGTCGCCGACTTCGCGGTCGCTGTGCAGCCAATCCAGTCTGAGGTCAGCTTTCTCGACGTCTAGCAGGTGCTTGAAATCGTAGCCCACGCCGAGGGTGTAAGAGACGCCGCCATCGAGATCGCCGAACTCGCCGTCGCCCCAAGCACCGGTGGAAACCTTGGAGACAGGATCCGCCGTGGAGCTTGGCGTGTCGTTAGAGTAGATGCCAGCCCGCCAGGAGAATTTGTCGGTGGTGCCTTCTACCGTTAGACCCGTCGCGCGGTTGATGCCGAGTTGGTTGAAAATTTGCGAACGCTCAAATGTCGGTTGGGTGTTGGTGGATTCCAGCCAGTCGTATTGACCGACGAGCGGTTTGGTTTTTCCCGCCGTGATGCTGAGCCAGGACTGGGGTTTCCAGCGGATGTAAGCATCCACCAGGCCGTCATAGACATCGTTGAAGCCGTCGTTGCTTTGGAAGTCGGCGCGGATCTCGACTTCCTTCTCGAGTAATTTGGCATCGAAGCCGAAGCGCGAGCGGCGGTCTTCCCAATTGCTCTGGCTGCCGTTGGCGTCATCCACGTCCCAGTATTGTCCCTGATAGCGGCCGCGGAGTTTGAACTCTTGGAGGATGGGATTGAGATCGTCCTTGTAGAGGCTGGCGTATCCCCAGATTTTATCGAAGGTGTTAGGCTCGACAAATTCAGTGGATTTGTCCTCGGCATTTACCTGGAGCGGCAGGCCGACGAGCAGGGCCAGGGCGGCGGTGCGCGGCAGGCGGAAGCTCAAGACGAGGGTGGTCGATTTACGATGACGACGGGCTTTGGCCGGGGTCGGAATGGTGGACGGATTTCTTCTGTGTTTGGTTTTCATGATTGTCTGCGGAGCGTCCGCGTCCGGTGGTCCGGTGAGCTTTCGCAGATGGTTGGTGTAGAAACCCCCGGGTGTGCGGTGGGCGGTGAGAAAGTGTTATTTGCGCTCGCTCGGAGCGGCATCCCGCGTGGCGACGAAGCGGGTTTTCTCGATGCTTTCGACTTGGGTCACGCGGCCATCGTGGACGGTGATCTGGACTGAGCCGAAGCGGAGGTTGGCCACATTTTTACGAACGACCTCTAACCAGTCGGTCGTTGGACCGTCTGACGAGGGAGCGTCAGGGGAGAACGTGTTCATCGGGTTCATGAGATAGGTTGGCGAGTTGGGAGAGGCCGGCGAGAAATCCGTCAGCGGGATCGGCCTTGCGTTTTGGGGCGTTGACTGCTGCGGCCAGCGAGCCGGCGGTGGCGAATGGAGGGACGATGCCGTCACGGCGCATTTTCCGCAGCGTGACTTCCACAACTTGGGCCACGGTGTAGCGGTCGAGGATGTTAGCGATGGCGTTGCGCACATCGATCATGATCATGCGCAGCCCGCAGTGGTCCTCATCGGGACAGGTGCAGGGCTGATAGGCGTTTTCACTGGCGCAGCAAATCGGCGCGAGGCGGCCATCCATCAGCCGGACCAGCTCGCCGATGCCAATCTGGTCGGCGGGCTTGGCGAGGCAGTAGCCGCCGAATTTCCCGCGGTGAGTTTCGACGATGCCGGCCTCGCGCAGCTCTTGCAGGATGCGCTCGACGAATTTGAGCGGTAGCCTGTTAGCCTCGGCGAGTTCCGAGCCGGAAACCGTGGCCCGCCCGACTTCGGTGGCGATCCCGAGGTTGATCGTGGCGCGCAGCGCATACTCTGATTTCTTGGATAGGTGCATTCGTTAATCTGGAGCAATAGGTAGGGATTGAATCTGGGGTCGGCAAGAAAAATTTTTCGCGAGTCTCGCAGATCAAGCAACCACGGGGAAATTCTTGTTCCTTGATTCGCGGGACGGATTGAGAAAGCCTGCATTTCCCATGCGCTATCTCATACTTCTGCTCATCGCCCCGCTAGCATTCGCCCATCCAGAACCCGGCACCGCGCCGGGTGACGGTCCACAATCCGCAGTGCTCACGGGCAACGGCGCTTGGATCTATCAGGCCGTGCCGCATTGGGGGGAGTTGCCGGATGGCAAGATCATCGGGCCGACCCATGGCGGCGTGGTGGTGGATGATGAGTCTGGGTTGATCTATGTTTCCACGGACTCGGATCTGTCGGTAGTTGTCTATCAGCCGGACGGGAAATTCGTCCGCACGATCGCCCCTGAGTGCAAGGGTTTCCATGCGATGGCGATCCGCCGCGAGGAAGGCAAGGCGGTGATCTACGGGGCGCAACTCAACAGCAATAAGCCGCCGCTGCGGGTTTGCAAAATCGACACGGAAGGCGAGCTGCTGCTTGAAATACCGAACGCCACCACTGGCGAGGTGCCGGGTGGATGGAGCGGGCTGACGGGCGTCACTGTCGCCCCGGATGGTGCCATTTTTGCGTCGATGGGCTACGGTTCTAACATCGTCCATAAGTTCGACGCCACTGGCAAGTTGTTGAAATCCTTTGGTAGCAAGGGACCGGATGAAAAGCAGTTCAACACACCGCACGGCCTCGCCATCGACACTCGTTTCGGCGAGCCGCGGCTGCTGGTGGCGGACCGGGAAAAGCGGCGCTTGGTCCACTTCGATTTGGAAGGAAATTGGATCGGCGTCCACGCCAGCAACCTCCGCCGTCCGTGTTCCGTGAGTTTCTCCGGCGATACGCTCGCGGTCGCTGAGCTTGAATCCCGCGTCACCCTCATCGACAAATCCGGCACGCCCGTGGCCTTCCTCGGCGATAATCCAAACAAGGCCCAATGGGCAAATTTCGGAGTGACGCCGCAGGATCAGCGCCTCGGGATTTTCACCGCGCCGCACGGCCTGAGCTTCGACAAGGCGGGCAATCTATACGTCCAGGACTGGAATAAAACCGGGCGGGTCACGAAGTTGACCCTGTCCAAATAAGGAGAGTGGACATTTTTGTCCACTTGCCGATGGGAGGAGAAATGAAGAGCGCGAAGCTCTGCCCTTTCGCGGCTCATCGTTCAGGCGCACAAAATGTGAGTCCTCCTTATCGCCCATAACGCGATCTTGCATGAAATCACCTGGAGGTCGCGTAGGGTGCGGCTCCTGCCTATGAAATGGATCACCTGTCTTGCCTTTCTCGCTGCTGTCTTCAACTCGGGCTGCGATCAAAAAAGCGCGGCTGCCGATTCTAGCACGACAGCGACAGCCATCGGCGAACCCATGCCGGAGCACATCACGTTCAACGCCCACATCCGGCCGATCTTCTCTAACACCTGCTTCGCCTGCCATGGCTTCGATGCCAAGACGCGTGAGGCGGACCTCCGACTCGATACGCCAGAAGGTGCCTACGCCAAGCTCAAGGACTCGGAGGAGCGGGCGATTGTCCCCGGCAAGCCGGATCAAAGCGCGATTATAAAACGGATCGAATCCGCCGTGCCGGACGAGGTCATGCCGCCGCAAGATTTCCACAAAGACCTAACCGCTCGGCAGAAATTGCTGATCCGCGAGTGGGTCTCACAAGGCGCGAAATACGAAGAACACTGGGCCTTCACACCGGTGACGAAGGCACCGCTTCCCGCGCTGGCCGCACACGCGGCTGAGGTCGCCAATCCTATTGATGCCTTCGTCCTCGCCACGCTGGAGGCCGTGAAAATCGAGCCCTCGCCACTGGCCGACAAAGCCACCTTGCTGCGGCGGCTGTCGCTCGATCTAACTGGCTTGCCGCCGACTCGTGAGGAACTCGATGGCTTCCTCGCGGACCCGAGCCCGGACGCCTACGCGAAGCAAGTTGAGCGGCTGTTAGCCTCGCCGCGCTATGGCGAGCGGATGGCGGTGCCATGGCTGGATGTCGTGCGATTTTCCGACACCGTCGGCTATCACGGCGATCAAAACGCGCGCATTTTCCCCTACCGCGACTACGTGATCGAGGCCTTCAACCACAACAAGCCCTTCGACCAATTCACCACCGAGCAACTCGCTGGCGACCTGTTGCCAAACGCCACCGACGAGCAACGCATCGCCACCGGATTTCTCCGGCTTAATCTGATGACTCGCGAGGGCGGTGCCCAGTCCAAGGAGTATCTCGCGAAATCCATGGGCGACCGAGTGCGGGCGGTGGGCGCGGCGTGGCTCGGTCTAACGACTGGCTGCGCGGAGTGTCACGACCACAAGTTCGACCCGATCACCGCCAAGGATTTCTACTCGTTAGGCGCGTTCTTCGCCGACGTGCAGCAGTGGGGAGTTTACGCGGATTACCAATACACGCCGAACCCGGAACTGGCGGGATTTAAGAACGACTACCCGTTTCCACCGGAGATTTTCTCGAAGAATGCCGCCTTGGAGAAACGCCTCCGCGCACTGCAAGGCTCTGCGATCGAGATGCTCGCTGCGGTGAAATCTGACGAAGCTGTGAGCCGGCCATGGAGCGAGCAAAGCGCTGCGTTTCTAGCAGCAAATCCCACCGGATGGGCCGTGCTCGCGCCAGCGGAAATCACCGCGACTAAGGGCACCGGCCACGAGGTTGCCCCTGACCAATCCGTCGTTTTCAGCGGGCCACCGATGAAGGATGAAATTCTAACACTCAATTTCCCGCTACCTCACGCAGCCATCCGCGCGATCCGCTGCGAGGTGCTGCCCTACACCAAAAACGCGGGCAAAGTCGGACGCCAAGCCAACGGTAAATTCGCCGTCACCCCTACTTTCTCCGTCGTCTCTCAGCCGGTAAAAATCGCGTGGAGCCAAGCCGACCGGCGCACGCCCCTTCAATACAAGAATGGCGATAACAGTCCGCTGCTAGAGCCGGAATGGCACTCAGCCCCCGCCGTTTGGGAGGAGCCGCAGGACGCCGCGTCTCTGCCGCATCACGCACTCTATCACCTCGCGGAAACCTTGCCCGCCGCCGAGGGGCGGGTGATGCAAGTGAACTTGGCCAGTGCCGACATTGGCAGGGTTCGTTTCAGCGTCACGCCCTTCGGTGATGCCATTCCGGGGCAGGAAAACGCGCTGCGGACGGAGCTGATAGATGCCTTCAAGGCCACTGAGCGGAGCGAGTCTCAGCGGCGGGAAATCGCTGCCGCGTCGCTCCAAGGCACCACGCCGGACGCGGCGCTGCCCGAGACATATCGGGCAATTCGGGGCGCGATCATCGCCTGCCGCGCGGGCTACGCTCACTCGCTCGTCGCCCAGGCGGTGCCGCCGGACAAGGTTCTAACGACCCGCGTGCTTCCTCGTGGGGCATGGATGAATCCGGGCGAGGAAGTGCCGCCGGCGATGCCAGGGTTTTTGCCTCACGCGTCGGTTAGGAAGGGCGGTGGACGGCTCAGCCGCCTCGATCTCGCGAAGTGGCTGACCGATAAGGAAAACCCCTTGGTTTCCCGGCAGTTCGCGAATCGGCTGTGGAAACAATTCTTTGGCAAGGGCTTGTCCAACGTGCTGGACGATCTCGGCAACCAAGGTGAGTGGCCGTCGCATCCGCAGTTGCTAGATTGGCTGGCTGTCGAGTTTCGCGAATCCGGCTGGGATGTTAAGCACCTCGTCCGTCTGATGGTCACCAGTCGCACGTACCGCCAAGTTTCCGCCTCCCGCGCGGACCTCGTGGAGAAGGATCCGGCTAACCGCCTGCTGGCCGAGCAATCCGCCCGGCGGCTCGACGCGGAGTTTGTTAGAGATAACGCATTGTCAATTGCTGGCTTGCTGGATGACGAGATAAGTGGCCCGAGTGCTAAGCCCTATCAGCCAGTCGGCTACTATGTGAACCTCACTTTCCCCGAGCGTGATTACCCCTCGAGCACCGGCGCGGAGCAATACCGCCGCGGCCTTTATATGCACTGGCAGCGCACGTTCATGCACCCGATGTTAGCGGGCTTCGACGCGCCGAGTCGCGAGGAATGCACGGCGGACCGCTTCCAGTCCAACAGCCCGCAGCAAGCGCTCACGCTCTTGAATGATCCATCATTCGTCGAGGCCGCGCGGGGATTCGCGTTGCGAGTGATCCGTGAAAAACCGGAGAATGATGCTGATAGAATCCGCCACGCCATCAAGCTCGCGCTGGCCCGCGAGATGAAAGCGGGCGAACTCGAATCGCTCACCAAGTTTCTAACGACTCAACGCGAGGCCTACAAAACCAAGCCAGACGACGCGAAGGCTTTCCTCAAAATAGGCCTATCTGATCCCGGTGCTGGCCAAGATCCCGCCGAGCTGGCGGCGTGGGCGCAGCTCTGCCGGGTCATTCTCAACCTGCACGAAACCATTACCCGCTACTGAGCCATGAGCCATCCATCCATCGCCGCCTTCGAGCGCTTTCAGCAGGATTTCAGCCGCCGGACGTTCCTGCAAAGAAGCTTCGCCGGCATCGGCGGGATGGCGCTCTCGCAGCTGATGGGCACTTCTAACAAGCTGCCATTTCTCCAAAGCCAGGGCGGCTTGCATTTCCCCGCCAAGGCGAAACGCATCGTCCACCTCTGCATGGCGGGCGGTCCGTCGCACTTGGAATCCTTCGATCCCAAGCCGCGGTTAGACGCGCTCAACGGCCAGCCATTTCCTGAATCCTTTACCGTCGGCCAGCAGCTCGCGCAGCTTCAGGGCAGTAAATTGATCGCCCGCGGCTCGTTCACGAAGTTCCAGAAATGGGGGCAATGCGGCACGGAGATTTCCGAGCTGTTTCCGCACATCGGTTCCATCGCGGACGATATCTGTGTGATCCGCTCGATGGTGACGGAGCAGATCAACCACGATCCGGCGCACGCATTCATGAACTCTGGGTCGATCCTCAAGGGTCGCCCGAGCATGGGATCCTGGCTGCTCTACGGACTTGGTGCGGAGTCGCAGAATCTCCCTGGCTACGTCGTGATGGTCTCGCGTGGCGCGGATGCGGACCAACCGATTTCCGCTAGGCAATGGAGCGCGGGCTTCCTGCCTAGCAAGTTTCAGGGCGTGCAATTCCAGAGCAAAGGCAGCGCGGTCCACTACGTCGGCAGCCCGGACGGCGTCTGCCAATCGACCCAGCGCCAAGTCATCGACGAGATCCAGCGGCTCAACGGCGCGCTGCGGGATGAGCGCGTGGATCCGGAAATCGAGACCCGCATTGCCCAGTATGAAATGGCTTTCCGTATGCAGTCATCTGTGCCGGAACTCTCGGACATGCGCGACGAGCCGCAGCACATCCTCGACCTGTATGGCGTGAAACAACCGGGCGACGGCTCATTCGCCAGCAACTGTCTGTTAGCTCGGCGGATGTTAGAGCGCGGGGTGCGCTTCGTGCAGCTCTATCACCGCGGCTGGGACCACCATGGCGACATCGAGAAAAAGATGCCCGCCACCGCGAAACTCACGGATCAGCCGCCCGCTGCGCTAGTCAAGGATTTGAAACAACGGGGTCTGCTAGAAGACACACTGGTCATCTGGGGCGGCGAGTTTGGCCGCACCCCGATGGGCCAAGGCAGCGGCCGCGACCACCACATCAAGGGCTTCAGCCTGTGGATGGCAGGCGCGGGCATCAAGCCGGGCATCGTCCACGGTGCCACCGACGAACTCGGCTACGCGGCGGAGAAAGACATCGTCCATGTGAGGGATTTGCACGCCACGCTGCTCCATCAGTTCGGCATCGATCACGCGCGGTTCACCACCAAGTTCCAAGGGCTGGACTACAAGCTAACAGGCGTGGAGCCAGCCAAAGCGGTGAAGGCGATCATGGCGTAGGCCGTGGACTGCGGCAGCCTGCTGCCGCTTTGCCCGAGACAGCCTGCTGTCCGGGCGGCCGCAGCAAATTCACTCTAACGCCCGGATCGCCCGCGTGGCTTGCTCGTCGATGACTTGGACCAAATACTGCCAATAAGCGTCTTTCTCGACGGTATCGCGGACGGTGGCTGTTGGCCCGGGAGGACTCCACAAAACATTGCAGAAAGTGCAATGTCTTGTGGAATGGGTGGAGTGAATCGGGCCGCAGCAGGCTGCGATGCCCAAAGCGGCAGCAGGCTGCACGCAGTCCAAGGATTCGTTGGAAACTCAGCGTTTCCGGCGTAGGCGCTTGCCGGTTAGACGGGTGGCGATGAGGTTCGGGCAGCGGCCGTTGAGGCGGAGTTGCTCGCAGTTTGCCTCGATCTTGATCGACTGGCGGACCGGCTTAAAGCCGAGCCGCCGGGTTACGCAATCGTTGAGCAAGTCGAGGTGGGTGTCCTCGAATTCCACCACCCGGCCGCAGTCGATGCAGACGAGATGGTTGTGCGATGGCTTGTCGAGGAAGTTGGGGTCGTAGGTGGTTTGGTTGTCGCCGAGGTCGATCTCGCGCAGCAATTCCGCCTCCACTAACAAGCTCAGCGTGCGGTAAACCGTGGCCCGCGAAGTCTCGGAATCGAGCTTGCGAGCGCGGTCGAACAATTCATCCGCCGTGAAATGCTCGTCTTTGGAAAACGCCGCCTTGACGATGGTGTCGCGCTGACCGGTCCGGCGCAGACCTTTGCGCCGGATGAATTCGTTAAGCCGTTCCTCAATGTTGCCGTCCACTTGGGGTTTCTATCGCCTCGCACTGGACACGGGAAGCGGAAAGAAACCCGCTGGCACGGAGACCTTGTTAGCGGCGTTTGCGGCGCTTTGGCTGTTCCTTGGTGGCGTAGCGGGATTCTTTCAGCTTCGGCGTGGGTCCCACTTTGGCGGCGGGCTTGGTGTGCGGTTTGCCGTGCTTTTTGGCGACGACCGGGCTCTTCGCGGAGACGTGGGTACCCTCGCTGGTCGGCTTGCCGGCGACGGCAAAATCGACGAAACGCTTGTCGAAGTCGATGTTGATCACCCGCAGCGGAATCCGCATTCCTAACTGAATGGTTTTGCCATCCATGGAAACCCAAGCCATCCGGTGTGCTTCGAAACGCCAGCGGCCTTCGGGTAGATCCTCGCGTTTCACCACGCCGCGGACGCCCATGTTAGGGATTTCCACCATCAGGCCCATCGGGCGGACGTCGGTGATGAGTCCATCGAAAACCGGTGGCTTGTCCGAGCTGGCGACGCGGTCGAGGTATTCTAGCAGCTTGATCTGCTTGGTCTCGCTTTCCGCGTCGGACGAGGTGCGCTCGGTGTCGGAAATGTGGCGGGAAATCTCGCGCAAGTCGGCCTGCGACGGCGTGCGGTCGTGGGGCTTGGGCGCGTTTTCTAGCAGCGGCTGGAGCGCGCGGTGGACGATGAGATCGGCGTAGCGGCGGATCGGGCTGGTGAAGTGGCAGTAGTCGCCTTTTGCCAAACCGTAGTGGCCGATGGGTTCTGCGGAATAGACGGCGCGCTTGAGACTTTTCAGGAGGCCGAGCTTGATGACGTGCTCTTCCGGCGTGCCTTTGGAATCATCCAACAGCTTCTGAATGTGCGCTCGGTTGGTGAGATCGCCGGGGCGGTAGCCGTGGGCTTTCGCGGTCTCGGTGTAGTCCAGCAAACGCGATGGATCGGGATCTTCGTGGATCCGATAGATCGCCGGTTTCATACGGTCTTTGAGGATTTTTGCGACCGACTCGTTGGCGGCTAACATGCATTCCTCGACGAGTTGGTGGCTCTCCGTGTGGATCACCGGCTCGGCGACTTCGGCACGGCCCTTATCATCAAGGCGGATCTTGATTTCCGGCATTTCGAGGTCGAGCGCCCCATTTCTGAAACGACGCTCACGCAAGGTGGAGGCAAGTTTCCAGGCTTCCTTGACCATCCCGACGAGCTTGGGATCGGAGCCTTCCGGCGCGGGTTTGCCGTCGAGAATCGCCTGCGCCATTTCGTAGGAAAGCTTGGCCCGGCTGTGGATGACGGCGTCGATAAACTTGGCCTTGGTGATTTCCCCGTCGGCGGAAATTTCTAGCAGCGCGCACTTCGTCAGGCGGTCGCAATCCGGCTTGAGTGAGCAGATGCCGTTAGAGAGCTCGGTGGGCAGCATCGGCAACACGCGATCAACTAGGTAGGTCGAGTTGCCGCGGTCGATGGCCTCGCTGTCCATCGGGCTGCCGGGCTTGATGTAGTGGGAAACGTCCGCGATATGGACGGCGAGCGTCCAGCCGGTTTTGGTTTTCTCACACCAGATCGCATCGTCGTGGTCCTTCGCATCTGCGGGGTCGATGGTGATGACGAGCTTGTCCCGCCAATCCTTGCGGCGGGCGATTTCCGATGCCTCGGGCTCTTCCGGCACGGCGCGGGCTTCTGCTAGAACTTCATCGGGAAACGAAGTGCGCAGGCCGAAACGGTGGATCACGCCGATGATATCGACGCCCGGATCGCCGGGCCAGCCGAGGACTTCGATGACCCGCCCGCGCGGTGTGGCATTGCGGTCGGTCCATTCCTCAAGATCGGCAACCACTAGCTGCCCCGGCAGCGCGGTGGTGTCGCCGATGACGTCGATCTTGCCTTCGATGGCTTTGTCGTCGCAATCGACCCAAGCGAACTTGCCCTTCTTTTGGAAAATCCCGACTAACCGCCCAGAGCGGCGGGCGAGGACTTTTTCGACTTTTCCGCGCATTTCGTCCGACGGATCTGGCGTGAACTCGCTGCGGGTGCGGAACGGCCGGGCGATCTGCTTGATGATCGAGACGAGAACCTTGTCGCCATCGAGCGAGGTGCCGACGTTGCGGCGGTCGATCATGATCCGGGAGTTGACGGCGAAGTCGATGCCGGCGGCGAGGTTGTGCTCGTCGGTGATGTCCGGGAAGAAGAACGCGTGGCCCTTCGGGTGGAATTTGAGATTGCCGGTGAGTTGATTCTGCGGCGGGGCGGGCACCTGATAGCAGGCTTTTTTACCTTCATTGATGAGACCCTCCTTGACGAGAGCGGCGAGGGTATTTCGCAACTCCGTAACGCGGGTGCCGGGGAGCTTGAGGCTGCGGGCGAGCTGGGACTTGGAAAGCGGGTTACCGTTTGCAGTGCGAAGGGAATCGAGAATGAGGTCTCGCAGATTTTGGCCGGCCATGGCGGAAGTTTGTCGTGCGCCGTCCGTCCCCGCAACGGCAAAGGCGGCGGGGGATGAGATTTGGATTTTTACAATCGTGGACGATTGGGCAGACCATGATAGAGAGTCTATGAATCTGAATCTAAGCCGCCTAGCTGGAAGAAAAGGTTTGCCGTGGATAATAAGCACGGCTAGGTCTTTACCATGTAAATGCGCGGATGATTGAGGCATTGCCAGCCCGCTAAATCTCGTATTTGCTCTGCAACTGTGAAATCTAACCCCAATCCACCTATGAAAACCCAAACATCTCGCCGCCAAGACGGCTTCACTCTGGTCGAACTGCTCGTCGTTATTGCGATCATCGCGGTACTAGCCGGTGCCGGCTTCGCGGCGGGTAATGCTGCTATCCAGAAAGCGAAGAAAACCACGGCGCTCGCCTCATGCACCGCTCTTGAATCAGCGGTCAGCAATTTCTACACGGAGTATGGGAGCATGCCGACGACTTCGGTGGGCACTGGCTCTGACGACCCTCCGATCAGTACGATAAACGATTTGAATGTTCTCAAAGTTTTGCTGGGCCTTACTGAATCTTCCACCCCTCCGCTCAATGCACGGGGCATCAAATTTCTCTCGGTGAGAGAAGGGAAAGCAAAAAAAAACGGGCTTATGTATACAACATCTGGAACAGTAACCGGCTTGTTTGACCCATGGGGAGGTCCCTATTTCCTCGCAATGGACACAAATTACGACGAGAAGATTGAAGCCAAGCCATCTGGCGCGAGCGCAGCAAAGAAATTAAATGGGCGGAAAGCGGCAGCGTGGAGCAACGGAGCAGATGCCATCAGCGGCACGGGCGGCAAGCCAGGCGACGATGTGATAACTTGGTAAGTTGAAGTTATTCGATTCTCCAAAACTCAAGGAAACCCCGTCCAGCTCAGGCTGCGGCGGGTTTTTTTGTGGAAGGTTCTGGAGTGCGCGATGCTCTGTTCGCGTTCAATGGTGGTTCCGGATCTTCTGGGTGCGATTCGGAATAATTCGCGTGTGAGTGAAGAGGAAGAACTCCGTGCCGCAAGGAGCAGAGCTTCCATCTGCCGCTGGCTGCAGCAGAGCTGCCAGCACTCTGGGCGGCAGCAGGGCGTGCCGCAGTCCGGGTCACCTCACCACTTCGGTGCCGATGCCGCCGTCGGTGAAGATTTCTAGCAGCAGCGCGTGTGGCAGGCGACCATCGACGAAGTGGACCTTGCGGACACCGGCGTTGAGGGCGTCCACCGCGCTGCGGATCTTCGGGATCATGCCGCCGGAAATGGTACCAGCAGCGATCATCGCATCGGCCTCCTTGCGGGTGACGGATTTGATCAAAGTGGAGGGATCGTTGGGATCGGCGAGCAGGCCGGGCACATCGGATAGATAGACCAATTTCGCGACGCGGAGTTCCTTGGCGAGGGCAGCGGCGGCGAGGTCGGCATTGATATTGAGCGGTCGGCCAGTCGCAAGCTCGGCAGCAAGCGGGGAAATGACCGGCACGATCCCGGCCTGATGGGCGGCATCCATGTGGGCGAGTTGGCAGCCGACGACTTCACCCACGCGACCGATGTCGATGCGCTGGCCGTCTTTGTCGGTGCCTTTGATTTTCTCGCCGAGAAACACATCATTGCCGGGGATGCCCACCGCCTTGCCGCCGAAATCGCGGATCATCCGGACGAGGCCGGGATTGATCTCCTCAGACAAAACGCGGGCAACGATTTCAATCGCTTCATCGGTCGTCACCCGGAACCCGCCGACGAATTTCGCCTCAAGCCCGGCCGCTTCCATCGCCGCCGAGATCGCCTTGCCGCCGCCGTGGACAACGATGGGATTGATACCGGCGACTTCGAGGAAAACCACGTCGCGCATGACGCGGGCGACGAGATCGGGATCTTCCATTGCGGAGCCGCCCATTTTGATGATGAAGGTCATCCCTCGGAACGCTTGCAGGTAGGGCAGGGCTTCGATCAGGGCGTTGGCTTTTTCGATGGGGTCCATGGCGGGTGAAGGCTCGTTTTCCCATCACCGCGAAGAAGTTTCAAGCTTGGTGAGGTAAACGCGAAATTCTTAACGACCCTGCATCTTCATCCGAGGGTTTTGTCCTCGTCAACAGGCACCCGCGCGTGAGCGAGCTTCACGGCATCATGCAGCTTCCGTTCAAGCTGTTTTTTCGGCAACACCTTGGTCCAGTAGGTCGCGACGTGGATGCCGCTTTTCTCGACTTCTAGCAGTTCCACATGCTCTGTAGATTTTCCAGCGCACAGGATCATTCCCAGAGGTGCGGCTTCGTCGGGTTCGCACTCATAACGTTTTAGCCAGTTTAGATAGAGTTCCATTTGGCCTTTGTCAGCTGCCTCAAAATCACCGAGTTTCAGATCGACCGCCACAAGTCGGCGAAGTTTGCGATGATAGAAAAGCAAGTCGAGGTGGTAATCCCGGCCGTCGATCTGCATCCGTTTTTGGCGGGCGACAAAACAAAAGCCCGCGCCGAGTTCTAGCAGGAACGATTCGATCTCCCGCAGGATCGCCGTTTCCAAATCTTTCTCCGCGTAGGTGTCTTTCAGGCCCAGAAAATCGAGCAAATAGGGGTCACGGAAGATTAGTTCAGGGGTCAACTTGTCCTGCTCGCGTAGTTTTCCGAGTTCCGCAGCCATTAGTTTAGCCGGCTTTTTCGACAGAGCAGTGCGCTCGAAAAGCATGGACTGGACCTTTTGATTCAGTGTCCGCGTGTTCCATTTTTCGATGCGACACATCTCCGCGTAGAAGTCGCGTTTGAGCGGATCGTCGAGATAAATGATCCGCCGAAAATGCGTCCAACTCAACAGTGCACTCAGTGAGTGCACGATTCGAACGTCTGGAAACACCTGCGCGAACCGGGTCATATTGAATAAGTTCCGCTTCGTGAAGCCACTGCCAAAATCCGCCGTCAATTGTGCGCTCAGTGAGTGCACAATTTTTTCACCATAATCCGCCCGCTTGTTCCCTAGGATGTTCGCCTGAATGCGTTGCCCGATTTGCCAATAGAGCAAAACCAGCGCGGAGTTGATTCCCTGCGCCACCGTCTGCCTTGCCGAGGTGATTAAATCCCGCACATCCTTCAGCAGTCCCTTCTCTCCAAGTTTGCCGGATAGGGGAGAAATCTTAGTGGGTGCTGGTTTACTTTTCATGGTGAATTGCCCCCCTGGACTACCGGACTTTTAAACTCACAGGGCGTTCGAGTTTTGCATGCTTGGAGTCCATAATTTCCATCGCCCGATCAGGCCAAGTCAGGATTCTGAGGGAGGATTCTTGGAGCGCGGCGTTTTGGTTGCGGTCGTCTTCTTGGCAGCGATTTTTTTCGCTTCCACCTTCTTTGTGACGGTTTTTTTCGCCGATGCCTTTTTTGCGGGTGCCTTTGTTGTTATCGGTTCGTTGATCACTTCAATGGGTTCCGGCAGTGGAAGGGATGGAGGTTCGATTTTGGGAGTTTTCTCAGCCACAAGCTCCTGCGCCACTTCTGGAAATTTTCCCGAAAGCAGCTTGAGCACCACCATCGCGGAAAGAATCGCCGCTAACGTCGGCACGCTTGGCAGCCAGACCGCCGCCACGCCGAAGCCGATCCACTGCGCTGCCACGGCCAAGCCCGCGAGTGCCAGTATTCCCATTTGCCGCACGAAGTCCGACGCGCCAGATAGCAGAATCAGCACGCCGACGACCGCCGCCATGATTCCAAGCTCCCAATCCTGCGACAGGCGCCGGAATTCCCGCGCTTCGGACAGCCCCTGATTTGAGGCGATGGCCGCGATGACGGCTGAGAGATTTCGCGAAAACTCACGCGTCGCGGGTTCGGCCGCGGTCTGGTCGTCGCGGAGGATGACCGGGTCGGGCGCTTGTTTGGGGAATAAGTCATCGCCGCCGTCGATCAAGGCTTCTGCGGAAATTTCCGCGTAGGGCGAGAGTGGCTTGAGCGGCAGCGTGAGGCGACCGGCCTCGTCGATCGGCACGATAGGACCCGCCGGGCCGAGTTTGAGAAATTCGCCCAAGCGGACTTCCAAGCCGTCGAGTGGGAGGTCCAGCCGTTGAAAAACGGAGAGCAGCGAAAAGGAAAATACCACGCGGTCCTCCCACCGCGCCATCAGCGGGACAAACCGCGACGGAGCTTCAGATTCCAGCTCGGAAAACCCAGCGAGCGTCGTTTCCCCACCGAGGATGATGCCTTGGATGGGCAGTCGGTTCACCAGCGGCAAGGCCGAGGCATCGCCACGGATTTTATCCACCGCTAAGGAAGTCCGGCGGAAGGCTGGCGGCATTTGTGAGGACACGACACCCCGTGAAAGTGGCGCGGCCATGACCAACGAATCGAAGCGAGTCAGCGATTTCTCCAATGCCGCGAGGCCGATGGGGTCCGGCTTTTCCCACGCGAAGACCGCTGCCGTCGCAGCCTTTTTCGCGCCGAGACGGTGGAAGTTTGTGAAAATAACCGCCAAGTCGATCGGCGCAGGCGGCGATGATTGGAAGAAGCCTTTGAGGTCATCGCCCAGCGCGACGATCACTGGAGCCTGCCGTTTGTCGGCTTTTCGATCCGTGGAAAAAGTCCGTAGCGACCACGGCTCTTGGCGGTTGCCTTTGCCCGTGATGAATAGCGCTCCGTTAGACGAACCGCTGGCGACCGCCGCGAAAATCGTGCGATCCACCCGAGTGCCCGGGAACCACTGCCACGCTGCCAGCGCCGTCGCTGCGGAAACGAGCAACACCCAGAGCCAGCGCTGGAAATCGTCGGTCACGCGTGGAGTTTCTGGATCGCCGCCAAGACCGGCGCCAGCGGGGCTTCGAGGGCGGTGCCAGCTGTGACCTCACCGAGCAGACGACCCGCCGTCGCGATGTGGGGGCGATACCATTCGTCGCCGCGGTTTTTCACGATGTTACCAAACGCGCCGAGCGCCTGCATCAGGCGCTGGGCGGCGCATTCGTGAAACAAAGTTTCCAGCGGACGCTCATCCGCGACATCCTCCCAGAGTGTTAGAAGCGCCTCGCGCTCCTCTGCCGAGTGATCGAGATAGGGATCGAAAATCAGCGAGGCTAGATCGTATTCTTGGCGTCCGCGACGAAGGCCTTGGAAGTCGATGAGCCAGACTTGGTCGTCCTTGATCATGAGATTTTGCGATTGGAAATCTCGGTGCACCAAGTGCCGCGCTACCGTGCCGAGACGCTCCGCCAGATCTGTGAAAGCCGGGTTTTTCCGCAACGCCGCAGCCTCTCCGTAAAGATCGAGAAACTCTTCCACCATGAACTCGAAAAAATACTCCTGCTCCCAGCGATACAGCGCCGCGTCGAAGGGGGCCATCAGATGGAAGTCCTTGGCTGGCTTTGCATAAAACAAGCGGTCCACCTGCTCGAATGCCGAGCGATACAGCGGCAAGCGCTCCGAGAATGGCTGGTCTTTGAGTGATAGCAAATCCACATCTCCCAAGTCTTCCACCAGCACCACCCGATGCCGCGCCCGCTCGTGGAGGATGGACGGCACCCGCAGTTTTGCCTGTTTCAGGAAATGGGAAACCGGGATGTATTGGGAATTGTCCTCGCGTTCCTCGTTCCAATGAATGCCGATGAATGGCTCGTGGACTGGCGATTTCACCCGTACAATCGTGCGGCCAGAGGCACCGCGTTTGATCGGCAATAAGGTGATCGACACTGTGGGGTCCACTCCAAGGAACTGGCGGGCGGTGGAAAGGATCGCTTCGGTTGGCATGGGCGGCGGCAAACTAGCGTGAAAAACCGCCTGTCTGCCAAGGGAAATCCGGCGGCATCACTCGTCGTGGTAGAACCAAAGTGTCACTAACAACCCCACGCCGATGCCCCACAGCAGCCACGCGTTTGAGAACAAATAGGGATAAACCATCAGCGCCAACCCGATCACGCGCGGCTGCCACAGCTCCAGCCGCTTCCCATACCGCAGCGCTCCCCAGCCGATGGTTCCGAAAATAAAACCAGCGAGAAGGTTGTAGGGATTGAAGCTGAAGTTCATGGGGCTAATGGATTCTAAAACTACTTCGTCTGCCGATTCTGCCGGGAGATAATGATCGTCGATAGCACCCCGCAGGCGAAGACGATGGCGGCGAGGATGATCCCGCAGTATTTCTGGGTTTCAACTTCATCATCCCGTTCGACAAACTCTTGCGTAGTTTTTCCGCTCTTGGCGGTCATGAAGGGAATGGGTTTCTTGAGGGCGTGGAAGACGATCCGCCGTCGCGTGTCACGGTAGTCGTTGCGGAATGTTTCCCCTTCCCGGACTAACAGGTCGATCCTTTCATTGACGAAAAACTCGGACGCCGGGCGTGCGTTTGGCGCGTGTTCCGGCCAAACTTTCATCGTCTCCACCTCGATCCGCGATCCCGAGGTGGAAATCCGCCGGATGCGATCAATCAATTTTTCCGCCTCCTCGCGGGAGGTGGCTCCGGATGCAAGCAAGCGCCGCAGACCTTCCTTGATCAGCTCGAATCGCTCCGCCTGCTCGGCATCCATCGGTGCTTCTAACGAGCGTGCGCGGTCGATCCGGCGCTGGAGTCGGAGGCGTTCCGCTTCGAACGGATTGCGGGTGGCTTGGGCGACGATCATCGCCTCGTAGGCGTAGCGCAGCGGCATGATCACCGCCGGCACGGGCACCCCGCCACGGTCGCGGACGGCGTCCACGTTGTTGAAAAGGCCGTGGTTCATTTCCCGATATGGCACCAGCGCGCCGGCTAGCAACATTTGTGGAACGAGCAGCAGCGGCACGGCAGTTAGAGCAGCGCGTTCGGTTTTTACCACGGATGAAACGACCAGCGCCATCGCGGTGCCGGTCCAGGCCGTTAGAGTCATCCACATCCACAGGTAGGGCAACATCCCGTCGATCTCTAAAAAGTAATTTCCCACCACCAGGTAGGCTAGGCATTGGACAGCGGCGACCAGGCCCAGTGCGGCGAATTTCGCCATCACATAGGAACCCGCGCCGGGCTGGCAATTTCTCTCGCGCCGCAGGATTGGGCGGTCGCGCAAGACCTCCGTCGCCGAGTTGGTTAGACCCAGAAACATCGCGACCGTGGCGCTGAGAAATAGGTAGGCCGGGATGTGCAGCGCGGTGGCAAATTGATAGGAGCCTTCCGCTGAGGAACGCAGGGTGATGGCGATCAAGCCAGCTAACAGCGGAGCTTCGAGGCAGGTGCTGTAAATCGTCCCGCGGTTCCGCAGCTTTGAGAGGAGAGAGCGCAGGAAATGCGTGGCGAACACGGCCAGCACCGCGCGGAACCGCCGCGACGGCTTGGGCGGCACCGGCAGGCGGTCACCCTCGCGCTGTTCGCCGAGTTTGGAAACCGGACCGCCGCCGAGTTGCAGCGACTGCATCAGGTCCACGCTCTCGAAGCGCTCCTGCCAGAATGACGGCGGGAAGCGCCGCGCCGCCCCGGTGTTAGAGCCGCCGCCGATGGAACTGAGTGGCGTTTCTAACACGTCGAAAACGAAGTCTGCGCCTAGCGGCGACTTCGCAGTGACCGACGGGTGGGAAATCGCCAGCTCCTCACAAGCGTCCCGGAAATAACCGACCATCGCCGCCGGGGTGCCGAAGTAAGCCAGCCGGCCGCCGCTATCGAGTAACAGAACTTTGTCGAATAGGCGCAGCACCGGCGCGCCCGGACGGTGCAGCGAGGCAATCACGATTTTCTCGCGGGCCAGCGAGCGCAGCGTCTCGGCGACGTGTTCGGAGTCCTTGGACGAGAGTCCAGAGATCGGTTCGTCGAACAGGAAAACCTCCGCCCGGCTGCCGAGATCCACCCCCAGGTTGAGCCGGCTGCGTTCGCCGCCCGAGATCGTTTTATCCCCCGGCGAGCCGACTCGGCGGCGGGCGATCGACTGCAAGCCGAGCTCGGCTAACATGCTGTCCACTCGCCGTTCGTGCTCTGCTAGAGAAAGCGCCGGACGCCGGATGGTCACGGCATGGCGCAGGTGCTCACGAACGGTTAGCTGCGGGTTAAGCGCCTCTTCCTGCGGCATGTGGGCGATGAAAGGCACGAGCTGCTCGCGCCTTTCATACAAGGGAATCCCGTTCAATTTCACCTTGCCACGAGTTGGCTCACGCTGGCCTGATAGAACGGCGAGCAAGGTGCTCTTGCCGCTGCCGCTGGGGCCGATGATGCAGAGCATTTCTCCGCGTTTCACCTCGAAATTCAAGTGATCCAGCGCCCGTGATTCTGGGCCGAAATCATGGATCACATCCTCCACTTGCAGCGACTCGATCAACGTCCGTTCTTCGTCGAGGAAGCCTTCGCTAAAACGACATCTCACGGCTTGGCTGCCTGATAGACGGATCAACGAGCCGTCCTTCAACGGCGCGGTGTGGCGCACCGGCACGCCGTCCACCAAGATCGCTCCGTGGCTTTCTCTAACGACCAGCTCTCCTTCCGCGCCCTGCGCATCGTAACGGATGAAGAGCACTGCTTTCGGCGAGAGTTTGGAGCCTAACAATAGATCCCCCGGCGAGAGTGAGGCCGCGTCATTGGAAACAAGATATTCCTGGCGGTCGCCCGCTAGCCGGAATCGGCGGCCGGACTGGGTGGCCTTGCGGCGGAGCTCATTGATCGAAAGGCTGATGCCCGAGGCGTCGCCTAACCGTTCGTGGTTGCGGCAAGTCACGATGTCGCCCTTTTTCAACGGGCCTCGACTACCGGCGTGCAGCTCGGTATCGCGCAGCGCCTCGACCTTCGCGGCGAGTCCGAAACTCACCCGCAACGCGCTTTGCCGACCGCGTGTCCGCTCGGCGGTGAGCCCAGCGTCACCGCCCTCCAGATAGATCGACGGAGTGTTGCCCGTGCGTTTCACATCCAAGAAAAACATCAGATCCTCGTGACTCAGCGTCCAGCCCGGGACCACCAACGGTTGCCGCTCGCGCATCCGCAGGAATGAGCCCGTCTCGACCGACCGCCCGCGAATCCACAGCGAGGCGAGACCGGTATTTCTAACTAAAATCAAATCCCCGGCGCGATAAACTCGGAACTCATGATCGCTCGCCGCCGGTGGCAGCAGCACGTCCGCGCCATCCTTGCCGAAAACCAGGCGCTCGAATGGCAAGTCCTCGTCCGCTGGCTCGCCCGCGTCGCCCCGCATTTCTCGCAAGATCGCCAATCCATAGTCCGGGCGACCTAACCGCCGCATGAAAATTTCGAAGCTCGACCGGTTGCGCTCCGAGCGCCCCGCGGCATCCACCAGCGTGAAAAGTTGCAAGCCGAGCGCCAGCTTCCCTGGATCGTCGAAGCTGTCCTTCAGCTCGACCGCCAGCCCCTGCAACGGTCGCGGATTGCGCACCGCCCGCTGCAAGCGACGCCCTAACCAGCCGTGGTCCACTTCGGGAAACGCGCTGCGCAACATGTCCAGAATCAAGTCCGCTTCAAGCGTGCTTAGCTCGTCATCCAGCGTCGCAAATGCCGCGAATGCATCCACCAGCACACCGACGTGTGCATCCGCTCCCGGGCGCAGCGCTCGCAGCCGTCCCACCCCGGGAATCGCCTGCAACCACCGCAACGCACGCACCTTCCGCCGCGAGCTTGGCGGCAGGTCTTTCGGGGGCACGGGCGGTTCCACGGGCCTTTCTAGGCAGACCCCGCAGCGACCCGCAAGACCCGTGCAAAAAAGGGGTTTGCTTTTCAGCCCCCTACGGTATCCTCCCTCAGTCCCGAACGGCATCAAGCGGCGCAATCTTCATCGCGCAGCCCTCCACCGCCGGGGTTTTTCTTGCCAGCCATGTCCGACTCACCGAATTCCACTCCGCCTTCAAATAGCCCTAACCGTACTCCGGGTGACGCCAACGGTTTCAACTGGCGCGTTCTTGGCCTTATGGTTCTGGCGACCGTCATCCTCGGTGTCGCCTTTTTTAATCCGATCACCAAGGGAGTCGTCAAACCGCTGACTTATTCGCAATTTCGCCAAGCTTGGGACCAAGAACGCATCGTTTTGAATGACCCGAAACGCCCGCTCAAAGTCATCACCACGGACACTTCGTTCGATGCCACCATCACCGGCTGGATCAATCCCGCTGCCCCGGATCTCAAGCCGGACTCACCGAAAGAAGACTTCCAAGTTCCCGTGAACCTGACTCTCCAACGCGAGGAAATTAACGAGCTGTTAGGAGACAATATTCAGTTCAAGCAGATCGCCACCGTGGCCGAGAAGCCGGTCGAAAACTCCGTCAAAACCCTTTCGTTCTCGGAACTCCGTAAGTCGCTTGCATCAAACTGGGTCGAAATTGCTGACGCTGGAAATCCACTCCGTGTGCTCACGATTGCAGGCTCAGACGACGCGGTGATTGTCGGCACTCGCAAGATCGTGGCAGCCTCGATTGTGCCGACGAGTGGCCCTGGGAAAGCCGCTGCAACTGAGCAATTCAGCGTCCCCGTTTCCACCGCGATTCAGAGTGAAGACCTCAACAAGCTCGTTAAGGACAAGGCCATTTATGAGCGCAACAAGGACTATCTCAGCAGCGCACTGTTCACCTTCCTGCCATTTCTGCTGATCATCGGCATCTTGTTTTTCCTTTTCCGCCAGCAGATGAAATCCGCCGGCCGCGGTGCGATGTCGTTCGGCAAAAGCAAGGCTCGCCTTCTAACGATGGACCGCAATAAGGTCACCTTCAAGGACGTGGCCGGCATTCAGGAAGCCAAAGAAGAGTTGTTTGAAATCGTCGATTTCCTCCGCGATCCCCGCAAGTTCCAGAAGCTCGGCGGCTCGATCCCCAAGGGCGTGCTCATGGTCGGCTCGCCTGGCACCGGCAAGACGCTGTTAGCCCGCGCCATCGCCGGTGAGGCCGATGTGCCGTTCTTCTCGATCTCCGGCTCCGACTTCGTCGAAATGTTTGTAGGCGTGGGTGCATCCCGCGTCCGCGACATGTTCGAGCAAGGCCGCAAGCACGCTCCTTGCCTCATTTTCATTGATGAAATCGACGCAGTCGGACGCCATCGCGGCCACGGCATGGGCGGCGGTCACGACGAGCGCGAGCAAACGCTCAACCAACTCCTCGTCGAGATGGACGGCTTCGACACTCAAGAAGGCGTCATCATCATCGCCGCGACTAACAGGCCGGATGTGCTCGATCCCGCCTTGCTGCGTCCCGGCCGTTTCGACCGCCAGGTCACGATCTCGCTTCCCGACGTGAATGGCCGCGAGGAAATCCTCCGCGTCCACGTGAAGAAGATCAAACTCGCCGCTGGCGTGGATTTGTCGAAAATCGCCCGTGGCACGCCCGGTTTCTCCGGGGCTGAGCTGGCCAACCTCATCAACGAGTCCGCCCTGTTAGCTGCCCGCCGTGGACTCTCCGCCGTCACCATTGACGAAATGGAAGAGGCTCGCGACAAAGTCCGCTGGGGCCGCGAACGCCGCAGCCTGGCCATGTCCGACAAGGAAAAAACCAGCACCGCTTGGCACGAAGCCGGCCACGCCTACCTCAACATGGTGCTGCCCGATACCGACCAGCTTCACAAAGTCACCATCATCCCGCGCGGCCCGTATCTCGGAGCGACCATGTTCCTGCCAGAAGGCGACAAATACTCGACCCAGAAAAAGGAGGCACTCGCTAACCTCATCGTAACCATGGGTGGCCGCATCGCCGAAGGTTTTCATAGCGACGACGTTTCTAACGGCGCATCTGGCGACATCCGCCAAGCCACCTCACTCGCCCGCCACATGGTTTGCCAATGGGGCATGAGCGACAAGCTCGGCATGGTCGAATACGGCGAGGGCGACGGCCCGGTCTTCCTCGGTCGTGGCGACATGGGTGGCCGCCGCGCCAACTACAGCGGCCACACTGCCAAGGTCATCGACGAGGAAATCAAGCGTTTCATCGACGAAGCTTACGAAATCGCTACTCGCATCCTCAACGAAGGCCGCGACAAGGTGGAGATCATCGCCAAGGCGTTGCTGGAATTCGAAACCCTTGATGCCAGCCACCTTCGCGACATCATCGACTTCGGTGAAATGCGCAATCCACCATCTGCTCCCAAGCCACCGCCGGTCCCAGATGAGCTCAAGAAAAAGCCCGCTCCTAAGCCAGCGGAAGAGGATCGCCCAGAAGGCCCAGGCCCGATTCCCGGAGCGATTGTTGCTCCAGCGTGAGTGGGGAATCCTCTATCAGCCGCGATCCATCGGTAGGAAAGCACCGTGGCGCGGCACCCCGTTGAACGAGCGGTCCAGCCCTAACCGATGCCACATCCCAGCCACCGCGCGGCCAAGGATTTCCACGTCGCCGCGCGCATCGTGGCGGCGGACTCCTAGGGAATCGATCCGCAAGCGCGAGACCAGATGGTCTAACGAGTGGCCCGTGCCGCGGGTTTTTCCAAACAACATCTTCGACATGTGGATCGAGTCGATGCTGTGGACTTCACGCATCGGCAGGCCATGACGGCGGCAAGTCGCTGCTAGAAATTTGCTGTCGAAGCGCAGGCCGTTGTGCGCGATGAGCGTGGAGTCTCCCGACCACACGGCAAACTCGCACAGCACTTCCTCGGGTCTGTTAGCGTTTGCGACATGGCGATTTCCCACGCCGGTGTAGCTCTCGATGAAAGCGGAAATCGGTCGCCGTGGTTTCGCGAAGCTCGCATACGTTTCCTCCGGGCACAGGCTGCCCGCCGTGAACCGCATGGCCGCGATCTGGATGAACTCGTCCTGCTCCGGGTCCAGCCCGGTCGTTTCGAGGTCGTAAACCACGAACGTTTCCCCGGCGTGTTGGCGGTCCGTCCAGTAGAACGAATGCGTGCACTCGGGGCAATTGACGCGGGTTCCCATCGCGGACTTGGGTCCGGTTAGACTGTTTTTGCACTCAGGGCAGAAGGCTTTCATCTGTGGATGTCGTTCATGCAAAAATCAAACCACAGATGAGCGTGGGGATGAGAATGCGGATGGGTTCGATTTCTCCATCTCATTCATCTGCGTGCATCCTGTTCATCTGCAGTTGGAAATCCATGTCAGCCCATTGCTTTCTCCATCAGCGTGTTCATCCGCGTTACCGTATCGCGGGCATCCTCTAGCAGACCGGCGGCGATGAGAGCGTTGTCCAACAATTGTCGGGCCACCAGTTTCGCGAGTTCGGGGTTGCTGTCCTTGGCTTCAGCGAGCTTTTTCATCAGCGGATGGCGCGGGTTGATCTCCAGCTCCACCTTGATGTCGTCTTTGAAATTTTCGTCCATCGCCCGCATCATTTGGCGCATTTGCGGACTCATGCCGTCCGTCGGCACCAGCGCGATCACCGGGCTGTCCACTAACCGTTTGCCAATCGCAACCCCGGTCACGCGGTCGCCGAGTTCTTCTTTGAGGAAGCCGCACAACGCGGTTGTTAGTTCCTCGGACAGCGCGTCGCCCTCGGGCGCGTGGTCTTCCAAGTCCACACCGCCGTGGCGGATCGAGACAAGTTTCTTGCCGTCGAATTCACCCAGCGACTCCACGACGTATTCGTCCACCGCATCGGTGAAATAGATCACTTCCAGCCCGCGCGCCTTGAATGCCTCAATGTATGGGCTGCTCTCGACCTGCTCGCGGCTGCCACCGACGAGGTAGTAAATTGACTCCTGACCGTCCTTCGCGCGGGAAACGTAATCCGCGAATCCGCAGACGGCCCCGGACTCAGTTAGAGATGACTCGAAGCGCAGCAATTTAGCCAGCGCGTCGCGGTTCGGGTAGTCGGTGGCGATGCCTTCCTTGAAAAAGCGGTCGAACTTCTTGTAAAAGCCACGGTACTTTTCCGGGTCTGCTTCGGCTTCTTTCTCAAACATCTTGATCACCCGCTTGCTGATGACGCTGCCGAGTTTGCGGATCAGCGCGCTGTCCTGCATCGACTCGCGCGAGATGTTGAGCGGAAGGTCCGCGCTATCGACCACGCCCTTCATGAAGCGCATCCAGTCCGGCAACAGGCCTTTCGGTTCCGCGTCGATCAGGACTTTTTTCGAGTAAAGCGAGACGCCGCCATCCACCTTGCCGAAGCCCATGCGCTCAGGATTCTCGCTCGGCGCGAAGATCAGCGCGTTGATTGTGATCGGCGCGTCCGCGCTGAAATGCAGGCGATAGGCCGGCTCATCGAAGGCCTTACCGGCGAATTGATAGAAAGCCTTGTATTCGTCCTCGGAGATTTCTGATTTGTTCTTCAACCACAACGCGGCCACTTCGTTGATGCGCTTGCCATTGAGAAAAATCGGGAAGCCGACGAAGTTGCTATAAGTTTCTATCAGGTGCTTGAGGCGAGTTTCCTCGGCATACTCGCCGAGTTCTTCCTTCAGGTGCATCACCACTTTCACCCCGCGCGATTGGCCGGGTGACTCTTCGATTTCATAGCCGCTCTTGCCATCGCTGATCCAGACCAGCTCCTCGCCCTCCGCCCGCCAACTGCGGGTGTGGACCTTCACCTCGTCTGCCACCATGAAGGCCGAGTAGAAGCCGACGCCGAACTGGCCGATCATGTTGCCCGGCGTGCTGCCGCTGTCCTTCATGTTCTTGAGAAACGACTTGGTCCCCGAGTGGGCGATGGTGCCGAGATTTTTTACCAGCTCCTCGCGAGTCATGCCGATGCCAGAGTCCGCAATCGTCAGCGTCTTGGCCTCCGCGTCGGTGGTAATGTGGATTTCTAACGGCAGCGTCGGCTCATGCACATCCTTCTCCGTGGCCTCAATGTGGCGGAGTTTCTCCATCGAATCGGAAGCGTTAGAAATTAGCTCGCGCAGGAAAATCTCCTTGTCGGTGTAAAGGGAGTGGACGACGAGATCGAGCAATTGCTGGATTTCGGCCTGGAAGGTGTGCTTTTCGACGGTGGTTTCGCTCATGGTAAAATGGGATGCTGCGTTCTTTGGAACGGCGGCACCATAGCCATCTCGCGGCGGCTGTCAAAAGTTCCGCGCAAGCAACTCGCCGTCGCTCAGTCACTGCGCGGGCGACCGCAAAAACGGATTCAAAACTCGGATGCCCAGCCCTTCAAAATCTGCCTCATTGCGGGTCACCAGCGTCAGATCATATTCCAAAACGCTCGCCGCCAGCAGTGCGTCCACCTCGGGCAGAGAACGCACCGCTTGCAGTCCTCCCCACCGTTCGGCGACTGCAATCGTGACGTCGATCAGCCGCTCCCGGAATGTTTGTTTCACCTCATCGAGCCATCGCTCCAGCGCCAGTGTCTGAGCAATATCGCGAGCACCCAAGCGGTCGATCCCTTTTCGGATTTCTCCCAGCGTCATCACACTTAAAAATAGCTCCTGATCTTTCGCGCTCAGCCACCATTGGTAAACTTCGGGCTGAGCTCGCTGCGATCCTTTTCGGATCTCGCTTAGCACATTGGTATCGATGAGATAACCGCGCATGATCAGTCTCTAAAAAGAGTTTGCTCTGTTGCTCGGCCTGGAAGATTGCGCTCTCGTTCGAACAAATCTTCGCTACCGCCTCCCGGCATTTCGCTTAACAGGTGCCAGAAGCTCTTACCCTCACCGGCATTTGCCAAAAGCGCATCGCGGAGGATCCTGCGATGCTCCTCCTCCACCGACACCCCGTTCTCTCCCGCACGTTTCTTCAGGTGGCGGACCAACTCGTCGTCCAGATTTCTTACCAGCAATTGTGCCATGTGGAGACTCTTTGATAGCATCGCTAGCAAGTCAATCTTGGAACCGCACCCCACAAAAAAGGCTGCCGGGGTGACCGGCAGCCTTTGCTGAATAATCTATTACGAGAAACTCACTCCTCGGGAGGGCCACCGGCACCACCGGCGCCGCCAGGACCGCCTGGTCCACCAGGGCCGCCTGGTCCACCAGGGCCGCCCGGTCCACCTTGTGGCATTGGGAATGGCATCCCGCCTTCAGGTGCTGCTGGCGCGTCTTGGATTTTCAAGAGTTCCAGTTCGAAAATCAGCACGCTGTTAGGAGCGATTTCCGCGCTGCGGCGTTCTTCGCCGTAAGCGAGTTCGCTCGGCATGAAGAGCTTCCACTTGGCACCGACCGGCATGGTGGTAAGCGCTTCCTTGAAGCCGGGAACGACTTGAAGCGTCATCGGTACTGGTTCGCCTTCTGGTGAAGCGTCGAATTGTTTGCCGTCGATGAGTGTGCCCTTGTAGTGGACCATGAACTGCTTTTCAGCAGCATCCTTGTCGCCTTCCTTGGGAGCGACGTAAGTTTCGGTGCCGCCCTTAGCGATCACTTCATATTGAAGGCCGCTCTTGGTGGTGGTCACTTCCTTGCGCTTGCCATTTTCGGCGAGGAATTTCTTGCCGGCTTCGAGGTTAGCAGCAGCGGCGACTTTTTCGCGGCCTTGGAGCATTTCACCGAGCGCTTCCATGGCGGCTTGGAGTTTTGCTTCTTCGAGTTCCGGCTTGCCACCCTTGATGGCTGCCATGAATCCCTTAAGGAAAGTTGCGGTATCGAGGTCGTCGGCACCCACGCCGAATTTGCCGAACTGCTGGGCGAATCCACCACCGGTGCGGAAGCCGAGAGCGTAGGACGAATCTGACTTGATCACAGCAGGATCGAGCTTCGGCTTCGGTGGGACGGCCACCGCTGGAGTCGCGGCTTCCGGGTTGGCGGGAACTTCAACGGCAGGCGTGGTGGCTTCCGTTTTGGCGGGTGCGGCTTGCGCCTTGGCGGTGGAAGTGGCGATGAGGCCGAGGGCCAGTGCGCCAGGAATGAATTTGCGGATCATGGTTTAGTTGGTAGAAGAGCGCGGAAAATAGGCAAGGGATTCGACCCTGTCCAGAACGGGTTTTCGGGGAAATCGGCCAGATTTAGGCAGCGAAAAGGAGGGAGATCTTCGAATTGCCCATGCCAATGAGGAGGTGCTGGACAAACCCTTTCGCTCTGCGCCATCGACGGATCATCGGCCGCGGCGGATCGTATTCTGCCGCTTCTCGCTGAGCATCACTTATCACCGCCCCACCGGAGCAGAACGGAGGTGCCTCATGAAGAGGAATTTCTCATGTGAAGGTTCACATGTTCGTTAGCTGATCTCGCCTTCCGGTTCGCAGAGGGCTATTTCCGCCAAGCAAGGCATCAGCAGTCGGTAGAAGATTTTTTTCCCGCGCTTCTCATCGGCAATGATCCCGGCTCCTTTCAAAACTAGCAGGTGTTGCGACATCGTCGCTCCGCTGAGTTTCGGCAATTGCGGCATCTCCATCAGCACGCGCACGCAGCATTCACCCGTCGCTAACCGCTCCACCATCGCAAGCCGCGCCACATGCCCCAGTGCTTTGAAAACCACCGCTCGTTGCTTCAATGTCATTTGACAGTTATTTAGCTAAATAACGAAATAATCAAGGAGGGGTTTTGGTGAGGGAGGTTTTGGTCGCGATGGTTTTGGTGGGGATGGAACTGAAACGGGATTGGGGAGACTCGAAGCACCTGACCTCGTCTTTGGACGCCCGCAAAATCAAATATTGGATTTTGGCGCGAGTGAGTAGTTCCAGTTCGGCTGAAATATCTCGCGTTGTAGATTGAGAGCTTCCATCTCTTTGTCCGCCACTTTTCTTCCTATTGGATACTGACCCTCGTCGAGGGCCGCTTGGATTTTCAATCCCGTTTTGGTGGTGGTTTCTCCGATGAGATTGACGATGATTTGGCGGGTTGCTAGGGCGCGTCCCCGCCAGTTGAGGCTGATGAATGAGAACATCCGATGTTCGATTTTGTTCCACTTGCTCGTCCCTGGCGGAAAATGGCAGACGCTGATCTCAAGCCCGGTTTCCTGAGCGAATTGTTGCAGCGCGATTTTCCACAGCCTCACCCGGCTGCCGTTGCTGCCGCCGCCATCGGCGGTGATCAGCAAACGGGTCGCTCCGGGATAGAGTGCCTTGCCCATTTCCCGCCACCAGCGGCGCAAAGTTTCCACGGCGAATTCCGCCGTGTCATGGTCGATACCCACGCTCACCCAACCCATGTTGTGGGAGAGATCATAGACTCCGTAAGGCGTGACTTTGCCCAGTTCCTTGTCGATGAAATCATAGACATTGGCTTCTTCTGGCTGACCCTTGGGGTGCCATTCGCGCCCTTTGTTTGCAAAGGTTCCAACCAATTCTTTCTTCTTGGCGTCCACGCTCACCACCGGTTGCCCCTGCGACTGGAATTCTCTAACCATTGCGGCAATGTGTTCGAACTGAGCGTTGCGCTCGACATGGTTTCCACCCTCCTTGGTTTTGCTCATCGCTTGCAAACTGTAGCCGAGTTCCTTTAGGAGAGTGGCGACGGAGCGCTCGCTGATCCGATGGCCCATCGCCTGAAGTTCGATGGCCAGTTTAGCGGTGCTTTTGGCCGTCCATAACAGGGCGCTTTCAGGATGTCCGCGGGTCGCCGGAGAGACTAGGCTGTCAAGATCCGCAAGCAAAGTCGGGTCTTTGG
Organism: Akkermansiaceae bacterium; assembly: GCA_043729385.1. Taxonomy (GTDB): domain Bacteria; phylum Verrucomicrobiota; class Verrucomicrobiia; order Verrucomicrobiales; family Akkermansiaceae; genus Luteolibacter. The sequence continues at coordinate 30,308 of JAYTLO010000342.1, forward strand.
CGGTGAGTTTCTTGCGTCCGCCGCCTTGCCGTCGGCTGGCATGAGGAGGCAGTGATGGTTTGGCGTCATCACCTTCTACAAGTTCCCTAATCCCCCGGGCGACGGTCTCCCGGCCAAGACCGGTGATCTGAGCCATCATTTTGATTCCGCCATGACCCAAGCTGCGAGCCTCGGCGGAGGCCCAAAGCCTCAAACCCCGCTCGGTCAAAGTCGTCCGGATCGCTGCAAATTTGTCGGCCAAAACATCGGATTTAATCATTCATGATCCTTAGCGTTTCCGAACTAAAATGCAATATTTGTTTTTGCGTGAGTCATTTGTGTTAGTAAAACTTCAGATGATACCATCCTGAAGAACGGCGGCAGGCAGAATGCCTGCGCCACGGTGGCACGGGCATTCTGCCCGTAGCCTTGTAATGCGATTTGGTAGCACTCCCGCAACTTCGGCCAAAGAGACTCCTAACATCAGAATCCTTGAGTTCACGGTCATCCGCCACAATGGCTCTCACGCGAAGTTAGATGTTCTGATGGGATGACGACTGAGAGAGCGATCTGTTCTCCCCAGTTTGCTGTGGCGAAATCCGCCGCTGCTTGCTAACAAATTTTGCGGTGACGCCAGACAAGAGGAACCCCGTCAGATCATGGGGATCGGGCGGGGTTTTGGAATTGCTGCGAGATGCCGCAAGCACGGTCTGCGGCGAGACGCCGCAGCTACGATTAGATAGTTGCTAGGATGGCGTTGAACGTGGCACTCGGGCGGAGAGCTGCGTTGGCTTTGGCGTCGTCCGGGAGGAAGTAGCCGCCGATGTCCACGGGCTTGCCTTGCACGGCTAACAGCTCATCGACGATCTTCGTTTCGTTCGCTTCAAGTTCCGCCGCGACGGGGGTAAAGATGGCTTTGAGGTCGGCGTCGTTGTCCTGTGCGGCGAGGGCTTGTGCCCAGTAGAGCGCGAGGTAGAAATGGCTGCCGCGGTTGTCGATGCCGGGAACTTTGCGGGCAGGGGACTTGTCTTCGATGAGGAATTTACCGGTCGCTGCGTCGAGGGTGTCGGCGAGGACTTGCGATTTAGTCATGCCGAATGTCGCGCTCACATGTTCTAGAGAAACGGCGAGGGCGAGGAACTCACCGAGCGAATCCCAGCGCAGGTAATTTTCCTGAGTGAACTGCTCGACGTGTTTCGGCGCGGAACCGCCGGCTCCGGTTTCGAACAGCCCGCCGCCGTTCATGAGGGGGACGATGGAGAGCATCTTGGCGCTGGTGCCAAGCTCGAGGATGGGGAAGAGGTCAGTTAGATAATCGCGCAAAACATTGCCAGTGACGGAAATGGTGTCCTTGCCATCCTTGAGTCTCTCCAAGGTGAAAAGGGTGGCGGCAGCGGGCGGGAGGATTTGGATTTCGAGACCGCTGGTGTCGTGATCGGCGAGGTAGGTTTTCACCTTGGCGATGATTTGGCGGTCGTGGGCGCGGCTTTCATCAAGCCAGAAAATGGTGGGAACGTGAGTGGCACGGGCGCGACTAACCGCGAGTTTGACCCAATCCTGGATCGGTGCGTCCTTGGCCTGGCAGACGCGCCAGATGTCGCCGGTCTCGACGGTGTGTTCTAGCAGGACGGTGCCAGCGGCGTCGGTGACGCGGACGGTACCCGCAGCGGCCATTTCAAATGTCTTATCGTGCGAGCCGTATTCCTCGGCGGCTTGGGCCATCAGGCCGACGTTGGGGACCGTGCCCATGGTCTTGGGATCGAAGGCTCCGTGCTGTTTGCAGAAGGCGATGGTGGTCTGATAGACGCCGGCGTAGCTGCTGTCTGGGATGACGGCGAGGGTGTCTTGGAGTTTGCCTTGGGCATCCCACATTTTTCCGGAGGAGCGAATCATGGCGGGCATTGAGGCATCGACGATGACGTCGCTGGGGACGTGGAGGTTGGTGATTCCTTTGTCGGAATTGACCATCGCGAGCGCTGGGCCGTTGGCGAAAGCGGCTTGGATGTCGGCCTCGATCTCGGCTTTCTCGGCGGCAGGCAGACTCTCGATTTTACTAACTAAATCGCCGAAGCCGTTTTTTAAATCGACACCAAGTGCGTCGAAGGTGGCGGCGTGTTTGGCTAGCAGATCTTTGAAGAAGACTTCCACGGCGTGGCCGAAAATGATCGGGTCGGAGACCTTCATCATGGTGGCTTTCAGGTGCAGGGAAAGCAGGACGCCGTCGTGCTTCGCCTTGGCGCATTGTTGTTCGAGGAAGCTGACGAGCCCCTTCTTGCTGAGGACAGTGGCGTCGATGATCTCGCCGGGAAGGAGCGCAATTTTTTCCTTGAGAGCGGTGGTGGTGCCGTCGGCGGCGATGAACTCGATCTTCGCAGTGGTGGCCTTGCTAACCGTCACGGATTTCTCGTTCGAGTAGAAATCGCTGCCGCTCATGGTGCCGACGGTCGTCTTGGAATCGGCGGACCAGGCACCCATCGAGTGCGGGTTCTTGCGGGCGTATTCCTTCACGGCTTTCGGCGCACGGCGGTCAGAGTTCCCTTCGCGGAGGACTGGATTCACGGCGCTGCCCTTGATCCTGTCGTAGCGGGCGCGGGCGTCTTTCTCGGCATCACTCTTCGGCTCAGCGGGAAAGTCAGGGATGTCGTAGCCCTTGGCTTGGAGTTCGGCGATGGCTTCCTTGAGCTGCGGGACGGAGGCGCTGATGTTAGGAAGCTTGATGATGTTTGCATCCGGTTGGGTGGCGAGCTTGCCCAGTTCCACCAAGGCGTCGGAGATTTTTTGATCGGCGGTGAGATTTTCGGGAAATCTGGCGAGAATCCGACCGGCTAGCGAGATGTCCCGGGTTTCCACGGCGATGCCGGAATGCTTGGTGAATGCCTTGACGATCGGCAGCAGTGAGTAAGTCGCGAGAGCAGGTGCTTCGTCGGTCTTCGTGTAAATGATGGTAGGGATCTCGGACATAAGTTAGGCGGTTTGAAACTAGGAGCGGTCGTTTAGGGCATTGGCCAGCGGCGGTCAAAAGCAATTGTTTCGCCAAATGATTTGGAGTTTCTCAGTGAAACAACCATTACGGAATGCGCCTGTGAATAACTTGGTGAGAATGTTGGAAATCAGTCCGGGCAACGATCCAGCGGGCTTTCCCAAGGTCTTCTTTGAGAAGTTAGGCCGTGGAATGATGCAACACCTGCGCAACGAGTTGTTCTCACTATCTCAGCAGCTTCAAACGAGTGATCGGAAATTAAATCGCTGAAAATGAGCATTATAGAAAGTTGTGAAGCGGTTGCTCGCAGTTACAGCCAAGATATTCACAAGCCGCGCCAACACTTTCGGCGGTAAATTGGACAGATGAACTCCCGAGTTGAAAGCCAAGGGCATCACGAAATTTACTAAAGATTTCCTATGTGAATAACTTGGGAGGATCTCATTTTTCATCGCCCGGAATCCCCATAAAATCAACGAATCGTCAGACCGTCTGAAAAAATTATCGAACGTTCAGGTGGAAGGTGTTTCGCGAGACCAAATGACTCTTGCAACGATTGGGCAATCATCTGCATCGGGCGGATTCTTTGCGCTTTACGGTTGGCCGCGATCCCTTCAGACAAGTGGCCCCCCACCACAAAATCGGTGCGGGTAATTGTTTAAATCCTTCCTAACATCCAATCATGGACATCCAAATCGCCACTCTCTGTGACTTCGCCGCCGACTACAATGGCAAGCTCGTCATCTCCGGAACCTTCGACACCCTCGCGGCCCGCGCCGTGCCAGTGGTTCACCCGTCATGCGCCCTTGCCATGCGGTTCTGCTTCACCCCAGAAGATGCCGGCCGTCACAAGCTGTCGATCAACATCATCAACGAGGACGGTGCCTCGCTCGACCCTAACAACATGCCGATCGAGCCTGAGTTCGAAGTGCAGCTTCCGAAAAACGTGCCGTTCCTCACTCGCAACATCGTGATGAATCTCCAAGGCCTGCGCTTCGAAGAAGCTGGCATCTACTCGATCGACATCGGCTGCGACGGAGAAATCCTCGTTCGCCTTCCTCTGCGGATCGTTCAGGTCACTCAAGGACCTAACGGCGAATCTCAGATGGCGTGATTCAGTGGCATGGTGTAAAACTCCGCCATGCCCGATTCCGCTTCTTTTTCATGTGCCCTCGTCACCGGTGCTTCTTCCGGGTTAGGCGAGGAGTTCGCTCTTCAAATCGCGCCACGGGTCGGCAAGCTCGTCCTCGTGGCGCGTCGCGAGCCGCTGCTGCAACAACTGGCAGACCGCATCCGCGCACAATTTCCGCATGTCGCCGTGGCGGTGTTTGCTGTCGATTTGCAACGCTCATCTGAGCGTGACCAACTGGCCAAAACGTTAGCTGCTAGAGGATTTCTCCCCGATCTGTTGGTCAACAACGCGGGCCTCGGCGACTACGGTGAATTCGCCTCTGCCGAGTGGGAAAAAATCCAGGCGATGTTGGACGTTAACATCAAGGCTCTCACCCATCTCAGCCATTTGCTGGTCCCGGAAATGATCCGGCGAGGCGGCGGGGCGATCATTCATTTGAGTTCGCTCGCCAGCGTGATCCCGATTCCAGATTTCGCGGTGTACGCCGCCACGAAAGCCTACGTGAGTAGCTTCTCCGAGGCGCTGCGGATCGAACTCAAGGAGCACGGAATCCGCGTCCTCGCGGTTTGCCCAGGGCCGGTGCGGACCGAGTTCGGAAGTGTTTCGCGGCGTTCCCCCGATTCGCCGGGGATGCCTTCCCGCAAATCGTTTTACGTGCCCAAGGAACAAGTCGTCGCCGAGGCTCTATCGGCGTTGGACCGCAACGCCGCGCGGATCTATCCGGGCTTGAAAACGGCAGCCGCCGCGCTGCTGTTAGCCGCCCTGCCGATGGTGGTGCTGCGATTCGCGATGGGGTTCAGGCCGAGGCGATAAGCGCATGTAGTCCAACCCTTCAGGGTGTCTTCGGGGGCGCAATGAAGACGCCCTAGAGGATTAAACTACTTACAAGACTCAAGCCCGCTCTTCCAGCGACTTGTAGCTGCGCAGTGTTTCACCCGTGTAAATCTGGCGCGGGCGGGAAATGCGGCTGTCGGCGTCGTCCATGACTTCCTTGTAGTTAGCGACCCAGCCCGGCATGCGGCCGATCGCGAATAGCACGGTAAACATGTTCATCGGGATGCCGATGGCGCGCATGATGATGCCGCTGTAGAAATCGACGTTCGGATAGAGTTTGCGGGAAATGAAGTATTCGTCGTGGAGGGCGACTTCTTCGAGTTTCTTGGCGATGTCCAATAGCGGATCGGAAACGTTGAGTTGTGCGAGCACCTTGTCGCATTGCTCTTTAATGATGACGGCGCGTGGGTCGAAGCTCTTGTAAACGCGGTGGCCGAAGCCCATCAGGCGGCGGTTGCCGACCTTGTTTTTGACTTGTTCGAGGAACTTGGAGCCGTCGTCGCCGTCTTTGTGGATTTCCTCTAACATTTCAAGCACCGCTTGATTCGCGCCGCCGTGGAGCGGACCCCAGAGAGCGCAAACGCCAGCGGAAGCGGAGGCGAAAACATTGGCTTGGCTGGAGGCCACCATTCGGACAGTGGAGGTGGAGCAGTTTTGCTCATGGTCGGCATGGAGCAGGAAAATGAGATCGAGCGCGCGGACGACTTCCGGCTTCAGATCGTAGTCTTCGCCAGGCAGCGAAAACATCATGTGCAGGAAGTTCTCGGTGAACTTTAGATTGGTTTTCGGATAGCTCGGTGGCAGTCCGGCGGCTTTCCGATAGGAACTCGTGGCGATGGTGCGGGTCTGAGAAATGAGCCGCGCGGCATGGATCGGGAACGCCTCTTTGAGTGATTTGTAGCGCGTCTTCATGCTCGGATAGGCCGATGACGCATGGATCATCGCCGAGAGGATCGACATCGGATGGGCCTTCGGCGGAAACGCGCCGAAGTGATGTTGCATGTCCTGGTGCAGCATCTGATTTTCCGTGAGCTGGCCGGAAAATTCCTGAAGCTGGGCGGCAGTGGGAAGCTCGCCGTAGATCAATAAATAGGCGGTCTCGACGAAGGTGCTCTTCTTGGCCAGCTCCGCGATGTCATAGCCGCGGTATTGGAGAATGCCCTTTTCACCGTCGATGAAAGTGATCGCACTTTTGCAGGCACCGGTGTTGCCGTAGCCGGGGTCAAGCGTGATGCAGCCGGTTTTAGCTCGAAGAGCGCTCACGTCGATGCCCACTTCTCCCTCGGTTCCCACAACTGTCGGCAGCGCGAGAGGCTTGCCATCGATGATCAATTCCACTGTTCCGTTCATGCGGCGCGAACCTAATCAGCACCCGTTCGGATATGCCAGCCTGCATTGTTGCGATTTTTCAGCAATTCCGGTCACCTCGAATCGGAGTGAAATTCATCCCGTTTCACTCACCCGCGTCCGGGTAGGAACCTAGCAATTTAACCAGCGAGCAATGGTTGCCGAGCTCGTCGAGAGCCTCGGAAACTTTTTGATCATCGCAGTGACCGGCGAGATCGACGTAGAAAATGTACTCCCAGTCTTTGCGCTTGGACGGGCGGGATTCGATTTTCGACATATTGATGTGAAATTGATCGAAGGCCTGCAACGCCTTGACCAACGAGCCGGGCCGGTCGTGGATCGCGAATAAGATGGAAGTCCGATCATTGCCAGTCGGCGGGCAGGGTTTCTCGCCGATCACGAGAAAGCGCGTGGTGTTAGTGGCGCGGTCTTGGATCGATTCTTCTAGCAGCGTCAGCCCATACATTTCTGCTGCGAGCGGGCCACCGAGCGCGGCGGCTCCCTGCGCCCCTTGGTCGCGGGCGATCTGGGCGGCCTTGGTGGTGGAGGAAACTTCGACGAGATCCGCCTCCGGGAAATTTTTCAGAATCCAGCTCCGGCATTGGCCGAAAACCTGCGGATGCGAATACAGCGTCTTGATTTCGCCGCGCGGAATCGCCGCCATCAGGCCGTTCTCGATGCGCAATAAGATCTGCGCACAGATGTGCAGCGGCGAGTCCACAAACAAATCGAGCGTGTGCGAGACCGCGCCTTCCGTGGAATTTTCAATCGGCACGACCCCATAGTTCGCAGTCCGGCGGGCGACTTTGTCAAAGACATCGGAGAAATTCGGCTGCGCGGAGTAATTCACCGAGTGGCCAAATTTCTTGATCGCCGCTTGGTGGGTCCACGTCCCTTCCGGGCCGAGGTAGGCGATGGTTAGATCGTCCTCCAAGGCGAGCGCGGCCGACATGATTTCCCGATAGATTGCACGGATCGACTTTTCTGGCAGGCGACCGTCGTTGATCTCGACGAGCCGCCGCAGCAACGCTTCCTCGCGTTCGGGCGCGTAAATTTGCAGGCCGTCGCGCTTTTTCACCAAGCCCACTTCATGAACCAAGTCCGCGCGGCGGGAGAGTAGGTCTAGCAGATCGCGGTCGATGGTGTCGATTTGGAAGCGGATGTGGTCGAGGTTCACAGGGAAAATGGGTGGTTAGGCTTCGGTGGAAGATGGGTCTGCGGCAGCGGCGGCCGGGATGCCGACGGCACCCAGAGCAAGTTGTTGCTCGCCGTCGCCCGCCGGTGGGGCGGCCTCCTTCGGCTCTGGCAGTTTGACTTTGCGGAGTTCCGTGGCGTTCGGCAGATCGTCGATGGAGCGGATGCCGAAGTGTTCGAAGAACAAATCGGTCGTTTCATAAAGTAGCGGTCGCCCCGGCAATTCCGCCCGGCCACCGATGCGGATTAGGTCGCGGTCGAGAAGTTTTTGGATCATCCCATCACACGCCACGCCGCGGACGGCCTCGATTGCGGCCTTGGTGATCGGCTGGCGGTAGGCGATGATCGCCAGGGTTTCCATCGCCGGGCCGCTCATCCGCTCGGGCTTGCGACCGGGGAAAAGCTGGCGCACGAATTCGCCGAATTCCAGCCTGGTATATAACTTCCAGCCTTTAGGGCGCTCGATCAGGGTGAAGGCGCGCTCGCCTTCCTGATAGGCCAGATTCAATTCCCCGATGGCCTCAGCGACCTGCTCGGCCGACGTCGCGTTCAGCGCTAACAACCAGTCTGGCAGCGCTGGGATTTCCTTGCCCTCTTCCGTTTCGCGAACCCTCACATCCTCTGCCTCTGCCACGCGAGCACGCACCAAGCGGGCGATTTCCTCCGATGGAAGGGGATTCTGGGAGGCGATGAGAAGGGCTTCGACAATGGCGCTGAGCTGCATGCGGGGCCGCACCTTAGGGAGCCATCGGGGTATTTCAAGCCTCCCGCCGAAAACCTGCCAATTCACTTATTTTACAAACCATAAATTTTCCGCTTGATGGACTGTGGATCACGGGCTAACCCACCGCGCTCGTCACACACCCGCGATTTCATTTCGGGGCGGACGGCGAAATTTCATTCACCCGCATCCTGATCTCTGCGCCATGGCCGCGAAGAAAACTACCTCAAAACCTGCTCCCCAAAAAGGGAAAGCAAAGCCCGCCGTCAAACCCGCGAAGCCCGCCGCAAAAGCGAAGAAGCCCGCCGCCAAACCGGTGGAGAAGAAGCCTGCGGCCAAAACCACGAAGCCAGCCGCGAAGGTGAAGAAGCCAGCCGCTAAAGCCGTGAAGGCCAGCGCTCCGGCCAAGAAGCCCGCACCTGCTAAGAAAGCTCCGCCACTTAAGAAGGCAATCGCAGCGAAGCCCGTTAAGAAGACCTCGCCTCCCGCGAAGCCAGAGGAAAAGCCAATCGTGAAGGTTGTGAAAGTGGAAGCCCCGGCCAAGCCGATCGCTCCCGTGAAAAAGGTGCCAGCCACCAAGCCGCGCTCGTCAGTGGTCGATTTCCCCGCGCCGCCTGCGCCGATCAAGCCACCGTTCGTTCCGCCGAAAGCTGCGCCAAGTCACGCAGGTGATCCGGTCGCCCCAGGCAGCAATGGAACTCACAGCCCCGCCTTTGTCCAGAAGCAGCGCCAGCGTCTGCTAGACCTTCGCGACGACCTCGTCGATGCCGTTTCCGGCATGGCTCGAGACACCATTCGCAATGCCCCGGAAGGTTCCGAAGCATCCGGCAGCGGCCAACATCAAGGAGACGCCGGCAGCGATGCTTACGACCGCGACTTCGCTCTCTCCGTCCTCGCGAAGGAACAAGATGCACTTTATGAAATCGAGCAAGCGCTCCGTCGCATCCAATCCGGTGCCTATGGGATTTGCGAAATGTCGTCCCGGAAAATTCCGCAAGCGCGCCTCGAAGCCATCCCATTTGCCCGCCTAACAGTCGAATGCCAAGCCCAATGGGAGAAGGAATATGGCAACCGCCGCTTCCGTCCTTCTAACGAAGTTGGCTTCAGTGGTGGGAAATACGTCGATGATGAAGAATCCGAAACAGTTTCTCTTGACGAAGACTACGATTAAATCATCCTCCCGCCCCCAAAGTCATGCCACGCGAGATTATTATTCTAGAATGCACCGAAGCGAAAGCCGAGGGCAAGCCGACTTCACGTTACGTCACCACCCGTAACAAAAAGAGCCTCCGCAC
>JAYTLO010000343.1:0-2917 GCA_043729385.1 Akkermansiaceae bacterium
GCGTGCAACGATCAAGGCGGGGAACCTGATGTGGTGATGGCCTGCTGCGGTGACGTGCCCACGCTGGAAACCCTCGCTGCCGTTTCCCTGATGCGGCAAGATTTGCCGGAGCTGAAAATCAGAGTCGTGAATGTCGTGGACCTGATGAAGCTGCAATCACCAAGGGAGCACCCGCATGGATTGAGCGACGAGGCCTTTGACTCCCTGTTTACGACCAGCAAACCGGTAATCTTCGCTTTCCATGGCTATGCTCCGCTGATCCACCGCCTGACTTACCGGCGGCACAATCACGACAACTTTCACGTCCACGGCTACCGGGAGGAAGGCACTACCACCACCCCTTTCGACATGACAGTGCTCAATAACTTGGACCGTCTGCATTTGGCTATGGCTGCGGTGGACCGCCTGCCGCAAACCGGGAATGATGGCGTCCAGCTAAAACAGCAATTCGCCGCGTGGTTGACCTCCCACACCGAATATATCGAGCAACACGGCGAGGACATGCCAGTGGTGCTGAACTGGAAATGGAAACCAGATCAACGCTTCGCTCCCGAATAACTCACTTCAGGATAAACAGCCGAGTGGAAAAGCCGAAACCAATCAAGGCCTCCTCCGTCACAAACCACCTCATGGAATGACGTCAAAGGCGTCGGCATCTACAAGCACGATTGATCCCCCGAAATACAAAAGGGCACATCTATAAACTCATAATCCGCGTGGGATCAACGGCTTCTGGCACTGAAAATACTTTCAATCACTGCGATGGCCAAACGGAAAAGATATATCAATCGAGCGGATATGGGATTCTTTGACAAATCCGACAGACTTCATCAGGTGCAATCCATCGGTGACGTGCTCAATCAAATCAACTCTCAAAGTTCTCGTCTTGCAATCCCTCTTCGGCTTGCCCGACGAACAGACCCAATATCAGATTCTCGACCGTCGCAGTTTCCATGACTTCCTCGACATCACCGAGGTCGACACGGTCCCGGACCAGAACACCATCCGCGAATTCCGCGAAAAGCTCACCCGTGCCCAACTCCACGACGAACTCTTCGCGGCTTATACTGCAATGCCATTAAGGACTCGTTAGACCGGGGACGGCTGATGTTGCAAATTGCACTGGTACTTTCCCAACAGATGTTTTGATTGGGCGGGTGCAATCCGCACCGATCCCCGGCTCGCCCGCATTTTCGGGTGATTTCGTCCACCTTTTTGAGCATCTCCTGCCACCGCATGTCGCTGAGGAAATCTTCCTCAGCCACAGTCCGCGCGGCGGTGTCTTGCCCAAACTCTCGGGCTGGCAGTGGTTGATGGCCAAGGTTTTTCATGTCATGAGTCCGCTTGGCGATTTTGCCGGACACGTGAAACAGATCACCGGCACCCTCATCTCCAACAGCGCCTTGAGTCAGCGCGGCGCCTCCATCGGCTGGGAGCTGGTGGCCGAGGTCCTGCCCCGCGCCTTGGCTCCGCTCGCCGAGCCGCAGGCCCAGCCGGACGCGTTCTATCAAAGCTTGCGCCTCGCCGCCGTCGACGGCACCAGCCACAACCTGCGCAACACCCCCGCGATGAAGTCGCGGGCGATCAAAAGCCGCTGCCGGGGCGGCACCGGCGAGCCGGCGTTCGCCCGCCTGGGCAGCGTGGTCCTCGTCGAACTCGGCACCCACCAGCCGCTCGCCGCCGCCTTCGGCTGGGAAAACCAGGGCGAGCTGACGCTGGTGCGCCAGGTCTGCGCCCAAGGAGCCATCCCGCCCCGCACGCTCTTGTTAGGCGACCGGCTCTACGGCACCCCGTCGCTGATCCATGAGATCCTCCCCGGCTTGCAACGCGACGGCGGCGCGCTGCTTTTCCGGACCAAGGAAAACATGAAGTCACGGCTCGTGAAAATCCTTCCCGACGGTTCCCCCGGCTGATCGATGTGGATGTCTTTCACCCGCAGACCCGCAAGCTTCTCGGCACGTTGCGGCTGCGCGACATCGAAGCGGAAGTGAGCTTCGAAGGCCGGGAAAAGCCCGTCAAACTCCGCCTCTGGACCAGTCTGCTCGATCACAAAACCCACCCCGCGCTGACACTCGTCGAACTCTACGCCACCCGCTGGGAGCACGAACTGTTCTACCGCGAACTCAAGAGCCACCTCCACGGCCGCGCCAACCTGCTAGACGCGCAGACCCCCGAAACGGCCGCCCAGGAAGCGCTCGCGCTGCTGATGGCGGCGGCCGTCATCGCCCGTCAGCGTGCCGCGGTGGCGACCGCGGCAGGCGTGGCGATGAGGAAAATCAGCTTCGCCAAAGTCCTCGAAGCCACCGTGGCGCTGTGCCGGGTGATGGAGCTAGGCCGCGACCTCATCGCCGCCGCCGCCCGCGCCGAATGGACCCGGCGCGTGCTGGTGGAACTCGCCGTCAGCGCCCGGATCCCCGACCGGAAACCGCGCAGTTGCGACCGCGGCCTGCGCCAGCCGGCGAAGAACTGGAAAAAGATCCGCCAGCCGACGTCAATCCCGCTGGTGAAGAAAATCGCCCTCACTCTAACGAGTCCTTAATGGCATTGGCTTATACTGGGCGCTTGGAGGAGAAGGGCTCCATCACCCGCAAAGGCAACATCGTGGACGCTTCGTTCGTCGAAGTACCGCGCCAGCGCAACCGGCGCGCGGAGAACGAAAGCATCAAGCGCGGCGAGGTGCCGGATGGCTGGGAAGATGTGTTGCGGGACATGGGCTACTTCAGCCTCAGCGAGTTCAACGCGATCGAGTTGCTGGAAGCCTGGTGGCTCACCCGCCTGCCGTTAATCACCGGTGTCATGTTAACGGATGGGCGAAGCCTGGAGAAATATCTCAAAAGCTTCCGGGGAGCCAACCGAGCGAGTTCCTGAACCAGAAATTCATACGACAATCCATGAAAGCCATAACGTCGGATACCTT
>JAYTLO010000344.1:0-2332 GCA_043729385.1 Akkermansiaceae bacterium
TTTTGAGCGGCTTTTTAAAGAGGCCAACCGTTCAACCTCTACGTGCAACCAGCGCGTCAAACATCCCGTCGAAACCAGAACGCCCCCGTCACTTGTGACAGCGGGAAGATGCATCAGATCCCCTCTGGATCAATCAGAATCTCAGGTTTCACCGAGAGTGGGTAAATCCTCGACTGTAGATGATCCGAGGGGAGTCCTGATGTGATTGCGAAGTGGTTTAATGATGCCGGATTCCAAACGGTAAATCCAGCTGTGGATGGAAATCTGCTGTCCGCGCTCCCACGCGTCTTCCAAGATCGTGGTTCGGGCGACGTGGTCGGCTTGGTCGATGACGTTGAGTTCGCAGAGGCGGTCCACAGCGGCCTCGGGTTCCAGAGCTTCCAGTTCTTTTCGATGCAGACGACTTAGGGTCCGAATGCCAGCCAGCCAGTTGTCGATCATTCCGTGTCGAAAATTTTCCAAAGCGGCCTGAACTCCGCCGCAGCCGTAGTGACCGCAGACGATGATGTGTCGGACCTTCAGGACATCCACGGCGTATTGAATCACCGCCAAGACATTGAAATCCGTTTCTGCGACAATGTTGGCCACGTTGCGGTGGACGAAGACTTCGCCAGGAGCCAAGCCCGTGATTTGGTTGGCCGGCACGCGGCTGTCCGAGCAGCCGATCCACAAATATTCCGGGTTTTGCTGGTCGGCCAGCTTGCGGAAAAAGTCGGGATCGTTCGCGCTGATCGACTTTGCCCAGGCCCGATTGTTTTCCAAAAGATGATTAAGCTGGTCCATGAGTGTGTCTAACGCTGATCCAAGCGGAATCCTCAACCTCCGTCCATCGCGGCTTCGGGGAAATTTCAAAGCACCCAAAAGGCGGGATTTTCTGGGTAGGAATACCGCTTCGACTCTCAGCGACAATGATTCATTTTCCCAGTTGCCAAAACCGGGGAAGCCGGTTTAGTTTGCGCCCGCCGCAGGCAAAAAGCCTCATAGTGTAATGGTAACACCGCAGATTTTGATTCTGTTATTCAAGGTTCGAGCCCTTGTGAGGCTACTTTAATTTCCGTCCGTGGTGAGGGAAGTGGCGAGTTTGAACTTGGCTTGCAAAGCCTCGTTAAGTTTCGATCTGCTAGGGGAATCTCGATTTTTTCCACCAAGCGATCTGCCAGCGTTTTTCCTTGGTTTCTGCGAGAGGTTGCAGCCATTCTGCCGCGACCCAAACCAACTAAAACCATGTCACGCCCCGTCACACTTTTCACCGGCCAATGGGCCGATCTCCCGCTCGCCGAACTCGCCCCGCTGGCCTATGAAATGGGCTACGACGGCCTCGAACTCGCCTGCTGGGGCGACCACTTCGATGTGGACGCCGCGCTTTCTAGCAAGTCCTACGTGAAGGATAAATGGGAGCTGTTAGCCGCTCATGGACTCACCTGTTATGCGGTCTCCAATCACCTCGTCGGCCAAGCGGTTTGCGATCTCATCGACGAGCGCCACAAGGCCATTCTCTCGCCCGAAGTCTGGGGCGACGGCGATCCAGAAGGCGTCCGCAAGCGGGCGGCCAAGCAAATGATCGCCACCGGCAAGGCAGCGCGCGCGTTCTTCAACGCCAAGCCAGATCGCAATGGAAAGGACGAATTTCCGGCGGTCGTTAATGGCTTCACCGGCTCCTCGATCTGGCACTCGCTCTACGCCTTCCCGCCGACTTCGCAGGAGTATTATGAAAAGGGTTTCAAGGATTTCGCCAAACGCTGGCTGCCGATCTTGGACGCTTATGACAAACTCGATGTGAACTTCGCCCTCGAAGTCCACCCGACGGAAATCGCCTTCGACATCGCCTCTGCCCAACGCGCTCTAGCAGCTGTGGGCAATCACAAGCGGTTCGGCTTCAACTACGATCCATCGCACCTCGGCTATCAGGGCGTGGACTACGTGAAATTCATCCGCGATCTCGGCACCCGCATCTACCACGTCCACATGAAGGACGCTTGGTGGAACCACGGCGACGGCTCAGTCGGCGTCTTTGGCGGTCATACGAATTTCGGCGACGCTCGCCGCTTCTGGGACTTCCGCTCGCTGGGCCACGGCGATATTGAGTTCGAGGACATCATCGTCGCGCTCAACGACGTGGGTTATAAAGGCCCGCTCTCCGTCGAGTGGGAAGACATCCGCATGGACCGCGTCCACGGCGGGGAAGAAGCGGCAGCGTTTGTGAGAAGCGTGGATTTCCCGACGAGCAAGATCGCGTTTGATGCGGCGTTCGATAAGTCGAATCAATAGGGGGCGTGGCGGCGGTTTTCAACCGCCAAGCCTTGTTTGAATGATGGGCGTGGCGGTTGAAAAC
>JAYTLO010000345.1:0-1262 GCA_043729385.1 Akkermansiaceae bacterium
GATTACTTTGGTTGCAGAGCACCGGCGAATACGAGGCCGATCCAAGTGCCAGCAAGACACAGTAGGAGCGTTAGAAAAATGTTACTCAACCCATAGAGGACTTTTCCCTCGGTAAGCAAGTTGATGGTTTGTAAGCTGAAGGATGAATAAGTGGTGAAGCCACCCAGCACGCCTATGGCCACCACCTGGCGGATGATGGGAGTGGCCGGCACCAAGCCATCCGGGCCAGTGAGTCCTGTGAATATACCAATGATGAGGCATCCGCTCACGTTGACGAGCAGCGTGCCCCAAGGAAACACCTGCCCGAGATTGTCGGCGATCCAGTTAGAAATGAACATGCGGCAGCCGACGCCCGCCGCACCTCCCGCCATCACGGCGATATAGTTCCAGATCATTCCGATTTCCTCGGGGTGGGATTGGTGGATGTCGGCATTGTAGATCTTTCCCCGCCAAGCGTGGTTTCATTTCCGCCAAAAGCGAGATCAGGCAGGAAATCCTTGTCGGGAGCAAGGCGAGCAGGAACGCCGGATTTTGTCAAAACCGGAAGGCCAATCTGTCTGCACCTGCCAAGCCGGTCAGTGCTCGCAAGTGCAGGCGTATTCCGGATTGTGGCATTCGCCGCACTCAGCCAGATCTAGCAGGATGCGGAAGTTCTTGGGCTTGGCATCGGCGGTGGCTTTGACTTGGACGACGATGGTATAGTCCTTGCCCTCGGGCAGCGGGATCTTGGAAACCAGCAGATCGCCTTTTTTGTCGAACTCGAGCTTCACCTTGCCAGTGGGTGCCTCGGCGGTGGCGGTGACGACTTGCGCGGCGGCGGGCTGGGGCTTCATGGCGGCGTCGTAAAACGCGATGCTGATGGTGCGGTCCTTCTCGATGAAGAACTCGGCCTGTTGGTTTTCGATTTCGAGGATGCGGCCCTTACGAGGTCCGGCCTTGACGGTGGCAGCGGCGAATACGCTGCCGGTGAGGGCGACGAGCACGGCGGCGGTGAGAATGCGGGTGATGGTTTTCATGGTTCTGATGGGGTTTGGTTTCTGGGTTTGGTTTTGCGCTCCAGCCATTCGTAGAGCAGAGGCACCACGAGCAGCGTGAGGAAAGTGGAGGTGAGGATGCCGCCGATGACGACGGTGGCGATCGGGCGCTGGACTTCCGCTCCGGCACCGGTGGCGAGGGCCATGGGGAGAAAGCCTAACGAGGCGACGAGCGCGGTCATGAGCTTGGGACGGAGGCGGGTGAGGGTGCCCTCGACGACGGCGTCG